>JASLLH010000100.1:0-7153 GCA_030747115.1 Arenicellales bacterium
CGCCGGTGCGTCCATCGATCAACCTGGCCTGGCCGCTCTGCGGCAGCCCGGCCAGTTTCAACCAGCGCTTGATCTCGATTTCGTTGGCACCATCGAACACCGGCGTAGCGATAGGAATGCCGCGCCGTAGGTTGCCAGCAAGTTCGCCAAGTTCGTCTGGCGACAAGCCGGAGAGGTCTTCTTGATACTTGCCGCTGGCGTAGATTTCTGCCATCTTTTTGCGCAACTGATCAACACCGGCTTGCCGGTCTATCATCTCGCCAATCTGCCGGCCCAGTTCGTGAGCCGCCCAACCCAGGTGACACTCTAGAACCTGGCCGACGTTCATACGTGAGGGCACACCCAGCGGGTTGAGCACGATATCTACTGTCGTGCCATCTTCCATGTAAGGCATGTCTTCCACCGGCACAATCTTAGAGATAACACCCTTGTTACCGTGGCGGCCAGCCATTTTGTCACCCGGCTGTAGGCGGCGCTTGACGGCGACGAAAACCTTTACCATCTTGAGTACGCCCGGCGCCAGATCGTCACCCGCTTCTAGTTTCTTGCGTTTTTCGTCGTAAAGTTCGTCAAAACTTTTTGATTGCTGTGTCAACTGTGAGCGAATCTGCTCCAACTTGGTGTTGGCCTGTTCATCGCGCAGACGCACCTCGAACCACTTATCACGCGGCAGTTCCTGCAGGTAGTTCCGGGTGATCTTAGTCTCCGCTTGCAGGTCACCTGGCCCACCCTCGGCCACCTTGCCCGTAAGCAGGCGCTCGATCCGGTCGTAAGCATCGTTCTCAACGATGGCGTACTGATCCTGCAAGTCCTTCTTGATGCGCTCGAGTTCCTCGGCCTCGATAGACAGGGCGCGGGCATCCTTTTCGACTCCGTCCCGGGTAAACACTTGCACGTCAATGACGGTACCAGCCATGCCCGAAGGCATGCGCAAGGAGGTATCCTTTACGTCCGATGCTTTCTCACCGAAGATCGCCCGTAGCAGTTTCTCCTCAGGGGTCAGTTGAGTCTCACCCTTGGGTGTTACTTTGCCGACCAGGATGTCGCCCGGGTTGACTTCGGCGCCGATGTAGACGATTCCCGACTCATCCAGCCGGTTCAGCGCCGACTCGCCGACGTTGGGAATGTCGCGGGTAACCTCCTCTGATCCCAACTTGGCGTCACGGGCTGTACAACTGAGTTCCTCAATATGTATCGAGGTGTAGACGTCGTCCTGAACCAGCCGTTCAGAGATTAGGATCGAGTCTTCGAAGTTGTAGCCGTTCCATGGCATGAAGGCGACCAGAATATTTCGGCCCAAGGCCAATTCACCGAGGTCAGTCGATGGCCCGTCAGCGAGCACATCACCGCTTGCAATCCGATCACCTACCGAAACCAACGGGCGCTGGTTAATAGTGGTGTTCTGGTTGGAGCGGGTGTACTTGACCAGATTGTAGATATCCACCCCTGCATCGCCGAACTCCACTTCCTTGTCCTTCACCTTGACCACGATCCGGGAAGCATCCACCGCATTGACTACGCCACCACGGCTGGCTACCACTACCACGCCGGAGTCGGTGGCGACCTTGCGCTCTATGCCGGTACCAACCAACGGCTTCTCACTGCGCAGGGTCGGCACTGCCTGGCGCTGCATGTTGGATCCCATCAGCGCACGATTAGCATCGTCGTGCTCAAGAAAAGGTATGAGCGACGCCGCTACTGAGACGATCTGCGACGGCGCGATATCAATGAATTCGATTTTGTCCGGCGTCGACAAGGTGAACTCATTCTGGTAGCGGCATGACACCAGTTCGTCGACCAGCTTGCCATTGGCATTAAGCCTGGCATTGGCTTGGGCGATTATGAACTTGCCTTCCTCGATGGCAGACAGATACACCAATTCGTCCGTCACCTTGCGATCTATGACCTTGCGGTAGGGTGTTTCCAGAAACCCGTACTCGTTGGTGCGCGCAAAAACTGCCAGCGAGTTGATCAGGCCGATGTTCGGCCCCTCCGGTGTTTCGATCGGGCAAACCCGGCCGTAGTGGGTCGGGTGCACGTCGCGAACCTCGAACCCGGCCCGCTCACGAGTCAGCCCGCCCGGGCCCAGGGCCGAGACACGGCGCTTGTGGGTGACTTCCGATAGCGGATTGGTCTGATCCATGAACTGCGACAGCTGACTGGAGCCGAAAAACTCCTTGATCACAGCAGAGACTGGCTTGGCGTTGATCAAATCCTGCGGCGTGAGATTTTCCGACTCGGCCATCGACAATCTTTCTTTGACTGCCCGTTCCACGCGAACCAAGCCGATGCGAAACTGGTTCTCTACCAACTCGCCCACCGAGCGCACCCGGCGATTACCCAAGTTATCGATATCGTCGGTTTCGCCGCGTCCGTTCTTGAGTTCTACCAGGGTACGCATCACGTCAACGATATCCTGCTGGCTCAAGATGCCGGGACCCTCGTCGGTATTGCGCCCCAAGCGACGGTTGAGCTTCATGCGCCCGACTGCCGACAGATCGTAGCGGTCGATGTTGAAAAAGAGACTGCGGAAAAGTTGTTCCGCAGCATCCTTCGTCGGCGGCTCGCCGGGCCGCATCATGCGGTAGATCTCAACCTGTGCCTCGAGCGCATTACGCGTAGGATCAGCCCGTAACGCGTCCGAGATATAGGGCCCACAGTCAAGATCGTTGGTATAAATAGTCTCGATTGCCGTAATGCCGACTGCCCGCAGCTGCTCCAGTAACTCAGCCGTGATTTCGTCATTTGCAGCAGCCAGGATCTCACCGCTCTCGGTATCGACGATTTCCCTGGCCAGCGCACGGCCTAACACATAGGTATCCGGGACTTGCAGCGTTTTTATGCCGCTTTTTTCCAGTTTTTGGATATGACGCGCGGTGAAGCGCATGCCGGCCTCAACTACCACGGCACCCTTAGCTGTAGTGATGTCGAAGTCGAGTTCTTGCCCCCGCATCCGTTCACTCACCAGTTCGATCTCGGCCGACTCGGGGTGCAGCGCAATCTGATCCTTGTCGAAGAACAGGCCCAGTATTTCTTCGTTAGAGTAGTTCAGCGCCTTCAGAATCATAGTGCCAGGCAGCTTGCGGCGTCGGTCGATGCGCACGAACAGCAAATCCTTTTGATCGAACTCGAAGTCCAGCCAAGAGCCCCGGTAGGGGATCACCCGAGCATTGAACAACAACTTACCCGAGGCGTGGGTTTTACCCTTGTCGTGATCGAAGAAAACCCCGGGAGAACGGTGTAACTGAGAAACGATGACCCGCTCAGTACCGTTGATAATGAAGGTACCGTTCTTGGTCATCAGGGGCATCTCGCCCATGTAGACTTCCTGCTCCTTGATATCCCGCAGCTGCTTGGCGCCGCCAGTTATTTCACTCTTTTCGAAAATGATCAGGCGCAGAGTCGCATGCAGTGGGGCTGAGTAGACCATGCCTCGCTGTTGACATTCCCGTACATCAAACACCGGGGCGCCCAGACGGTAACTGACAAAATCCAAAGATGCCGCCCCACTGTAACTCTCAATCGGGAATACTGACTTGAACGCCGCCTGTAGCCCCTGATCAATTCGCTGCAGCGGCTGCACCGCCACCTGCAGCAACTTGCGGTAGGACGCCTTCTGAATCTCCAACAGGTTGGGTATCTGGTCAGCTGCCGACCGCCTGCTGAAACTCTTACGAATCCGTTTCTTCTCGGTAAAGGTATAAGTCATGAAGACCTCGCGACCCGATAGGGCCTCATTGACCTCCGGCAGTGACGCCGGCTGGTCGTATTCGACAAGGCGCGGACGCGCCGGCGAAACCTTCGCCGGCCTGCCCACCTACTCGACAACGGCACCCGTACTGCGAGCGCACACTCGCCGGGTTGCTACTTGACCTCAACAGTGCCGCCTGCTTCCTCGATCTGCTTCTTTAGATCCGCGGCCTCGTCGTTGCTCACACCTTCCTTGACTGCCGCCGGAGCAGACTCAACCAATTCCTTCGCCTCCTTCAAACCCAAACTAGTGATGGCCCTGACCACCTTGATCACAGCGACCTTCTTTTCGCCAAAGGAAGTCAGCATCACATCAAACTCGGTTTGCTCCTCGGCCGCAGCATCAGCACCGGCTGCACCAGCCGCAGGTGCAGCAACGGCAACGGCCGCGGCGGCCGAGACGTCAAATTTCTCTTCCATGTCCTTGATCAGCTGCGATAACTCGAGCACGGACATCTCTGAGATCGTATTCAAAACTTCTTCACGGGTCATTTCACTTTCTCCTGACAAATTATCTATTCGGTGTTTAGGGTGCTCGACCGCCGGTCATACCACCTGCTCGTCCGACCGGCTGTCTCTAACAGCGGCCAATACGCGCACGAACTTCGAGGGGACTTCGTTAAGTGTCCGAACCAACTTGATGATCGGCGCATTCATGGTGCCTACCAGAATTGCCAGCAACTCGTCGCGACTTGGCAACTTGGCCAGAGCCTGGATAGCACCTGCATCCAGCAAGTCACCATTCATGGCGCCTACTGTGATCTTGAGGGCCTCGTTAGTCTTCGCGAACTTGCTGATTACTTTGGCAACCGCAACTGGATCCCCTGACGAGGAAATCACCACGGGACCAATAAAATGGTCGGTAAGACACTCGAAATCCGAGCCGGCAACGCTGAGCTTGGCCAGCGTGTTTTTTACTACACGCACGTCCACGCCCTGGTCGCGAGCCTGACTTCTCAGTTCGGTGATCTGTGCGACGGTGAGTCCTCGATACTCAGCCAGAACGGCAACCTGTGCCGCAGAGAATGTCTGCGCCACTTCGCTGACGATGGCCTTTTTCTGATCGATATTTAGGCTCATGAGGCACTGCTCCTTACTGTTTACACCCTGGTGTCCTGACCCTAGTACAGCCGGGACCGGGGGCACCGCCTGCGCAGGCTGGCAAAATGCCATTAAGTCGACCCATCGCGACTGCTAACGGGGCAACACCTGCGGTCTTCGACGGACCCCGTCCAGATAACCCGGTCGAGCAACCAGACCGGGGCACCCTGACCGGGCCCCTCAAACCGTTAACTATTTCAACTGGCTATAGATGCCCGATCGATCTTTACGCCGGGCCCCATGGTGGTCGATAAAGTGACGCGCTTAACATACTGGCCTTTGGCTGCTGATGGCCTGGCCTTATTCAGCGCTCCGACAAGTGCTAGCAAGTTCTCCTTGAGCGCATCCGATTCAAAAGATACCTTGCCGATGGGGCAGTGCACTACTCCCGCCTTGTCTATACGAAACTGGACCTGCCCGGCCTTGGCGTTGGTGACCGCCTTGGCTACGTCCTGCGCCACCGTGCCAACCTTGGGATTGGGCATCAAACCACGCGGGCCCAACACCTGACCGAGTTTGCCAACCACCCGCATGGTCGCCGGGGTGGCAATGCACACATCAAAATCGATCTCCCCGCCCTTGACTTTTTCCGCCAGGTCATCCAACCCGACGATGTCGGCACCAGCAGCGGTTGCCGACTCGGCATCGTTACCGTCGGCAAATACTGCTACCCGTACGGTCTTGCCGGTTCCACACGGCAACACCGTTGAGCCACGGACGTTCTGATCGGACTTCTTGGCGTTGATGCCCAGGTTGATGGCAACATCCACCGACTCGTCGAACTTCGCTGAGGCAGTATCCTTGACCACCTTGAGAGCCTCGTCAAGACCGTAGTAGACCTCGCTGCTGCGTTTTTCGGCCGCAGCGGTATAGCGCTTGCCCCGTCCTGCCATGTCAAATACCCTCCGTCTCTATGCCCATACTACGAGCGCTGCCGGCGATGATCCGGACCGCCTGGTCCATGTCGTAGGCACTGAGGTCAGGCATCTTGACCTTGGCAATTTCTTCAAGTTGAGCGCGGCCCACCTTACCGACCTTTTCCTTGTTCGGCTCACCGCTACCCTTGGGCACTCCCACCGCTTTTTTCAACAGCACAGACGCTGGTGGCGTCTTCTTGATATAGGTGAAACTCTTGTCCGAGTAGACCGTGATCACCACTGGAATCGGCAATCCCGGCTCCACGTCCTGGGTGTCAGCATTAAAGGCCTTGCAAAACTCCATAATGTTGAGCCCATGCTGACCCAGTGCCGGCCCCACCGGTGGGCTCGGCTTGGCGCTGCCAGCCGGCACTTGTAACTTTATGTACGTCTCAATTTTCTTGGCCATGTTTACTCCGTCGGGTCCAAGCGCCGCTAAGCTCCCCTTTAATTAATGTGTCTTCAACTGGCTGCAGAGCAATCGGAACTCAGGCCTTCTCGACCTGGCTGAAGCTCAGTTCGACCGGCGTCGACCGGCCGAAGATCGAAACCGAAACCTTCAGTTTGCTTTTATCAAAATTCACCTCTTCCACGGAGCCGCTGAACTCCTTGAACGGCCCGTCTATAACCCGAACCAGTTCGCCCGGGGCAAATGTGTACTTCGGGCGCGGATGCTCAGCACCCTCCTGCACCTGCTGCAAGATAGCCTGCGCTTCCTGGTCAGAGATTGGCACCGGCTTGGAGCCACTGCCACCTACAAAACCCGAAACCCTGGGCACGGACTTGACCAGGTGCCAGGCTTCATCGCTCATCCGCATGTGTACCAACACGTAACCAGGGAAAAACTTTCTTTCGCTGGTGCGCTTCTGCCCATTTCTCAGTTCGACCACCTGCTCGGTGGGCACCTCGATCTCACCAAACTCGTCGCCCATTTCAGCGCGGGCAATGTACTCACGCAGCGACTCCTGTACGTGTTTCTCGTAACCCGAAAACGCCTGGATCACGAACCATTGCATACCCACGCCCTGGCTCACTGCGTCATCTATTGCTGCGTTGTCCACAGGTGCATCACTCAATGGGATGTCCTCCGTCATTGCTACTTAGCCCAGGCCCAAAGCGAGGTCGTAGATCGCCCAGAACGACAGCGCATCCAGCAACCACAGGTAGATACCTACCACCAGCACCATCAAGATCACCACCATGGTGGCCTGCGCTGTCTCGCGACGGGTCGGCCAAATAACTTTGCGAATCTCTATGCGGGTGGCCACTCCGAATCGCCAGGCCGCCTTGCCCGGCTCGGAAGTAAGCACGATCCCGGCGGCAGCAATCACCCCGGCAACCACGATCAGGGCCCGCACCAGAGCAGACATGTCCCCGAAAATGTA
>JASLLH010000101.1:0-7092 GCA_030747115.1 Arenicellales bacterium
GCCACCTCGGGCCAGCGTTCAGCCAGCCCCAGCGAACGGGCCTGTTCCCGCAGGTTGGTGTACTGCCCACCGGGCATACCGTGGACATAGACCTCTGAGGCGCCAGAACGTTCCTCACCCTCGAAAGCGGCATAGTTTTCGCGCACCGCCTCCCAGTAGCGTGACAGTTCGCGAATGGCATCGGCATCCAGACCGGTATCGCGCGGGCCGTGACGCAGCGCCTCGACGATGGATCCCAGGTTAGGCTGCGAGGTCAAACCGCTCATGGAATCCATTGCGCAATCCACCGCATCCACTCCGGCCTCAATGGCTGCCAGTACGCTGGCGCCAGCGATGCCGCTGGTATCGTGAGTGTGGAAATGGACCGGGATAGATACTTCGCTTTTCAGTGCGCTGATCAGATCCCGTGCGGCCTGCGGCCGGCACAGCCCGCCCATGTCCTTGAGCCCCAGGATATGGCAACCCGCCGTTTCCAACTGGCGGGCTAGCGCCAAATAGTAATCCAGGTTGTACTTGGTGTTCTGGGGATCGCTGAGGTTACCGGTGTAGCAGATCGCGCCCTCGACCAGTTTGCCGGTCTCCCCTGCAGCATCAATGGCCACGCGCATGTTTTCCACCCAGTTGAGCGAATCAAATATACGAAAGAGGTCCACACCACCAGCGGCAGCCTGGTCGACAAAATACCGCACTACGTTATCGGGGTAGTTGGTGTAACCCACAGCGTTTGAGGCACGCAGCAACATCTGGGTAAGGATATTGGGCATGCGCTCGCGCAGGGTGGTCAAGCGCTGCCATGGGCACTCGTTGAGAAAACGCAAGGCCACATCAAAGGTCGCCCCGCCCCAACACTCGATGGAGAACAGTTGCGGCAGCAGCCGGGCATAGGCGTTGGCCACAGCAATCAGGTCGTAACTGCGTACCCGGGTTGCCAGCAGCGACTGGTGCGCATCGCGGAAGGTAGTATCCGTAATCAACGCCTGGGGCTGATCCAGCATCCAGCGCGCAAATCCCTCCGCACCCAGTTCAGACAAGCGATCACGGCTGCCCGGCTGTAGCACTAGGCCGCTGACCGGAGGAACTCGCGGCACCCGCGACGATTGCGGAAGCCGACGCCCCGCCACCGCCGAGTTGCCGTTGACCGTGATGTCACCGATAAAGCGTAGCAGCCGCGTCGTCCTGTCGCGACGGCGCGGAAAAGTCATCAATTCCGGCGTTTCGTCAATAAAGCGTGTGGTGTAATCAGCCCGACAGAATTTTTCATTGCTGAGCAATCCGACCAGAAACGGCATATTGGTGTTAACACCGCGCACCCGAAATTCGCGCAGCGCCCGAAGCATGCGCTGAACGACCTCGTGGGGAGTATTACCCCAGCCGGTGACTTTGACCAGCAACGAATCATAGTGACGCGTGACCCGCGCACCGGTGTAGGCGGTACCCGCATCCAGGCGGATGCCAAAGCCCGAGGGACTGCGATAAGTATCGACCTCGCCGTAATCGGGGATAAAGTTGTTCTCTGGATCTTCGGTAGTAATGCGACATTGCATGGCATGGCCGCGCATTGTGATCTGCTGCTGCACCGGGACCCCGGATGCTTCAGTACCAATCGCATGGCCCTGGGCAAGCTGGATCTGGGCTTTGACGATATCGATACCGGTGATTTCCTCCGTGACAGTATGTTCTACCTGGATGCGCGGGTTGACCTCGATAAAATAGAATTCGCCGCTATCCGCATCCTGCAGGAACTCTACCGTGCCGGCGTTGCGATACCCGGCTCCCCGGCACAATCGCAGCGCAGCCTCGCAGACCGATTCACGCTCGGCATCTGTTAGAAAGAATGCCGGCGCGCGCTCGACCACTTTCTGGTTGCGCCGCTGCACAGTACAGTCGCGCTCGAATAGATGCACCAGGTTGCCGTGCTGATCCCCCAGCACCTGGACCTCGATATGCCGGGCCCGGCGTACCAGTTTCTCCAGGTAGACTTCATCATTGCCAAAGACAGTGGCCGCTTCACGCCGACCGATATCGACCATGGCATCGAGCTCGGCCTCGCTTTCAATAACCCGCATGCCGCGGCCGCCGCCACCCCAGGAGGCTTTCAGCATGAGCGGGTAGCCGGTCTCACTGGCCAGAGCGCATACCGTAGCTGGGTCTGAAGGCAATACACCGCTGGCCGGCATCACCGGAACCTGGTTCTCCTGCGCCAGGGCCCGGGCCTGCACCTTGTTGCCCAGCCGGCTCATCAACTCGGGCGATGGCCCGATGAACACCAGCCCGGCCGCCTCGCAGGCCCGTGCAAATTCGGGGCTTTCTGAAAGAAAGCCATAGCCCGGGTGTATTGCGTCCGCACCCGATAGCACAGCTGCCTGGACGATCTCATCTGTCTGTAGATAAGCCTGCACCGGTGAACAGCCCGCGCCGATACGGTAGGACTCGGCGACCTTGAACCGGTGCAGGGCAAAACGGTCTTCCTCGGAATAAATCGCCACGCTGGCGATATCCAGTTCGGCCGCAGCGCGCATCACCCGGATCGCGATTTCGCTACGGTTGGCAACCAGGATCTTTTGAATTTTTCTCATTATTGCGGATAGCTCCGGGAGATCGACTGGAACGTTGCCGTGCGGGGGCACAGCCCGGCGTTTTTCGAGGCAATGATTCTACTGAAGAAACCCCAAGACTCCCACCTCATCACCCAGAACAATACTTTATGGCGACCATAAACAGGGGCTAGAGCAAGAAAAACTGAAAAATTTAAGGTGTTAGTGGGCAGTTGGGAATTAAGCAAACGGGGCATACAACGACAGAGTCAGGTTTCACTTTGTCTGTAAGGGCGCCCAAGATTTGGCAGGCAGGACCTGATGCTCCACTTTTTTCGAAAAATAGGCCATCAATGTCTCCAACATCTCAAACACTGTACCCGCATCAAACCAGAATCATTGGTGGCGTGATTGGGGTGAGGATGTGCTCCGAGCACGCATGGTCATGTACAAAGCTGTATGCGATCTCTGTTGCTGAAGTCAAGCCGGGTGCGGGTATACATCTGTATGCCCCGTTAACTCTTAGGAATCGCATCGCTTGATGCATGATAGAGCTGACTAGAGGCTGACTAAGATTAGACTCGAGCGTTTTGCTAGAGAGGCACGACGACGGCAGGTATTTTTCTGCTATTTGTATATTGTCAGTGGCTAGGTTTCAGATGTGCTCCGAGCACGCATGGTCATGTACAAAGCTGTATGCGATCTCTGTTGCTGAAGTCAAGCGCAGTAAGGGGAATCATCAATAATAGATTTGTAAGAACACTGCCCCGTAAAAGTGCCACTTATACTCCATACCAAGCTTTCCCAAGTCCCAGACACTTTAAGAGAACTGTCTATCTTACCCGTGAAAGAGGCCTGGTCACCTCCTGCTGTTCCAAAATTAATATTCCAATTCTTATCAATAGTGCCTTTAACTGCTATAGCCGCGCCATAGCAGTCTTGCGTACTTCCTGTAAGCTTCCCACTACTGTACTCAACGTAAAATTCCCAGCTACCACTGCAGTCCCCCTCATATGTGCCATAGTAACTGCCAGTAGGGTCAGCATCTGCCGACCCACCCCCACTGCCACTCTCTGATGATCCACCGCCACAGCTAACCGCGCTTATCACCAACATAAAGGTGGCCGCAAATTTAGCGTATTTGAGAAAGCCGGCTAAGCGAATAAGCATTTTTCAATACCAGGACTTCACTAGCTGTTGCACTTCAAAAGTTGAATCCACGTAAATCAAATATACCACTGATTCAACCAAAATGTTTTTTGATCTTGGTCAAGAAAAGGGCAAATATCGAGGCCAGACCTTCCTTTGCACCGGTAGAACGAGCCACCGGCCCTTGTCCCGTTACTAGGGCTCATCCACAAAAACACAGAATCGATGACGTGGCGGTAGTGAGCCTATGTGAGTGGATCGGAGTAGGGTTGGAGCCAGACTGACACACAACAGAAAACTAGTTCGACATCAAGCGCTCACGAATCTTCAGTTTGTCGAGTAAGTAGGGTGCAATAAGCAGAATCAGCGCCAGTATCAGCAAGGCCAGCGTCATTGGCCTTTCCCAAAGAAACTCTATCCCCCCGGATCTTCTAATAGCCCGGCCCAGGTTGTCTTCCATCATTCCGCCCAGGATAAATCCAATGATGAGCGGCGGCAGAGGGAAGCCTGTAAAGCGAAAGACTGTAGCCACAATGCCAAGCCCAATCATGATCAGTAGTTCGGTCGGGTTGTTTTGTCCGATATACGAGCCAATCAAGGCAAAAAACAAGACAAACGGCACCAGGTAGTTGCGGGGCACGGCGAGCAATCGAGCGATATACGGAATAAGCGGGAGATTCAGCATCAGCAGCACCAGGTTGCCGACATACATAGAAATAATTACCGACCAGAAAACCTCCGGCCGATCTGTCATCAGTCCTGGGCCAGGGGCAACATTCAAGGCAATTAAGGCACCCAGAAGTATTGCCGTCGTGCCGGACCCCGGTATACCTAAAGTTAACAGGGGCACAAAAGACCCGGTGCAGGCTGCGTTATTGGCGGTTTCAGGTGCGGCCAGGCCCTTGATGCTGCCCTTGCCGAATTGTTCCCGGTCGCCTGCCGGCGCGATATTTCGTTCCATCGCATAGCCGAGAAAGGAGGCGATGGTAGCCCCGGCTCCCGGCAACACTCCAATCAGGAAACCGGCGATCGATTGCCGCCCGATAACTGGCGCGATCTGCTTGGCCTCAGCCTTGGAGATCCGTAAGTTCTCAATCTTCATGAGTTTGTCAGTCTCGACCACACCCTTGCCTCGTCGAAGAATCAGAAACAACGCTTCGGGCAGGGCAAAAAGACCCATGACGAGCGTGACAAAGTAGATCCCCGACTGGAGGTCCATCAACCCCAGGGTAAATCGTGGCGCGTTATGCAGGGCAGATTCACCGACCGTAGCCAGCATCACCCCGACGATCGTCATCAGCAGAGCTTTCAAAACCTGATCACGGCCGGCAAAAGCGGCAACGGCGGTCATACCGAGGACCATCAACGCGAAATACTCAGAAGACCAGAACAGTATGGCTACACTGGACAGTGCCGGGGCGAAGCCGAACAGCAGCACTGCGCCCACCGTGCCACCACAGAAGGACGCGATGGCGGCAATGGTGAGTGCTTTACCCGCTTTGCCCTGGCGCGACATGGGATAGCCGTCAAAAGATGTCGCCACAGTGCCGGCAACTCCTGGCGCATTGATCAGAATCGAAGAAGTACTGCCGCCAAAAATTGCACCATAGTAAACACCGGCCAGCATGATCAATGCGGCCGCAGGATTACCCAGTTGAATTGCGACCGGAATCATGATCGCAATGATCGACATCGGGCCAAGTCCCGGCAGCATGCCGATAAAGGTGCCAATCAGGCAGCCAATCACCACCATGAGCAGGTTGTAGAACGACAGCGCTGTGGTCAGCCCTTGAAGTATGCCCTCGAGCATGGGCTAGATCAGAAGCTCCGGCCAGGGCCGCAGGAAAACGCCAAGTACTTGCTGGACAAGGTACCAGGTACCGTAGGCCGTAATCGCCGCCACGGGAATGAGTACTTTAAATCGTCGTTCGCCCAGGACGATTGCGCCGAGCACCAGGAATAGAGTTGTCGAGAGCACATAGCCGAGGGGCCGAAGCGTCAAGGCGTACAGCACCATCAAAAGAAATATGGCGCCGGTCGAGATCCAGTCGAACCGGCGCCATCCATCGGCATCACTCGAGAGGCCGCTGTGGCCTCCAGGGAAGATCAATACCGCAACAGCAAGAATAATTCCAGCGATCGCGAGCCCGACCGGCATCGTGTTGGGCTTAAACGGCATCTGCTCTTCGAATGGCAGAAGTTCATAATTCCAAGCCAGCAAGCCATAGCCGATACTAAAAGCAATTAATAAAAGCGCAACGATACGGTCGGGCCGGATCACAGTACTTCTGAATAACCAAAGTGCTTACAGGAATCCCAGTTCCTTCATCAGCGAACCGACAACTTCTTCCTGGGCCTCCAGGAATTTGACGAAATCGTCGCCTGGGTTATAGATGTTCACCCAGCCGTTTCTTTTTCGCACCGCCTCCCACTCGGGTTTGTCGTACATGGCACCCAGGATGTCGATGTAGGCTTGACGCAGGTCAGCCGGAAGACCGGGGGCTGCGAAAAATCCACGCCAGTTGACGAAAGTTGCATCGTATCCCTGCTCTACCAGTGTCGAAACATCTGGCGCTTCGGCAATACGCTCACCTGCGGTTGAGACCAGGATGCGGATTTCGCCTGCCTTGGCAAGTTCCAGGGCTTCGCCCAGCCCGGTCGACAGGGCATCAGCCTCGCCAGACAGTAAAGCAGCCATCGCTTTACCACCGGCATCGAAGGGCAGGTAGTTGACCTTGTTTGGATCGGCACCGGCCGCCTTGAACGCCATGGCTACAACGAGATGGTCCATACCACCCGGTACGGAACCGCCCGCAACCGCGAGATCGGCCGGGTTACTCTTGTAGATTGCCACTAGGTCACCGAAGTTTTTCAGATCGCTGTCGGCTTTGACTACGAGTGCAGCATAGTCACCGATAACGCCGGCAATCGGTGTCAGGTCGCGAAAGTTATGCGGAAAGCGCCCGACCAGGGAGCGGATGATGATCGGTGTTGAGTTGACCATCAGCGTGCCGTGGTTACTGGCAGCATTCTCGATCATGTAACCGATGGCCTTGCCACCACCACCACCCGACATGTTTTCGTAACTGCCGGATCCTAGCAAGCCGGAGCCAGTCAGCGCTTCGCCTGTGCCACGCGCCGTCCCATCCCAACCGCCGCCAGCGCCACCAGGAATGATGAAATGAATCTTATCTATCATCGGGCCGGCATGGGCTGAGGTGCCCGCGAGCAACAATCCAAAAAGCATTAGGGTGGCGGTCAGTGTGCCACGGGAGATTTTCTTGATAGTGAGCATGAAATTCCTCCTTAAGTATTTTCTGGAGCCAAGTTGACGCGCACTGGAGCACGTCAACTGCATTAATCTAACAAATTGTTTTAATAATTAACAGTACCGATAAAACAAATATTT
>JASLLH010000102.1:0-7046 GCA_030747115.1 Arenicellales bacterium
CGGATGATGTCGACGGCGCGCTGCAGATGCTCGCGTTCGAGGTCCGGCGGCACATCGCGGTAGTCGATCCAGCGGTAACCGTGCGCGCAGATCTCGTGGCCGGCCGCCAGCGCCACCTCCGCCACGGCCGGGTTACGCTCGAGCGCCATGGCCACCCCGAAGACAGTGAGCGGTACCTGGTAACGGGCAAAAAGATCAAACAGCCGCCACACACCCACCCGGGCGCCATACTCGTAGATCGACTCCATGCTCAAGTGCCGCTGGCCCGGCCAGGGCTGAGCGCCGACGATCTCGGACAGGAACGCCTCGGAGGCCGCATCGCCGTGCAGCACACAGTTCTCGCCACCCTCCTCGTAGTTGACCACGAACTGCAGAGCGATGCGGGCCCCGCCCGGCCAGTCAGCTGGCGGCGGGGTCTGGCCGTAGCCGACCAGGTCCCTGGGATAGGGGGTATTGGAATTCATGCGCTGGTGTTTGTTGCTGGCTGTTCCCGGGCACAGGCCTGACTGTCGATGCTGCCGATATTAGCGGACCCTGCAACGAAGGATTCAAGTTATTATCAATCATCGATTGAAAGTGTTTTGGGCGGCCCTGGCATGACCTGCACGAGTGCTTGTGTGACGATGCGGGTCGGCTCGGCGGCGTGGATGGCCGGTATCCGGCAGGGTCCCTGGCCTGTGACTTCGGTGCCGCCCGAGAAAGAGGAGAAGACAGCCATGGGCAGACTCACCAGCCACGTTCTCGATACCGCAGCGGGCCGGCCAGCCGCGGGCATGCACTGGGTACTGTACCGGTTGGATGGGGCCCGCACCCAGGTGGCGAGCGGGCAGACCAACAGTGACGGGCGCAATGACGAGCCAGTGCTTAAAGGCGAGGCCCTGGTGCCCGGCGTTTACGAGTTTCAATTCGATGCCGCGGGCTACTTTCGCCAGTGCGGCGTAGAACTACCGGAGCCCCCATTTCTCGGTGAGGTCGTGGTTCGCTTCGGCATTGCGGACAGTAGCGCGCACTACCATGTACCGCTGCTGGTCTCGCCTTACGGCTACAGCACTTACCGCGGCAGTTGACCGGCCTGGTCATCGATTGCATGGCCCAGGCCCGTTCACAACTGCGCTGCCTGCTCGGCAGCGAACCCTTTTTTCTGGCGGCATTCGACCCCAACCGGACCCTGCTCGATTTCCTGCGCGAGGAACGGCACCTGACTGGCACCAAGGAGGGTTGCGCGGAAGGCGACTGCGGCGCCTGCACGGTACTTATCGGTGAACTGCATGAGGGTGTGCTGCGCTACCGCGCTGCCAACGCCTGCATCCTGCCGCTCGGTGCCGTGGACAACAAACAGGTACTCACGGTAGAGCACCTGGCGGACCCCGTGCCGCACCCGGTCCAGGCGGCCATGGCTGCGCAGCACGGCTCACAGTGCGGGTTCTGTACCCCCGGCATGGTCATGAGCCTCGCCAGCCTGCACTTTGCTCAAGCCGACCAAGGCTGTACCCCGACACTGGACCAGATCAACCAGGCGCTCGCCGGTAACCTCTGCCGCTGTACCGGCTACGGCCCCATCATCGATGCGGCCCAGGCTGCGTGCCAACAGGCAGTGCCGGCACATTGCCAGGCATTGCGCGAAAAAAGCCAGGTGCTACTGCAGGGCTGGGCCGCGGACGGGACCTACCTCTGTGCGCACGGCGCGGCCGGCACCTTTGCCGCCCCAACGAGCACCCGGGAACTGCGTCAATTGATCGACCGGCAACCACAAGCGCGGCTGGTTGCCGGCGCTACCGATGTGGGCCTGTGGATCAGCAAGCGGCATCAGCGTTTTGCTGCAGTCATTCATCTTGGCAGCGTGTCGGAACTGCAACGCCTCGCGCACTCGGGAGAGGCCCTCGAGATCGGCGCGGCAGTCACACTGGCAGATGCATTTGCTGCGTTGGCAGCGCTTGCCCCCGACCTGGGGGTACTGCTGCGCCGCTTCGGTTCACCCCAGGTGCGCGGCCAAGCCAGCATCGGCGGCAACATTGCCAACGGCTCGCCCATCGGTGACCTGGCGCCGGCATTGATTGCGCTCGGTGCCAGGCTACGCCTGGCCGGCCCTGACGGTGAGCGCGAGATAGCGCTGGAGGATTTTTTCATCGACTACGGCCACCAGGATCTCCTGCCTGGCGAGTATGTCGCTGCACTCAGCATCCCGGCAGAGGGACAGCAACACTTTCGTTGCTGGAAGATCTCCAAACGCTTCGACCAGGACATCAGCGCCGTCTGCGGCGCATTCAACGTGCAGTTGGCCCACGGCAAGGTGCGCGAGGCACGCATTGTCTTCGGCGGCATGGCCGCAATTTCCCGGCGGGCCAGGCGCTGCGAGGCAGTTCTAAAAGGCGCAACTCCAGGCCCGGCTTTGTTACCCCGGGCAGCAGACGCCCTGGCCGAAGACTACGCCCCCATCAGCGACCTGCGCGCCAGCGCCGCTTACCGTGGGCAGGCAGCCCGCGGCCTGCTCGAGCGCTACCTCAGCGCCATGGCCGGGCAGCCCGTGCCGGTGCTTTATCCGGCGGCAACACCTCCAGTGAATACCCATGCCTGAAACCGCGCCGCAACAGCCCGCTGCCGCGCTGGCCCACGACAGCGCGCTTAAGCACGCGACCGGTGAGGCCGTCTACGTCGACGACATCATTGAGCCCGGCGGCACCCTGCACCTCGCGCCGGGTTATGCGCCGGCGGTCTGTGGGCGCATTGAGACTTTGAACTTAGAGGCCGTGCGCGCGGCAGCAGGGGTAGTCGCCGTGCTGACAGCCAAAGACATCCCCGGGCAAAATGACATCAGCCCCATGAACCGCGGTGACGAGCCGGTGCTGGCAGACCACGCGGTGCGCTTTTATGGTGAGCCGGTCTTTGCCGTCATCGCCACCAGCCATCGTGCCGCCCGGGCAGCCGCCGCCCTTGGCCGTCTGGAGGTCACGCCCGAGGCGCCGTTGCTTACGGTTGATGCGGCACTCGCGGCGCGCCGCTTTATCAGCGAACAGCAGGTTATGCAGCGCGGCGACTGGCAGGGTGCACTGGCAGCGGCACCGTGTACGGTCTCGGGCACACTGTACTGCGGTGGCCAGGACCACTTTTATCTCGAGAGCCAGGTCTCGCTGGCCATTCCGCAGGAGGATGGCGACCTGTTGGTTTACTGCTCGACCCAGCACCCCAGCGAGATTCAGCAGCAACTGGCAAAAATGCTGGGCCGGCCGGCCCACGCGGTCACAGTGGAGGTGCGGCGCCTGGGCGGGGGCTTTGGCGGCAAAGAGACCCAAGCCTGCCAGTGGGCGGCGCTGGCAGCACTCGGTGCAAACTTGACCGGCCAGCCGGTCAAATGCCGGCTGGACCGCGACGACGACATGCTGATGACCGGCAAACGGCATGACTTTCGCATCGATTGGCAGGTAGGCCACGATGCCGAGGGTCGCATTCTCGCCGTCGACACGACCATGGCTTCGCGCTGCGGCTGTAGCGCGGATCTGTCCGACCCGGTCAACGACCGGGCGATGTTTCACCTGGACAACGCCTACTTTTTTCCTGCCGTACGGATCCGTTCACAACGCTGCTTTACCAACACGGTCTCGAATACCGCTTTTCGCGGCTTCGGCGGACCCCAGGGCATACTTGCCGCCGAACGCATAATCGAGGCGGTTGCCCGAGCCACGGGCAAAGATCCACTCCTGGTGCGCAAACTGAATTTCTATGGCCCGCGCGAGCGCAGCCTGACACCGTATCACCAGCCGGTAGCAGACTTCGTGGCCGACCAGATCGTGGCGGAGCTGGAACAGACCAGCCAGTACTGGCAACGGCGGCAGGCCATCAACCAGGCCAACCAGGGCGCGGACACGCTGCTGCGCGGGCTGGCGCTGACGCCGGTCAAGTTTGGCATCTCCTTCACTACCAGCTGGCTCAACCAGGCCGGTGCCCTGCTGCACATCTACCGTGACGGCAGTGTTCACCTCAACCACGGGGGCACCGAGATGGGCCAGGGACTTTTTATTAAGGTGGCACAGGTGGTGGCCAACGAACTGCAACTCGATATCAGCGAGATAAAGATCACCGCCACCAACACGGCTAAAGTCCCCAACACCTCGGCCACGGCCGCCTCCTCGGGCTCGGACCTGAACGCCATGGCTGCCCGCAACGCTGCCCGCACCCTCAAGCGCCGCCTTATTGCTTTTGCCGCCAACCGCTTCGGGGTAGCCGAGGCGAGCGTTCACTTTAGCGGCGGGCGTGTGCAAGCAGGCGGTCAAACCCTGGAATTTGCCGAACTGGTGAACCAGGCCTACCTTGCCCGCGTACAACTATCGGCTACCGGCTTTTATCGCACGCCCAAGATCCACTACGACCGCAAGACGGCAAAGGGCCGGCCTTTTTATTACTTTGCTTACGGGGCGGCGGTAACCGAAGTCGTCATCGACACGCTGACGGGTGAGAATCGGGTGCTGGCCGTCGACATACTGCACGATGCCGGCCGCTCCCTCAACCCGGCCATAGACCTGGGCCAGATCGAGGGCGGTTTCATCCAGGGCATGGGCTGGCTGACCACCGAAGAATTGTGGTGGGATAACGAGGGCTATCTCAAGACCCATGCGCCCTCGACCTACAAAATCCCCAGCTGCGGAGACCGTCCGCCACACATGGATGTGCGCCTGTGGTCCCGCGGCGAAAACACTGAGGCCACCGTCCACCGCTCCAAAGCCGTGGGCGAGCCGCCCTTCATGCTGGCCGTCTCGGTGCACCAGGCCCTGGCGGATGCGGTCTCGAGCATCGGCGACTACGCGCGGGTGCCGCAGTTGGACAGCCCGGCAACACCCGAAGCCATCCTCGCCGCAGTCCACGCCGAGCGGGCCTTGACTGCTGACACCCGGGTACCAGCATGAGCGACGCACACACTACCGCTGCCGGGCCGGTTGCCTGGGTCGACGCCGCGCTCGGCTGCATAGCCCGGGGCGAGCGGGCGGTGCTGGCGCTGGTAACAGAGCACCGGGGGTCAACCCCACGGGATACCGGTAGTTGGATGCTGATCAGCCCCGATCAGGCTCTTGCCACTTTGGGCGGCGGCGAACTCGAGCGCACCGCGCTCGAGGCTGGCCGCGCCATGCTCTCAGGTGAGGGCACCTGGCAGCGGTCAATCATGCGGTGTGTGCTCGGCCCAGACCTGCGCCAGTGCTGCGGCGGCACAGTCGAACTGCTACTCGAACCGCTAGCGGCGGATGCCCACGGATGGCTGAAGACAACACAGCGCGCGGCCGAGGCCAGCAACAGCGGGCTGGTGCTGTTCGACAAGGCCGACCCGGCGAAGGCCCCACGGGTCATTGCCAGCCCGAGCACCGCACAGGAAAACTCCGCCGACCTACACCTGCAGTCACTGGCCGACCCGCGTAGCCACCT
This sequence comes from Arenicellales bacterium, assembly GCA_030747115.1. Lineage (GTDB taxonomy): Bacteria > Pseudomonadota > Gammaproteobacteria > Arenicellales > UBA868 > UBA12578. The sequence continues at coordinate 5,410 of JASLLH010000102.1, forward strand.
GGCCCTGTTTGGTGCCGGTCATGTGGGCCGGGCACTGTGCGCCATGGCGGTCCAGCTACCACTGCGGGTCAGCGTCTACGATAGCCGCTCCGAACAGTGTGCGCTGATTATCCCAGCGGCCAACATTACCGTCGTGCATGTGCCGGACCCGGCCGATGCCGCAGGTGTGCTGGCCACGGACAGCGCCGTGCTCATCATGACCCACAGCCATGCGCTGGACTACGCGCTGTGCCGCGCTGTACTCTGCCGCGGACCCCGCCACGGCTATGTCGGCCTGATCGGCAGCCACAGTAAAGCGCAACGCTTTCGCCGCGCCCTCAAAAAAGATGGGTTGGCACCTGCGGCCATCGCTCACCTCACCAGTCCCATCGGCCGCCAGGGCCCGGCCGGCAAGGAACCGGGTGTAATCGCACTGAACGCACTGGTGGAAATACTCGCACAAGCAACGGCCCGTACCGATATGCCGGTATCTTTGCCAGAGCAACGGGCCAGCCGCTGAACCTCGACCCAAAGAGAAGCCCATGAGCGAACACGATAAACGCGATCACGTCCGATTCATGAATCAGGCTGCCCGCATCGCCCGCGAACACATGCAGGCCGGCGCCGGTGGCCCGTTCGGCGCCATCGTCGTGCGCGAGGGCGCCATCATAGGTCGGGGCTGGAACCGCGTGACTTCGGCCAATGACCCCACCGCCCACGCCGAGATCAGCGCCATTCGCGATGCCTGCACCCAGCTGGGGGTGTTCTCATTGGAAAGGGCCGTGATCTACACCAGTTGCGAGCCCTGCCCGATGTGCCTGGCCGCAATCTGGTGGGCGCGCCTTGCGACCATCTACTACACCAGCACCCGCGAAGATGCAGCGCGAATCGGTTTCGATGACGCGGCCCTGTACCAGGAAGTCGGCCGCGCGCTGCACCAGCGGCAGCTGCCAATGGTGCGCTGCGAGAGCGATGAGGCCGCGCAGCTGATGCATGAATGGCTGGCAAAAGAAGATAAGATTCCCTACTGAGGGGCAAGCGCAAAATGAACGGTTATGATCTCGGCCAGAAACTGCCGGCAGCGATAAGGGCTCGCGGGTGAGCGAGCAACCGCTACTGGCGCTGACGGGCATCCGCAAGGAGTTTCCGGGCTGCCTTGCCAACGACGAGATCAGTCTCGAGGTTGCCCCGGGTGAGATTCACGCCCTGCTCGGCGAGAACGGTGCCGGCAAGAGCACGCTGGTCAAGATCATCTACGGCGTGCTGCGGCCCGACCGCGGCCAGATACGCTGGCGTGGCGAACCGGTGGAGATACCAAACCCGGCCAGCGCACGAGCACTTGGTATCGGCATGGTGTTCCAGCACTTCTCTTTGTTCGAGGCGCTGACGACCCTCGAGAATGTCGCCCTCGCCTTGCCCCGCGAAGACCCTCAAAAATTGCGGGCCCGACTATCCAAAACCGCTGACGCGTACGGTCTTGCCCTACAGCCCGACCGACATGTACACGAGCTCTCGATGGGCGAGCGGCAACGAATCGAAATCGTCCGTTGTCTGCTGCAGAATCCGAGTTTGCTGATCCTGGATGAGCCGACTTCTGTCTTGACTCCGCAGGAAGCCGAAACCCTGTTCACTACTTTGCACACCCTCGCCGGTGAGGG
>JASLLH010000103.1:0-6949 GCA_030747115.1 Arenicellales bacterium
ATTTCCTTGTCGTCGATCCGGCAGTAAGAAACCACCGGTGCACCCGTTCGCTCAGAGCCAAAACTGGGAAAGGCCTGAGCGTGCATGCCTTCGAGAAAGGCAGCGATTGACATCATCTCCGCCGCCGATACCACCCCCTGGCCACCTCGACCATGAATGCGGACTTGAAACATCTTGAGCCTCCTCCTGTTTCTGCCAAACCATCGGCGATCAAGCCGGCCAATTTTTCAGTATCAGCCGGCGCCAGCACCCTCAGCAACTACCATGGCTAAGAGTATTCCAAAAAACCAAAACAACACCTTTTGTATGGTCTGGTGGCCTGACCAATTGTCCAATAACAACTTTCCTCGGCTCAAGTAAATTTTGCCAGCTGAGCTGGCCGGCTACGGCCCATTCCCCCTTCTAGCCGGAGAATCAGGCATCGTCTCGGTCTTCCACAATCACCAGATGTACCCGCCGTGGGCCATGGGCGCCGTACTGAATAGCCTGCTCGATGTCACCGGTCTTGGAGGGGCCGGTAATCAACTGGATGGTACGGGCCGCCTGCCCCGGCAAGGCACGCACCAGAGTCCAGGCATCTTCCTGGTGGCGCACGATGCGAGCGCAGTCGACAACGATGATGTGATCCTCCGGCAAAAAATTATGGGAACTGGGCCGGCCGGCGCCAGGCAACAAGACCACGGTGCCGCTCTCGGCGATGCCGGCAAATGCTTCACTCAAGGCAACCGAGTCATCCTTATTGGCCGAGCGTCGTTCAACCACCACCTGCTCGGGCCATTGCACCTGGTCCAGAATTGGCCCGGCGCCCACTAGCAACTCCGGCGGGATGCCAAGGCTGTCGAGGTGGTGCAATACCGCGGTGGCCACACCAGCTCGGCCAACCCGCTCGTAGGTACCATGCACGGCGATGTGCTTCTCGCAAAAGTGCGTCAGTAGATCGCCGTCCAACTGCGGCTGCAGGTGGGGGACAGATTCTTGAATGCGCGCCTTGAGCTCTTGTAAGTGCTCGGACGTGCGTGGCTCACTGCCAACAAGCGCTGTCCTGATGGCTTCGAGAGTCTCTTTCCTCGCGCTGCTCATCGCCGCTTCTGTGTGGCGCGCCATTGCGCTTGGAAAGATTGGCCGGCCGGCACCGGGAAATCCCGACTGCCAGTCCAGCCCCCGGCCAGGGGTAACCACCGTAGCGCACCCGCCTTGCGCCCCAGCCGATGCATGAGCCACAGGGGAATGACCATGACACCGTGGTACAGGCGTGGCCGCCGGGCCAACCAGGCCCAGGCACGGATCAGTAATCGACCAACCGCTGAGGTCAATCCTCGCCGGTGCTGTTCAAAGCGGTGCTCAAGTAACAGGTCCGACAGCGGAATGCGCACCGGGCACACGGCCTTACAGCGGCCGTTCAGAGTGCACGCGTTGGGCAGGTCCACGGCCCGCTCGAAACCGGTCAGCAGCGGAGTCAGCACCGACCCCATGGGACCCGGGTAAACCCAACCGTAGGCATGGCCGCCGATCGCCAAATATACCGGGCAGTGATTCATGCACGCACCACAGCGGATACAGCGCAGCATCGGCCGGTAAGCGCCGCCCAGCATCGCGGAGCGACCGTTGTCCAGCAGCACCACGTGGTACTCGGCCGGTCCCTCGCCATCGTCTTTGTGGCGGGGTCCGGCATACATCGTGGTATAGGCCGTTATTTCCTGCCCGGTAGCGCTGCGGGCCAACACGCGCAACAATGTCGACAGGTCGTCTAACGAAGGGATAACCCGCTCGATGCCAGCGACGGCGATCTGTACCCGTGGCAGGCAACTGGTCAGGTCGCCGTTGCCTTCGTTAGTCACGATCACGTTGGCGCCGGTCTCAGCTACCAGAAAATTGGCGCCAGTAATGCCGACATCGGCTGTGATGAATACCTCGCGCAGCACATTGCGGGCCTCGTTGACGATTGCCTCGCGCTCGGTAACCCGCTCGCTATAGCCCAGTTTGGCGTGGTGCTTGTGAAAAAGTTCGGTGATCTGCTCGCGGGTTTTGTGTACGGCTGGCGCGATGATGTGGCTAGGGGTCTCACCGGCCAGTTGGACGATATACTCGCCGAGGTCAGTCTCCACCACCTTCAGCCCCGCAGCCTCCAGGGCGCCGGTGAGACCCATTTCCTCTGACACCATCGATTTGCCCTTGGCGACGAGTTCCGCCCCCGCTTCACGGCAAATAGCAGTGATGATCTGGCAAGCTTCTTCGGTCGTGCGTGCCCAGTGCACCTGGCCACCGTTCTCCTGCACTTTCTGCTCGTACAGTTCCAGGTAACTGTCAAGGTTTGACAGCACATGGTCTTTGATGTCCCGCGCCGCATCCCGGATGTCATCAAACTCCGGCAACTGCGCCATAGCCTCACGGCGCTTGTCAACAAAACCGCCTTGGGCTTTGTTCATCGCCTGCTGCAGGGTCTGGTCCTGCAGCGCGCGCCGGGCCCGGTCCCGGAACGGAATCGTTGGGTTTACTCCCGCTGCGCTCAAGAGTCGGACTCCGGCTCGCCGATGGCCGGCCCATCCGCCATTCCGGCCAGTACCTCGGCTACGTGCAGAACCTTGACCGGGGCGCCCTCGCGGCGCAAGCGCCCAGCGATATTCAACAGACAGCCGAGGTCGCCGCCGAGCAGGGTATCAGCACCGGAACTGGCCACATTGGCGCACTTGTCCGACACCATGCGAACAGAAATATCCGGGTACTTGACGCTGAACAGTCCGCCAAAGCCGCAGCAGACATTGGCGTCCACCATTTCGGTCAAGGTCAGGCCTGTCACTCCTTGCAACAACCGGCGGGGCTGTTCATGCACGTTCATTTCGCGTAGACCAGCACAGGAATCATGGTAGGTGCAGGTTCCCGCATAAGACGCATTCACCTGTTCTATCTTCATAACCTCAACCAGAAAACGGGTGAGTTCGAAAGTCTTGTCAGCCAGTGCCCGCGCCCGGGTCGCCCACTTGAGGTCTTGGCGAAACAGTTCCGGGTACTTGTGGCGCAGCGTACCAGTACACGAGCCCGAGGGTGCAACGACGTAATCAAAGTCCGCAAACGCCCGGATGACACCCTGCGCAATTCGCTCCGTACTGGCCTGGTCACCGCTGTTCAGCGCCGGCTGGCCGCAACAGGTTTGAGCCTGGGGTACGGTCACGGTGCAACCGGCCTGCTCGAGCAGGCGCACCGCAGCGAATGCGACCTTGGGGCGAACCAGATCCGCCAGGCAAGTGACGAACAGCCCGACCTGCACTGGCACTGCACTCGTTTTTGTTGTTTCGGTCATGCGAGAGACGTTCTGATTGTTATGGGGCAGACTGTAGCATCCCGTCCGGGACTTGCCCATGTCATTGCCACCAATGGCTGACGAAAGTTCATTCCAACGTTATCATCGCGCCTTGCCGTGGCCTGACCAATACAATCTCCGTGACTCTCAAGAACCTTCGAAACCGACCAGACCTGCTGTTGCTGCTGATGGCGGGTGCCGTGCCGCTCAGTTTCGCGACCTGGCAAACACTGCTCAACAACTTCGCCCTTGAGCGAGCAGCGTTCAGTGGAGTCGAGATCGGTATCCTCCAGAGTCTGCGCGAAATTCCCGGGTTTCTCGCCTTTGCCGTAGTGTTTCTGCTGTTTGTATTTCGCGAACAAACCATTGCCCTGCTCTCACTGGTGCTGCTGGCAACCGGTACGCTGATAACCGGCATGTTCCCGACTGTGATTGGCCTTTATCTGACCACGGTCATCATGTCGATCGGCTTCCACTACTATGAGACCATACAGACCTCATTGTCGCTGCAGTGGCTTGATAAGGATCGTGCCCCTGAAGTGCTGGGGCGAATCATCGCCGTCGGCGCCTTCACTTCTATCGTGACCTTTGCTGTGATCTGGCTGGCATTCGACGTGATTGATCTCGATTTCGCTCCGGTCTATGCAATCGGTGGCGGGGCTACGCTGCTGATTGTCCTATTTTGCGTAATTGCTTTCCCACGCTTTCCGGTCAGGATCCGGCAACACCGACACATGGTCCTGCGCAAGCGGTACTGGCTGTACTACGCGCTGACTTTTCTTTCCGGTGCCCGCCGCCAGATCTTCATCGTCTTTGCCGGCTTTCTGATGGTAGAAAAATTCGGTTTCAGTGTTGCTGCCATCTCCGTACTGTTTTTCGTCAACGCCGCACTGAATATGCTATTCGCTGCCCGCATTGGAAAATTGATTGGCGTCGTTGGTGAACGTGCGGCACTGGTCTTCGAATACACCGGGCTGGTGGTGGTGTTTGTTGCTTATGCTTTTGTCAACAATGCCGGGGTCGCGGCTGGCCTCTACGTTATAGACCACTTCTTTTTCGCACTCGCAATTGCGATGAAGACCTATTTCCAAAAGATCGCCGATCCGGCCGACATTGCTTCCTCAGCGGGCGTAGCTTTCACCATCAACCACATATCGGCAGTGGTGCTGCCGGCAGTGCTGGGGGTGCTTTGGCTGAGCTCGCCAGCGGCGGTTTTTCTGGTGGGCGCGGGTATCGCTGGCCTGTCCCTGGCGTTGTCGTTCAACGTACCGCTAGCGCCGACCCCGGAAAATGGCGTGGTCATCGGCCGCTGGGGGGCGCTGGCACCGGCGCGACCTGGCGCCTGGAAGTAACGAAAACCGGCGACACTTTGGCGGGACCCTGCACCGACACTGGCTGGGGGCAATCGATATTGGTACTTTCTCATATATAAATACTTATCCTATATATCATATTATCTGACTTTTATTTATGGTTAGTCGGGTTTATGGTTCGCTTCCTTGGCAACATGAACCCCCCAATCCGGCTCCGCTCAGGCACAGACCCGACACCCAATCCGGCGTGGGACAACCCCGGGAGTAAAGAGTAGTGGCTTTAGATCAATCCAGTCGTTACGCCGACCTTAGCCTTGACGAGCAGGCCCTCATCAAGGAAGGCCGACACATCCTCTGCGCCTATCGGATGAAACCCAAATCTGGCACCGGCTACCTTGAGGGCGCCGCCCACTTCGCCGCCGAGTCCTCGACCGGCACCAACGTCGAAATCAGCACCACCGATGATTTCACCAGAGGTGTCGATGCCCTCGTCTACCACATCGATGAAGCCACCGAAGACATGCGCATCGCCTACCCACTGGAACTTTTTGACCGCAACATCACCGACGGCAAAATGATGATCGTATCCTTCCTGACCCTGACGATCGGCAACAACCAGGGCATGGGAGATATCGAGTACGCCAAGATGTACGATTTTTTCGTGCCACCTAAAGCGCTCCAATTGTTCGACGGACCGGCCAAAGATATCTCCGACCTGTGGCGGGTCCTGGGGCGGCCGGTCGTTGACGGTGGTTACATCGCCGGCACCATCATCAAGCCCAAACTGGGATTGCGGCCACAGCCGTTTGCCGAGGCAGCCTACCAGTTCTGGTTGGGCGGTGATTTCATCAAAAACGATGAGCCCCAAGGCAATCAGATCTTTGCCCCGATGAAGCAGGTCATCCCTCTAGTGGTGGACGCCATGCAGCGCGCACAAGATGACACTGGCGAAGCTAAATTGTTCTCGGCCAACATCACCGCGGATTCACACGACGAGATGATTGCCCGAGGCGAATATATCCTCGGACAGTTCGGCGAACACGCCAATCATTGTGCCTTCCTAGTGGACGGGTATGTCGGCGGCCCAGGCATGGTTACCACTGCCCGGCGCTGGTTCCCTGATCAATACTTGCATTACCATCGTGCCGGTCACGGCGCGGTCACCTCGCCTTCGGCCAAGCGCGGCTACACCGCTTACGTGCTGGCCAAGATGTCGCGGCTGCAGGGTGCTTCCGGTATTCACGTCGGCACCATGGGCTACGGCAAGATGGAGGGTGAGCGGGACGACCGTGCCACTGCCTATATCATCGAGCGCGATAGCTATACCGGCCCGGCCTACCACCAGGAATGGCTTGGCATGAAACCGACTACGCCGATTATCTCTGGCGGTATGAACGCGCTGCGCCTGCCAGGATTTCTCGAGAACCTGGGCCATGGCAACCTGATCAATACCGCCGGGGGCGGGAGTTACGGGCACCTCGACAGTCCGGCAGCCGGCGCTGTTTCGCTGCGCCAGGCCTACCAGTGCTGGGTGGCTGGAGCTGACCCCATCGATTGGGCCAGCGACCACCGGGAGTTTGCCCGCGCTTTCGAATCCTTTTCGCAGGACGCCGATACGCTCTATCCCGGTTGGCGCGACAAACTGGGAGTTGCCGCAGCCTGAGGACCCGCCTATAGCGCAGCGTCCCCGCCAGGTAATGCGTTGCCGGCAGGACGCCGCTGATCAGCGACTTTCTGCCAAACAGTGTCCATCGAAATTAAAGCCTAGCCGGTTTCGAGAGTTACCTCGTAGCCGCCGAACTTGCGGATATTCAGCACGCCCGTGTCGAAAATCAGGTACTGGCCCTTGAGCCCTTCTAGCCGACCCTCGACCCGGGGGCCCTTGTCGAGGTTGTGGGCCTTGACTTTGTCCGGGTAGCGCCGCACCGGGTAGCTGAAAACGAGCGCCTGGGCCTCGCTTAACTGACACACCTGTCCTGGCTCACGATTCCGGATCACCTCGTCGAGCGTTCCGGCCGCTTGCTCGAGCAGAGCGTCGCGCGCCGCCACCAGGTCAATCGGCTCAGGCACACCCTTCAGCATGCGCCGCCAATCCGTGCGATCGGACACGAATGGCTTCATGGCCTCTTCCAGCAAACCGGCAATGTGGCGCTTGGCGACCTCGAAGATGGGTAACGCCTGGATCGCGCCCTGGTCGAGCCAGCGCGTGGGTACTTGGCTTCTGCGGGTGATGCCGACTTTCAGCCCGGACGAGTTGGCAAGGTAAACCACATGTGGCTGCATGCAGTGTGTCTGCCCCCAGTCTGGCTCACGGCAGGTACCCTGGTCAAAATGACAT
>JASLLH010000104.1:0-6945 GCA_030747115.1 Arenicellales bacterium
CGTGAACTTGACATACCTCACGACAAACTCAACGTGCACGGTGGCGCCTGTGCCCTGGGTCACCCGGTGGGTGCCTCGGGCGCGCGCATCATCGTCACCCTGTTATCGGCGATGGCGCGTTACGACCTTAAGACTGGTGTTGCTTCATTGTGTATAGGTGGTGGCGAGGCTACGGCCATGGCCTTCGAACGTCTGACCTAACCCTTGCCTGTACCTAGTTGAAGGCAATGATCAATGACTGACCGTATAGAATTCTTTTTTGACTTCTCTTCACCCTATGGCTACCTGGCATCCGAGCGCATCGAGGCGATCGCCGCCCGCCACCAACGTGAGACCCTCTGGCGACCCTACCTGCTGGGCGTAATCATGAAAACCAGTGAACGCAGGCCACTGCACACCTATCCGCTGATTGGTGAGTACTCGGCCCATGACATAGCCCGCTGTGCCCGCTACTGGCGGATTCCCTTTGTAGAGCCTTCGAAATTTCCAATATTGGCGCTGGCCGCCGCCCGCGCGTGCTACGCCATAGAAGCCAACGACCAGGTTGCGGCACAGACCCTTGCCCAAGCTCTTTACCGGGCTTATTTCCGGGACGACCGTGATATCTCCGATACCGACACAGTGCTCGCTATCGCGGCTGAACAGGGCCAGCAACGCGAGGTCCTTGAAGCCAGCATCCAATCCGAGCCGATCAAACAGCGCCTGCGCGAAACCACCGCCGAGGCGCTGGCCCGTAAGGTCGCCGGCTCGCCATTCATGTTCGTCGATGGTGAGCCATTCTGGGGCTGTGACCGACTCGACCAAATGGATGCCTGGCTGGAGCGTGGTGGCTGGTAATCCAATAGTGGTGACTTTGTCATGAGTCCTTTTCCCACCCGGATCGATGTACAGTCGAATGACTATGCACTGAACCGTAAGGCTATGCTGGAGAAGACAGCTGCGCTACGCGCGGCTCTGGCACAGGTTGCCCAGGGTGGCAGCGAGCGGGCTCGCGATAAACACCACGCCCGAGGCAAGTTGCTGGCGCGCGAGCGCATCGATCGACTGCTGGATCCCGGCACGACTTTTCTTGAGTTCTCACAACTGGCGGGCTGGGAGCTATATGATGACCAAGTGCCTAGCGGTGGCCTCATCAGCGGGATCGGACAGATCGAAGGACAAACCTGTGTGGTGGTCGCCAACGACGCCACGGTAAAAGGCGGCACCTACTACCCCATCACCGTCAAGAAACACCTGCGAGCACAGGCCATCGCGGCCGAAAATCACCTGCCCTGCGTCTACTTGGTGGACTCTGGGGGTGCCTTCCTGCCGCGCCAGGATGAGGTGTTTCCCGACCGTGACCACTTCGGTCGAATTTTCTTTAACCAGGCAAATATGTCAGCTGCCGGCATCCCACAAATCGCCGTAGTCATGGGTTCGTGCACTGCCGGTGGCGCCTATGTTCCCGCTATGTCCGACCAGACCATTATCGTGCGCAACCAGGGTACGATTTTCCTCGGCGGGCCGCCACTGGTGCGGGCCGCAACCGGTGAACAGGTGAGCGCCGAACATCTGGGCGGGGCCGACATTCATACCCGGGTCTCTGGGGTCGCCGATTACCTGGCCGAAAACGACGACCATGCGCTGGAACTTGCCCGCCGTATCGTTGCAAACCTCAACCGACCATCCCCCGCGGCGGCGACGCAGGAACCGCGGGAACCCCAGTACGAAGCACAAGAACTCTACGGCATCATTCCTGCCGACTCGCGCCGGCCCTTTGATGTGCGCGAGGTTATCTGCCGCATCGTAGATGGCAGCGAATTCGATGAGTTCAAAGCCCGTTATGGTAAGACTCTAGTCTGTGCTTTCGCCCGTATCGATGGCCATCCGGTGGGGATCGTCGCCAACAACGGTATCCTTTTCTCGGAGTCTAGCCTCAAGGGCGCGCACTTCGTCGAATTGTGCAGCCAGCGCGATATTCCGCTACTTTTTCTGCAGAACATTACCGGCTTCATGGTTGGTAGCCGCTATGAGCATGGCGGCATCGCCCGCGATGGCGCCAAACTGGTCACTGCTGTAGCGTGTAGCCGGGTACCGCGGCTGACGGTGATCATTGGCGGCAGCTTCGGCGCCGGTAACTACGGCATGTGCGGCCGGGCCTACGATCCGCGCTTCCTGTGGATATGGCCCAATGCCCGCATCTCGGTAATGGGTGGCGAGACGGCCGCCCATGTGCTGTCTCAGGTGCGCCGTGACGCCATCGAACACGCCGGTGGAGACTGGCCGAGCGACGAGGAGGAAAGCTTCAAGGCGGATATCCGTGAACAATACGAAATTCAGGGTCACCCTTTCTACGCTACAGCCCGCCTCTGGGATGACGGCGTGATCGACCCCGCCGAAACGCGCAAAGTGGTCTCACTGGCCCTTGCAGCCACACAGCACGCGCCCGTAGAGAAAACGCGCTTTGGTGTTTTTAGGATGTAAGCGCGATGAAAGCGGGGAGTTTGAGTAGAATCCCCCCGCCGACCATACCGTTGTTGCCACAGATGAACGATGCCGTTGCCACAGTCGACCGACAGACCCACCAGGTCAGGGTAGGCGGTATCACCATCGGCGGCTCAGCCCCGGTGGTGGTCCAGTCTATGACCAACACCGAGACCGCCGATGTCGCGGCGACTGTGCAGCAGGTGCTGGACCTTGCCGCAGCCGGCTCGGAGATCGTGCGGATCACGGTCGACACCGAGGCTGCGGCCCGAGCCGTTCCCAACATTCACCACCGGCTGCGTGCGGCCGACTGCACGGTCCCGCTAGTGGGAGATTTTCACTATAACGGCCATATCCTGCTGCGCGAATTCAGTGACTGCGCTGATGCGCTGGACAAGTACCGAATCAACCCCGGCAATCTTGGCCCAGGCAGCAAACGCGACCAGCGTTTCTGCCAACTAGTCGAACTTGCCTGCCGCTATCGCAAGCCAGTGCGCATCGGCGTCAACTGGGGGTCACTCGACCAGCAACTATTAGCCCGTAAACTGGATGAGAACGCTGTCCTGCCACAGCCCCGAGATCTTGCCGTGGTAACGCGTGAGGCTCTGGTCGACTCGGCCCTAGATAGCGCACAACTCGCCCTCGCGCAAGGACTGAGCCCCGACCAGATCATCCTTTCAGCCAAGGTGAGCGCAGTGCCGGACCTGGTTGCCGTTTACCGTGACCTGGCCGCACGCACCAACCTGGCCTTGCACCTGGGCCTGACTGAGGCCGGCATAGGCGACAAGGGCATCGTCTCCTCCACTGCTGCGCTGGCGATACTGTTGCAGGAAGGCATTGGCGATACTATCCGGGTGTCGCTGACCCCCGAGCCAGGTACGGATCGCACACACGAGGTACGCATTGCCCAGGAAATACTGCAGGGGCTTGGGTTACGCGCATTTGCGCCGCAGGTTACCGCCTGCCCCGGCTGTGGCCGCACTACCAGCGACACCTTTCAGCGCCTTGCGAGCGAAGTCCAGCAGCACCTACGCCAACACCTATCCGCCTGGCGCAAGCGCTATCCCGGGGTTGAAACACTGTCGGTCGCGGTCATGGGCTGCGTAGTCAACGGGCCGGGGGAAAGCCGTCACGCGGACATCGGCATCAGCCTGCCGGGTACCGGTGAGAAGCCCGTTGCCCCGGTATACCAGGATGGTGAGAAAACTATGACCCTGCGCGGCGATAATCTGACAGCGCAGTTTATCGCCTTGCTCGACGACTACGTCCGAACCCGTTACGGCAATACCCAGGCAGAGCAAAGCCGGAACGCCGATAGAACACGGCACACCGAGCGCTGATCAATCCGTCACCCGGCCAAAAGTCAACGTCGAGTTGGTGCCGCCAAAGCCGAAACTATTAGACATCACCACGTTGAGGTCAGCTTCGCGGCGCAACTCGCGCACGATCGGAAAACCTGCTGCTTCCGGATCCAGGTTCTCGATGTTGGCAGACGCGGTCACGAAACAGCCCTGCAACATCAGTAACGAGTAGATGGCCTCGTTCACGCCCGCGGCCCCAAGCGCGTGACCGGTCAAAGACTTGGTGGCACTCAACGGCGGAACTTCTTCCCCGAACACTTCCCGAATCGCCTCCAATTCACGAATATCCCCGGCTGGCGTACTGGTACCGTGGGTGTTGATGTAATCCACTGGCGCGTCGATGTCTGTCATGGCCAATCGCATGCAGCGGGCGGCTCCCTCGCCCGAGGGCTGGACCATATCGAAGCCGTCACCGGTAGCACCATAGCCGAGCAGTTCAGCATAGATCTTGGCGCCCCGCTGCCGGGCGTGGTCAAGTTCTTCCATGACCAAAACGCCGCCGCCGCCAGAGATGACGAAACCATCGCGATCGACATCGTAGGCCCGCGAGGCGCCTTGTGGCGTCTCGTTGTAGCGCGAGGAGAGCGCACCCATAGCATCGAACAGCACCGAGGTAGACCAGTGCAGTTCTTCACCACCGCCAGCAAAGACGACATCCTGCTTACCCAGTTGGATCAATTCGGCTGCATTGCCGATGCAGTGGGCGCTGGTCGCACAGGCCGAACTGATGGAATACGACACACCCTTGATCTTGAAGGCCGTACCGATACAGGCAGCGGTTGTGCTGGCCATGCTGCGAGTGACCATGTAAGGGCCCACACGCTTGACGCCCTTGGACCGCAGCAGATCCGCGGCATTGACGATGTTGGCCGGCGAACCACTGCCTGAGCCCACCACCAAGCCAGTCCGCGGGTTGGAGACCTGCCCATCATCGAGCCCGGAATCCGCGACCGCCTCGCACATGGCCAGATAATTGTAGGCAGCGGCATCACCCATGAAGCGCTTCAGTTTGCGGTCGATCAACCCGGTCAGGTCAACGTCGATGCTGCCGTGCACCTGGGAGCGAAAACCCAGTTCCTGGTACTCGGCACTTGCACTGATACCCGAGCGGCCCTGCTCGAGGGCAGCGGCGACCTCCCGGCAGTTGTTGCCGATGCTGGAGACGATGCCCATACCAGTAACAACCACCCGTTTCACTTGGCCGATACCTCACTATCTTCGGTAAAAAGACCCACCCGCAAATCTTTGCCGGTATAGATGACCTGGCCGTCCGCTTCTACCTGGCCGTCAGCAATACCCATGTACAAGCGCCGCGTGATCAGCCGCTTGAGCGATAACCGGTAGCGGACCAAGGTGCACTCAGGGGTGATCTGGCCGGTAAAGCGAATCTCGCCGGCGCCGAGCGCCCGGCCGTGACCCGGTCCGCCTTTCCAGCCCAGGAAAAATCCGATCAGTTGCCAGAGGGCGTCCACCCCGAGACAGCCCGGCATCACGGGGTCGCTTTCGAAATGGCACTGGAAAAACCACAGGTCGGGGCGTATGTCGAGTTCGGCCACCACCTCACCTTTGCCGTATTCGCCACCTTCATCTGTGATGTGCACGATGCGGTCGAGCATGAGCATCGGCGGCAACGGCAACTGGGCGTTGCCGGCACCAAACATCCTGCCATGCCCGCACTCAAGTAACTGTTCCTGCGAGAAACTATCCCGCATGATAATTCACCGATCCCCAAATAAAATGACCCGTACGGTGGCCAGCGCAACAAAACTGGTATTTTCCGCCTTCCGGCAACGATTATACTGCTTGTGGCCAGTAGTGCCGGAGTGGCATATATCAGCGGGCTACGCCTGCCGAGTTGCCCGCTCATCGAGCAGCTGTGATAGCTGAACACATTAAAGAAGTCGCACCAGAGGCGTTGGATGGGGTATATGCCGTTTTTGCAAGTTGTGGAATAGAGTGACCTGCGGCCTTTCTCTGTTTCATTACTGTAATTCAAATCTTAGATAATTAAATCATACGATTTAATTTACGAAAACGAGCGAGATTGAACAAACAATATGGATCGGCAAAACAACGACTGTCTGACTTGAAATTTGGGCCGCACACGCATGAGCCGGGACAGAACCATCCTTACCCTGGGCGTCGCCCTTCACGGGATTTCTTTCGCGTTGATGCTCGCCCAGATCGAGCCCTTCCACACCTTTTTCTACCTGTTCGCCTGGTGGACCTTCATTCCTGTGATCGGAGCCATCAACCGCCTGACAACCGGCGATTCGCTGGTCTTGGGCGACAGCTCCCGGCTTTTCTGGATGGCCAGCTGTTCGGTGGTGGTGTGGCTTTTTTTCGAGAGCTGGAATTTCCATCTGCAAAACTGGATGTACTACGGAATTGTTGAGATCACCTGGCTACGCTGGATCGGCTACACCTTATCATTTGCGACAGTCATTCCGGCGGTACTCGAGACCGACTTGCTGCTCGGAAACCTCGGATTTGTCAAACGCCTGCCCGGTCCAGCACTCAAAGTCACCCCCCGGTTTCTTTATGCCTGCGTAACGGCCGGGTTTATCATGATGTTGCTGGTCGTGCTGCTGCCAGACTACTGCTTTCCACTGCTCTGGGTAGGGATCGTGTTCATCCTGGATCCAGTTCTCTGTCACTACGACCCAACGGCCTCGTTCCTCGGCCAGGCCAGGCGTGGCGATTACCAGCGGCTGGCCCGCATGATGCTGGCCGGGCTGGTGTGCGGCGTGCTCTGGGAATTCTGGAATTTCTGGTCCGCTGCCAAGTGGGTGTACTCGATCCCGCTGTTGAACTTCTGGCGGGTGTTCGAGATGCCTGTGTTCGGTTTTCTCGGATTCATGCCGTTTGCGCTCGAGTGCTACCTGTTCTGGCAGCTGTTCAACATCCTGCGTAACGCCTGGGCCGGCAGAGGCTGGCAGACCCCGGTGACAGTCCTCGCCCTGGCCGTCGTCTATTCCCTGCTGGTCTTCACCGGCATCGACCGCATCACTGTACTCTGGGCCGGCGCATGAGCGACCCGGCCGGTTCCCCGGCCCTGCCACAGTCGAGCGTCCGGCAACCGGCGCTCCCGCCACGCTCATGCGGAACCCTGCCCGCCGGC
>JASLLH010000105.1:0-6922 GCA_030747115.1 Arenicellales bacterium
GCCAGCGGGGCTTGTCCGGATCACTTTTTGCATCGAAGTGCTTCTCATTGGGGTCAAAGGCTGTGTGGTCTGGGTAGGCCGCGCTAGCGATTTCCATGATGCCGACCACGGCCGGCTCGCTACAGTTGGAGTGGTAAAAAAATGCGAGATCACCCGTTTTCATCTGGTCGCGCATGAAGTTGCGCGCCTGGTAGTTGCGAATCCCGTCCCAGTGGTCGGTCCTGCACTTTTGCGAGCGCAAATGATCAATACCGTACACCTCCGGTTCGCTTTTCATAAGCCAGTAAGTCATAGCGGCTAATCCGTCTCGTTGACTCGTACCCGCTTGATACCGCGACTTGCACCCGTCTGCTCATCGACATCGATCACCACACCGCAGATCCAGACTGGCCCAGTTGCTGCTTCAAAGCGTTCCGGCACGCGCTGGACAAAGCGTTTGAGTACGCCCGCGATTTCCATGCCGAGAATTGAATTGTAGCAGCCGGTCATTCCTACATCGGAGATGTGCGCAGTACCTGCAGGCAACACCCGCTCGTCGGCAGTCGGCACGTGGGTGTGGGTCCCGACCACAGCGGAGACCTGACCATCCAGATACCAGCCCATGGCTACTTTCTCGCTGGTGGCCTCGGCATGGAAATCGACCAGCACCACTTTGACCGCTTGCGGTTTTTTCTCCAGTACCGCGGCAGCGCTGTGGAAGGGGCAGTCGAGCGTCGGCTGCATGAACACCGTACCCAGGACATTCAGCACACCCACCTGCACGCCGTTGGCGGCAGTGACGATCGCCCAGCCGGTACCGGGCGTACCCTCGGGATAATTATGCGGCCGCAGCAACCTGGGCTCATCGTCGATCAGATTCAATGCTTCGCGTCTGTCCCAGATGTGGTTACCCGAAGTCAGAACATCGATCGCGTTCTGCTCCAGCAGTTCGACCAGTATCGGGGCAGTGACACCGAAGCCGCCAGCCGCGTTCTCGACATTCACTACCGTGAGATCGATGCCATTTTCGTCCTGCAATTGCGGCAAGTAACGGCGCAGTGCCCGTCGGCCGGCCTGGCCGACGACGTCACCGATAAAAAGTATCTTCATTTCCGCGTTGTCGGGCTGCGCGCTGTGCCGTCAGTGACCTGTAGCAGCCGGGTAAAACCCGAGCTCGGTCAAGACGCCCTCAAGCGGCACATCCCAATTGTCCACGGCAAGCCGTTCGACCCGCTGGAACTCGTGAGCAAGACCGACGAGGCGCGGGCGACACCAGGCCCGACTTTGGCGTCGGCTTGCGAGTGAAGCATCGTAATAACCCCCACCCATGCCCAGGCGGTTACCATAGTTATCGAATGCGACCAACGGCACGAACACCCAATCCAGCTCTCCGGGATCGAGTAACGAGCGTGGGTCGTGACCGGGTTCTGGTATGTCGAAGCGGTTGAGCGTTAACGATCGCTCCGGGGAAAATCGCGCAAACCGGAGTCGCGGCCGCCGGCTCGGAAACAATACCGGCAGGTAGCCAGCCTGACCACGGCAAATCAACTCGACAAGTGCCGGGATGGGATCGATCTCCCCGTCACAGGCGAAGTACGCCCCAACCCGGCGGCTGCCGGTGACTCCACGTAAACGCAGGAGGTGCTGCATCAATGCTCCGGCAGCCTCGGATTGCTGTCCGACTGAGAGCGCCCGTCGCCGTTCCCGCATCAGTTGGCGAAGGCGGCGCTTTTGGTCAACGGTATCCAAAGTTAACGATCAGGCGAGTCAAATTCGATTAGGTCACACATGGCCGGGGTTATCACAGCCCGAAGGAAATTCAAAGGCACCACCCGCGAGTGCCGCATGCTCCCGGGGTACCTTGAACCGAATGGCTCAAGTGGGGACTGCTGCGACACCTTAAGGCTTTCCCGGGCGTGGCCCGGGACCTGCACAACGGTGCCTGCAAGGCGATCCCCTGTCTGAAATATAGGTTCTAAGGGATTGACGGAAGCAAGCCAACACCGCAGGCGGTGCCAGTGCTTATTGTACCGGATATTCAGTGCGGATTAATTGGTCTAGGGTCCTGACCCATTCAACCGGTCAAGCTCTCGTGCCGTGAGGTGACAGCACTGACGCGCTCCGTCAGTTCGCGTAAACGCTCGGCTACTTTCTGTGGCTGGCTTCCGTCACGGCGCAACCGCAGCAGTTCGTTACTCACGTTAAGAGCCACCACCACCATACCGTGTTCGAGCCCGATCATCTTGCTCTGAGACTGCACGGTCTGCAATTGGTGATTGAGGTAGTCGGCCGCTGCCTGCAGGTCTTCCTGCTCGCCCTTACGGCAAGCCACGGTAAATTCGCGGTCCATGATCCGCACCTTGACTCCTTCTTTAGACAAGCGTACCCCCTTGCGTCTTCAGTCGATGCCAGATGGGTGAACGACCAGTTCGACTCAGTTTGGGCCGAGATTGCGCAGGCGATCGATCACGCGGTCAATGCGCTGCTTCGCCTCGCGGTTGCGGTTTACGAGGTCTTCCTTTTCGTGCGCTATCTGCGTGTGAGTACTGCGCAATTGATCGTTCTCGGATTGCAATTGCCCGCAGGTCGCGATCAGGCGATCAACCTGTCTCGCCAGGCCATCGATCTCGCCCTGCAATCCTCCTTCTTCTTTGGTACTCATCACTGCGCCCGGTTTGTCGGTTGGCCCATCTGTCACTTGGGGTCGTTATCTTGTTGTCTGCCCGCAAGGGAGAATCATAGGGTGCCGTCCCAGTCGGGTCAACGGCAAGCTAACCGCCCTGCCCTTGATATAATCGCCCGCCCTGTCGCCCGCCGCCACCATCATGCCGAAATCTGTCGAATTGACACTAGATGGGACCTTTTACCACCACTTCGGGAGACTGCTCGAGAGCCACGGCCTCGCTTGCGTTCCGGCGGAGGTGCACGGCATCCTGGCTGGACTCGCCTGTGCCGGTGAGGACCACGCCACTGTATCAGCCTGGCAAACCCTCATCCTGACCGATACCAGCGAGAATGTTGAGACTGCACGGCTCGAAGAGGCATTCAGTGGCCTCATGGCCCTGGTCCAGCGCGCCCTGCACTCCAGTGGCTTCGAGTTTCAACTGCTGCTACCCCCCGACAACGACTCCATCAGTGTGCGGACACAGGCGTTGGCCGACTGGTGTCACGGTTTCACTCTCGGCCTGCACTGGAATCACACCATCGACTCCAGTGCGCTGGAAAAAGATGCCGCCGAGGCGGTCACAGACATTGCCGACATCGCCAAAGCCCAGGTGGGTGGCGAATCCAAAGGCGAACAAGAACGAGCACTGGCTGAACTCGAAGAATACCTGCGAGTGGCAACCCAACTTGTCTTCGAGTCAACTAGCTCGGCTATACAGCGCGTCAACCCTAACACCTGAACTGGGTACCTCGTGACCACCGCCACCGTCTACGCCCGCCGCCGTCACACGGTAATGAACCACCTCGGGGACGGCATCGCCGTGGTGCCTACTGCACCGGTCGCCCGGCGCAACGGCGACGTACACTACCGCTACCGGCCAGACAGTGATTTCTTCTACCTGACCGGCTTTGCCGAGCCCGAGGCTGTCGCCGTGCTGGCACCAGGTCGCTCCGGGGGCGAATTCTTGATTTTTTGCCGTGAGCGCGACGCGCATAAAGAAGCCTGGAATGGTCGCCGTGCCGGCCTCGCCGGTGCCGTGCACAACATTGGTGCTGACGACGCCTTTCCCATTGACGACCTCGAGGACATTTTGCCTGGGCTGCTCGAGAACCGCGCCAAGGTCTATTGCAACCTGGGCCGCTACCCGGAGTTCGATAATCAGTTACTGCGCTGGGTCACTGGGATCAAATCCAAGGTACGCACCGGCATCACCGCACCCGGTGAACTGGTCGACCTGGGGCACATTCTTCACGAGCTGCGTCTTATCAAAAAAGCCGACGAGATCCGGGCGATCCGAAAAGCGGTGGCGGTGTCGGTCGCTGCACACCAGCAAGCCATGGCCTGCTGCCAACCCGGCATGCGTGAGTACGAGCTCGAAGCCGAACTCGAATACACCTTCCGCCGTAGCGGCGCCCATTACCCAGCCTACCCCTCGATTGTCGCCGGTGGTGCTAACGCCTGCATCCTGCATTACATTGAGAACAGCGCGCGGCTCGGCAAAGGTGACCTGGTCCTGATCGATGCTGGCGCTGAGATCGACTGCTATTGCGCCGACATCACCCGCACTTTCCCGGTCAGCGGGAAATACAGCGCCCGGCAAAAAGCACTTTACGACATCGTCTTGGCGGCCCAGGCCGCCGCCATCGCAGTGATCGAACCTGGTGCGCATTTCAATAAGCCCCACGAGGCAGCGGTACGGGTGATCACTGAAGGTTTGAAAAGCCTCAAACTCCTCAAGGGGAGCGTGGACGGACTGATCGAGAAACAGGCTTACCAGCCCTTTTTCATGCACCGCACCAGCCACTGGCTGGGCATGGACGTGCATGATGTTGGTGACTACCGGCTGGCAGACAGCTGGCGGGTGCTGGAACCGGGCATGGTGCTGACCGTCGAACCAGGCCTGTACCTAGCCCCGGGCAGGAGGATGCCAAAAAAATGGCACGGTATCGGCATCCGCATCGAGGACGACGTACTGGTAACGCGTGCGGGACATGAAGTGCTGACTGCAGGCGCGCCCAAGG
The DNA here is from genome assembly GCA_030747115.1 of Arenicellales bacterium. Lineage (GTDB taxonomy): Bacteria > Pseudomonadota > Gammaproteobacteria > Arenicellales > UBA868 > UBA12578. The sequence goes on from JASLLH010000105.1 coordinate 4,666, forward strand.
ATTCGGCTGTGATCGAAGCACTGATGGCAGACGGACCGTGAGGTAACCGGCGTGTCCAGCGTCACCATCGTTGGTGGAGGACTGGCCGGAGCAAGCCTTGCTTGCGCGCTGGAGCCGCTGGCGCTGGACATCACCGTGCTCGAGTCGGTACCGTTCGAGAGTAACAGCCAGCCGAGTTTCGATGAGCGTACCATCGCGCTCACTTGGAGTTCCCGGCAAGTGCTCGATGCTATTGGAATCTGGCAGGACACGCAGGCGCTGGCCGGACCCATCCACCGTATTCACATCTCTAATCGGGGGCATACCGGTATCACCCGGCTGGATCGGCACCTAATTGGCGTCGAAGCCCTGGGCTACGTGGTCCCGACCCGGGTGCTCGGCCAAGCCCTTGCCGAGCGCCTCAAGGCCAGCACCCACATCGACTATCGCAGCCCGGCACGGGCCGTAGACCTTGACATAACCGGCGCTGCGGTTTCCGTTCGGATTGCAGGGGAGCAAACCCCGGTCACCTCGCAACTGGTTGTTATTGCCGACGGTGGTCGCTCACCGCTGCGCGAACTGGCCGGCATCCGCGAAGACCAACAGCTGTACAACCAAGCTGCTCTTGTCACCATCGTGGGCGTGGACCGTGACCATGACTGCACCGCTTTTGAGCGTTTCACCCGCCATGGGCCACTGGCCCTGCTGCCACTCAATGGGCGCCGCTTTGCCCTTGCCTGGACTTTACCTCCGAACGAGGCGGAACAGGTACAGGCACTGCCCGAGGTGGATTTTCTAGAGAGGCTGCAATGCGCCTTTGGCGACCGGGTCGGCTTCTTTGTACGCTGCGGCAACCGCCAGCTTTATCCGCTCAAGCGGGCGAAGGTGGCAGATCCGGTCTCAGTACGGGTCGTGGCGCTGGGTAATGCTGCCCACGTGGTACACCCGGTCGCAGGACAGGGCTTTAACCTCGGCCTTCGTGACGTAGCAGAATTTGCAGAGATGCTGGCCGACGCTGTGGCAAAAGGTACTGACATCGGTGATGCAGACCTGCTCAGGCGTTACGCTGCTGCCCGCGTGGCTCAAACCCGGCGTGTGCTGGGTTTTACCGACGGTCTGCTGCGCCTCTTCGCTAACGAATTGCCAGGCCTCACCATCGCCCGCAACCTCGCACTGAACACGCTCGAGGTACTGCCGCCGGTAAAACACCTGCTGCTGGCACGCACCGCGGGGCTTACTGGCCGGTTACCGCGCCTGAGTCGCGGGCTGCCACTGGCCAGTGCACCGTGACGCAGTCACCGCCGGTCGACTATGACGTTCTTATCAGTGGCGCAGGCCTGGTCGGTTCTTGCTGTGCCCTGGCGCTCGCCCCGACTGGCCTGCGGGTGTGCCTGCTGGACAAATCACCGCCACCAAGCGGGCAGCAGCGCGATCCCAGCATGCGGGTCAGCGCCATTAACCGGGCCTCGGAGAACATCCTGCGGGCTGTTGGGGCCTGGCACGCCATCGCTCGGGCAAGACCAGCCGTCTTTCGCCGAATTGAAGTGTGGGACGCGGCAAGCACCGGCACAATCTCCTTTGACGCCGCCGAGGCAGGGCTTTCTCACCTAGGCTACATCGTGCCCAACGCGGTCACGGTCTCAGCATTGCAAAAAACGCTGGCTGGCCACGATCAGGTCAATATTCAGTTTGGGGATGCTCCTGTGGCCATGGTGCCGGCAGAGAATCACGTCACCGTGGAACTCGCCAGTGGCACAACGCTCAACGCGCGCCTTGTCATCGGCGCTGACGGCGCCCATTCAGCGGTACGGGAACTCGCCAGTATTCGCTGGGACGAGGCCGATTACCACCACACGGCCATCGTTGCGACCGTGACCCCAGACCAAGCACCGGCAGAAACCGCGCGCCAGCGCTTCCTGCCGGGCGGGCCATTAGCCTTCTTGCCGCTAAACGACGCACAGTGCTCTATCGTTTGGTCGGTCAAATCTGTCATGGCTGAACAGCTGCTGGCATTGGACGACAAGGCCTTTGCCGCTGAGTTGGCCGAGGCATTCGAACACCGGCTCGGCACCATTCATGCCGTCAGCCGACGCCTGGCCTTGCCGCTGATACGCCGGCATGCAGCGAACTACATCGCCCTACGGGTTGCGCTGGCAGGTGATGCTGCCCATACCGTCCATCCGCTGGCCGGCCTGGGCGCCAATCAAGGCTTTGCCGATGGCGCAGCGCTTGCCGAAGTCATTGGTGCGGCCGTTGCCAGGGGGCGCGACCCCGGTGG
>JASLLH010000106.1:0-6646 GCA_030747115.1 Arenicellales bacterium
GTCGACCACGTGAACTGCCGCCCCGGCAGTACCGAAGTAGGCGCGGCTACCGCTCAACTCCATGTCGTGGCGGGGATCCTGACCATGTAGGACGATGTTCCGGGCAGCAAGGGCAACCGTGTCCTCGACCAGTGCACGCGGGAACAGCAGCCGCCCGTCACCCGTTACCGTGCCGCCAGCACCGGTCACGAGCTGGCTGCACGAGGGCAGCGCATCGGCCAGACCGATGGTTGCCAGGGTCTCGAGTGTTGCCTGGTGGATGTGCTCGACGTCGACCGCGGCCAGTGGCTGGTAGCGACCCCCGACGAAGCCCGGGCGTACCGCCCTCTCGTGTGCCGGGATGGGTGCTGCCCTCAGTGCGTGCCGCACCGCTCTACCACCCTGTCGACTGGCCCTGGCTGTCATCTCACCTCCCCCCCGCGGGCAAGATCTGCATTGTGTCAGACCACCGCCAATACCTGCAGTCGGCGGCATTGTAGCCCTGCAACCCACCGCTGGGAACGACGCAGATGCTGGCCGTCTGGACCGCCGGCAGGGTAGCGGGAAAGCGCCAGTTGTGAGCGCGCTCACGACCTCGCCGGTGCCCGCTTTTCCTGAGATGTACTGGTAATACAACCCGCCGGGCCCGGCGCCAGCCTCCTGCCTGCAGTTCAGCGCCGTATCAGTTCCAGGCCATGGCGGCTGAGCGGTGTCGGCCCGTGCTCGGTCACCCGCACACTCTGACCCAGCGTCATGGCCAACTCCTGCTCGCTATTCATCAGGATCATATGCAGAAAGAGCACCATCCCCGGCACCACAGGCTCAGGGTTGTCGTGAAAGAACATCGGATAGTCCATCCAGGTGGGCGTAAAGGTGGCGCCCAGACTGTAGCCGCAGGCGTTTAGCCGATGCGCCGCCATACCCGCGGCATCCATGACCCGGGCGTGGGCGTCGAACACATCCCCCATCACCCGGCCAGGCTGCAGCACCTCCAGGCATGCGCCCATGGCCTCGACACAGGCTTGGTGCATATCCAACTGCTGGGAAGAGCACTCACCGATCACCAAGGTACGCATCAGGCAAGCATGGTAATGCCGGTAGACCCCGGCAAACTCCAGGGTCAGTTGGTCATTCACATCCAGCACCTCCCGGCCACTCTTGTGGCGGCACAGCAGTGCATCGGCACCTGAGCCGATGATGAACTCGTTGCCCGGGTAGTCACCGCCGCCACGGAACACGGCTGCTTGCATGCGGGCGAGGATCTCGCCCTCGTTCACCCCAGCCGCGGTAGCATCGATGGCCTGGTCCAGTGCATCATCGGCCAACGCTGCCGCCCGGGTTACGTATAGCATCTCGGCCGGGCTTTTCACCATGCGCAGGCGCGAGGTCGTCTCCGAGATATCACTCAGTTGGCAGAATCCGGCAAGTGCCTGGCGCAATCTATCCCAGTTGCGGGCAGTCAGCCCGTAACTGTCCAACTCTATGCCAAGGCGCCGGCCGCGCCAGCCCAGAGTATCGAGCAGGTCGCGCAGTTGCGCCGCTGGAGATGCGCCCGCATCGTCGGTCCAGATGCGGATATCCTCTATCACCGAGGTGTGCCGGGCCTGGCGCAGGTCGGGCGCACGGGTCAGCAGCGCCAGTTGATCGTCCGGGCCCAGCGCCAGGCACTGGAAGAAGCAAAAACCGAAAGTGTCGTACCCGGTCAGGTAATACAAGCTCTCCTGGCGAAACAGCAGCGCGCCCTCGAGTTGTGCTGCAGCGAGTGCCGCGTTGAGCCGCGCCCGACGCTCGGAAAGTTCCTGCTCGCTGAAATGAATCGGCACCTGCCCCCCTTTGCCTGTGGCCGGCCTCCGGCGGCCCATTTGCGCCATAGCGCTAAACTACCACGACTCGCAAGCAGTGGGAAAATCATGGCTGAGGCATCTGACAACTTTCACCTTAATGCGGACGAGATCCTGGCTACCGTGCGTTTCGGCCCGCTGGTCGAGGCCCTGGCGCAGATGCACCGGCAAACACCGGCCAGCCTCAAGGACATGCTACTCGAGCAGGACGGCAGCGCCGGCAAAGATTACTGTCTGGTTCGCGCTGCCTGGCAGCAAGGCGAGGCCCTGGGCGTCAAGATGGCGACCATCTTTCCGGGCAACCCGGTACCGGAGTTGCCGGCCATACATGCCGCTTACGTGTTATTTGATGGCGCCACCGGGGTACCACTGCTGTCCATAGACGGTACCGCGTTGACTTACCTGAAAACCGCCGCCGACTCGGCCCTGGGCTCGCGCCTGCTTGCCCGTGACGACTGCCGGCACCTGTTGCTGGTCGGTGCCGGTGCCATGGCGCCCTACCTGATCGAGGCGCATTGTGCGGTCCATCCAACCATCGACCAGGTTCGAGTATGGAACCGCAATCCGGCCCGACGCGATGCATTGGTCAACGCATTGCAGAACCGCTACAACATCGCGCCAGTCGACGAGTTAGAAAACGCTGTTGGCAATGCCGACCTGGTCAGTTGTGCCACCATGACCGTGCAACCCATTATCCGTGGCGAGTGGCTACGCGAGGGCACCCACCTCGACCTGGTGGGCGCGTTTCGTGCCGACATGCGCGAAGCCGATGACGAAGCCCTGCGCCGGGCACGGCTGTTCGTTGACTCAAGAAAAACCACCATCAGTGAGATTGGCGAATTGCTGATTCCTATCGCCAACGGCGTCATCTCCGCGGATGACATCGTCGCCGACCTTTATCAATTGTGTGGTGGTGTGGCGGGCCGCACCGGGCCAGAGGAGATTACCTTGTTCAAGAACGGCGGTGGCGGGCACCTGGACCTTATGACCGCCCGCTTCATCCGTGAGTGCTGCCGGCCCGGTTGAGCGACTAGGCACCGCCGGCGCCCGGTATCAATCTGTATTCAGCAACTGCAACATCAGCGGCAGCCAGGCAACCGTCAAGATCACCCACAGCACGAACTCCACCCGGATGATGAAGCGAAAGCGCTGGCGTTCAGCCCCTGCGGCACTGGCAAGGAAGATGCTGCACATCAATATGTCCAAAAGGACCACGAAAAAAAAGATCGGTGCAAGTGCCGGGACCACTACCGTGGTCGCAAACGCCCAGCCCGCATAACTGGTCCGCGCCAGCGCCAGCGGCGCCATGGCGACAAGTATGAGGATCACGGCTGCCAGCATGAGCCGCAGCAACCCAAGCCGCCTGAGGGGTTCTGTTAGAATGACGACACTCCGGAAGTGCTGATCGATTCTAGCACCGGGCAACGAATAAAAGATGAGACTCGCCACTTTTGCCTACCGGGATACGGTCCGTATCGGCGTCGTCGACAACAACGCCCTGCTGTCCCCGGATCCTGCCGCCGGTACACCAGCGACGATGCTCGAACTCATTGCCGGTGGTGAGTCGGCGCTTGGCCGCTTTTTTGCAGCGGCACAAGGGGCGCAACCTTTGCCCGTTGACGACGTGCGCCTGCTCGCGCCCATCCCACGGCCACCACGCAACGTCATGTGCCTTGGCTTCAACTATGTCGAGCATGTACAGGAAACTACCGGATCTACCGTGGGTGCTCGGGCCGTACCGGAACATCCGGTAGTCTTCACGAAAAATACCACCAGTGTGGTCGGTCCAGGTGCACAGGTTCCCTGCCACCCGGACATCACCAGCCAACTGGATTGGGAGGTGGAACTGGCTGTCGTGATCGGCTCCGGCGGGCGCGCTATCCGCGAGCCAGATGCCTTGGATCATGTTTTTGGCTACACGGTGATCAATGACCTGTCGGCGCGCGACTTGCAGGCGCGCCACCAGCAGTTTTTTCTTGGGAAAAGCCTGGACGGCAGCTGCCCGATGGGCCCGTGGCTGGTGACTCGGGATGAGATCCCCGATCCACAACACTTAAACCTGCGCTGCCGGGTGAACGGCGAAATCAAGCAGAACTCCAACACCCGGCACATGGTCTTTGGCGTAGCCACCATCATCGCCCAGTTGTCCCGGGGTATGACTCTGCAGCCCGGCGACATCATCGCGACCGGCACCCCCAGCGGGGTCGGATTTACCCGTGAACCACCTGAGTTCTTGCGCCCTGGCGACACCGTCGCTTGCGAAATCGACGGCATCGGCACGCTGTTCAATTCCTTGGTAGCGGGCTGAACGCGACAGTCTGCGCAGGATCAATCCCTGGCAGAACCCGGCTCCGCCTCGATTTTTTTTTGTAGCAACTCGCCCTTGAGTATATCGACGTTCTCCTTCAGGAACTGCTGGTAATTCTCCTGGGCCTTTACGCAGACCTCCTCGTTAGCTTTGCCTAAGTCAAACAAGCCCTTTGCCAGGATCGCCCAGGGGTTGATCGCCACCGCCACCCAGGTCAGCCCGGTCATGAAAAGTGTCTCGGGATTAGGTGCTGGTTTGGGCTGGGCCAGGGTTCCGCCAACGCCACGAAAATTCGTCAGCATGGCAGCGGACACACCAAGGCCACGCCGGGCTTTCGGCTTGATCGCAAATAGAATGCTCTCGTCATCGAATCGAAATCCGCCGCGCACCAGATAGGTGACCTCCCTGGTCACGAGCGCAATACTGTCGCGTGACAGTGCCCTCCCGTCCAGTATCCGAAAACCGATCAGGCCGCACTCGAGATCGTAGTACTCCTTTTTTTTCGAAAGCGGTTTTATGATGTTTAGCCGGTTTATGATGTTTAGTGTCTGCGTGAGAATCGACTGGGTGAAAAAATCCAGATCACTGGCAGGCATGTACGCTTTGTTGGCCGACAGGTAAGCCGACCCATTGGCGGAGGCAAGCATCTCGTGTGAGGAGATGCCCTTGCCAGATAACTCGATACCGACAGTCACCTGGCCGCGGATGGGCAGGTCTTTTCCCCGTAGTTCAGGTAACTCTTCGATCTTTAACCCAGCAATGTCAAAGTCAAATTCAACTTCGGGGCGCTCAGCAGTGGTATCGACAGTGATAGACGCACTGAAGGTGCCTCCGGACAACTGACCGGAGTCCGCTTCGATGGTGAGCACGCCGTCAAGGGTCTTCACGCCCGCGCTTACCCGTCCGGCTTCCAGTTTCCGCGTGATCAACTGCTCGGTCTTTAATTGCACATCGAGGTTTATCTGCTCGATCCAGCCAAGAGGCAACGGCACATCGCTGAATATCCGGTCCCCGGGAAGAAGCCTCGCGGCGCCTGCGGGCTGATCTTTCGGCGGTTCAGGGAAGATCGCCGCAAAATTGAGTCGCTCTGCAGTCAAATCGCCGCGCCAGCTTGGACGCTCCGCAGAGCCAGCAAGCAGAGTGCAGTCTGTCCAAGCGGGCGCAATACAGGATGCGGACCCAGAGAGCTTACTGTAGTGTTCACTACCCTTGTCGGCGATCGTTAAGTCAAAGTGAGATAACTCCCAGCTGTCGTCTTGTCCCGAGAGCGTGCCGTTAAGTTGCAAGGGTCCCACGTCGGCGAACTCAACTGGTAACAGTGCCGAGAAGCTGGTCAGCGAATCGGCAGATAAGCGCGCATTTACCTCGGTTCCCGGGCGTGGCGGCCAGGCAAAAGTAGCCGCCAATACCGCCTGCAAGCCACCAGATCTGGCCTCGATCTCACCGCTCAGGAGTTGGTTAGGGCCGGGCCGACGGCGCAGTGCCGCGCTGATTGCAACCTCAGCCATATCCGGCAGCTTCCGCCCCAGCAACTTCGAAAGTTGCGCTGTATCGACCCTTTCGAAGTCCCCGTGAAAATCAAAGCCAGCGCCCTTTGCCAGACCATCCAACTGTCCATTGAGCAACAGGCTAACGGCCTCACTTTGCGCTTTGGCCCGCACCTCGAAGGGCAACTTGCCGGAGGGTTCACCCACCAGGCTGAGGCTTATCCCCGCGTGACCGTGATAGTCGGGGTTGGTATGGAGCCACGAGGCAAACCGGGCGATATTGTCGATCTTGGCATCGAGCGAGAAACTGGATCGACGGCCTTGCCCTATGCTGGGCAGGCTGGCGGTAAAGCGACCCGAGACACCGCCGCCGTTAAGACGGCCACTGTTGACATCGAGGCCTATCTCATCTATCGAGCCAAACACACGGGCCGTTCCCTCAGCAGAAATATCGTGCAAGATGTCGAGCGGCAGTCCGAGCACCGGGCCAAGCGCCGCCAGATCGAAAACGCGGGCCTTGGCCACAAGACCCAATTCGACTTCCTCGCCCAGCGGACCGATCTCTCCGGTCAGTTCAAGGTTTGCCTGCGCACTGGCTGCACTCACCGCCAGGTCGGCAAGTTGCAACTGGCCGCGCGTACCGCTTAGTTTGCCACTGGCCGTAACTTGTGCCTGCAGCGGTAATTCCAGGCCGAAACGTGCAGTCAGTGCCGCGAGGTCTGCGCTGCTGGCACTGAAGGGCAGGTCGTAGCGGGCCTGCCGGCCCAGTGGCTGGATATTGCCGTTCGCTTTGAGTTGCAGGTCTTTCGACACGACAGCCACTACCAGGTCGGCAGCCTGCAGATCTCCCCGCGGTCCAGTCAGTTTGCCGGTAGCCGTAGCTTGTGCCTGTAGGGGTAATTCCAGGCCGAAACGTGCAGTTAGTGCCGCGAGGTCTGCGGTACTGGCACTGAAGGGCAGGTCGTAGCGGGCCTGCCGGCCGAGTGGCTGGATGCTGCCGCTGGCGGTTAAACGCGCATCCGCTGTGTCGA
>JASLLH010000107.1:0-6521 GCA_030747115.1 Arenicellales bacterium
GAGCCGCTCAAGCATGCTGAAATACTCCTTCGACGATAGGCCTTTGAGTTACAGCGCAAATCCTACCATTTTCCACCCGTCATTATTCCTTTCGAACTCTCTTAAACCGGATCGTCAAAAAACGGCTAAAACAAACTATTATTTCGTGCATAAATTGAGAGGCTTTAGCGCAGAAAACCTCGGTTTATAGCCAAATACTGGGTATTCACGTGCAATTCTGCGACCGACACAGGGTGTTGCCCTTAATCGTCGTCATCATTGTCTTTTTCTTGTCCTTCAAGCCCCGCTGACCGGAAAAGAAAATCGACAGGATCGGTACTGCCATCCATGATGCGAACTTCTGTTGCCGTCAGGCCTCCCCTCCGCTGTGTGGGCGGGATATATATATTTATTTATTATTAAAAGGGGGTAGGTACCCTTTTCATTGTGCTGAAAATGTGCTGAAACATAACTATGATCCGCAAGGGAACACCGTCATCTTTTTTCAGGGCTATCAAGCCCCAGCACTCCTTACAGAGTGTTGGGGCTTTTTTAGCACCTTATACTGGGGTAGTAATCCATCAAAGCTGATTACAAATTAACCCTCACCACGCGTCCAAGCTGCGAACTCTTTGTTGTCTGTTGAGAACTCAACTCCAACAGCAGGTTCATCTCCAACAACCCACGCATCATGGCCTGGAGCGAAACGATAGGCGTCTCCCGCATTAATGGTCAATTCAGAACCATCATCGGAAACCACATGAATTTGACCCTGAAGCAATAGACCAATATGCCCCGCTTGGCAGCTTTCTGTTTCAACAAGAGGCTTGATGCACTCTGACCACTTCCATCCTGGTTGCATGTTCGCTTTAGTAAGCGTCACGGCACCAAATTTAATATTGGCAGCATGCGTTTTGTCTGGGGTTAGCGTCCCATCAGGGTTTGACCATGATTTTTTTTCTAGCGTTGACATAATTAATCCTCTGTTATCATTTGTGTGTCTGGTTAGTATAACGTGGCGAGGCACGAGGCTTCGCTGAGGCAAACTTTAGTGCGCTGAAACTGGGTCCGTTCCAGTCCTCTTGAGCCCCTTCAGGCCCAAGTGCGTGGAGTCGGAGTGCGAGGATTGCTGTTAATAAAGGGCTTTAGTGGAACCTTGCAGGCTTTGGCTTGGACTCATGATCCATTGGTCGAAAGTTCGAGTCCTTGTCGGGCCACCAAGCGCTAGCGCTGATCTTCGATTCTTGAGAGGCCATTGGGAAGGCACTTTCAGATGACGATAAGATCGCGCGTTGTGCTGCTAAGCGATTCATATCCCGTATCCGTGATCAGAACGTTGTCGATCAAGCGAACGCCGAGCCCATCGGCAAGCCCGAATACTGGCGGTTCCACAGCGATCACCATGCCTGCCGCCAGTGTATAGCTGGAGCCGCTATCCATGATCAGTGGCTCTACCCAGGATGGTGGAAATGCAGCACCAACAGCATAGCCCGTCATGTGTAGCCGGTAAGCATCCAAACCGGCATCGGCAATTATCTTTTTTGCGACCTCGTGCGGCTGAGCGGCAGAAACGCCAGCACGCATTTGAGCCATGCAGGCGTCGCCCGCATCACGGACTACCTGATAGATATCCCGCATCCGCTGGGTCGGCTCACCGAGGCATAGTTGCCGACCAATCGTGACACAGTAGCGGCGATAGTGGGCACCGAATTGGATATGCATGAAATCGCCGGGCGCAATTACCCGATCACTCGGTTCACCATGAGCAAAGGCAGTGCGCGGGCCGCTCAGAAAATTCATCGGACTAGAGGGAATGTCACTGCCTGCAGCCAGCAATGTATGGTGAACATCCGCCGAAACAGCGCGTTCCGTCTTGCCTGCAACGATCGACGAGCAGCACGTCACCATGGCTTGGTCGCAGATGGCGGCGGCCTTGCGGACATAGTCTATTTCCGCCGGTGACTTGACCAGCTTAATATCGCCAACAAGATTGGTCGCATCCATTACCAGATCAGTCCCGAGCAGTGCTACAAGTTTTTCATGGTCGTGTGGGTGCAGGTAGTAGGCCGGCACTTCCAGGCCCGTTCTAAGGCCCCGGTAGTTTTTTTCACGCAATATCTCAGCAACAGCCCGGATTGGATCCTCGGGCTCGCGCCCGCCCCAGCCACGAACCTCGTCTGCCAGCGACTCGGCCCTCAACAGGGGCACCTCGGGAAGCCGGCTGAGGATGGTCAGCGGTCCCGGTACCAGCGGAAAGAACAGAATCTGAAATTCCTGGTATCCCTTAGCCGGCGATCCGATCAGATAGTTAATATGCACCGGCGCAATAACCAACAATAAATCGATCCCTGCATCCTCCATCGCCTGGCGCACTTTCCGCTGACGATCTTCAAATTCTTCTGGCGCAAAAAATTCTTTTGTCATGGCGTTTAACTCAGTGCTGAAAACTGCTGCCCCCGATTAATCTCACACAATCGCGAAAACCTGGCAGGGGCTATTGTCAGTTGTATGGGATTGTTTCCTGAAGTTTGGCGCATTCAATGAAAATTCGACAGCGAAAGATTTCTTGCCCAACACCGTCATACTTTCAGGAAGCGACACTCTATCGTAGTATTAAAAGCTGCCTTATAGGCATATTCTAGGCTTTGGGAGCAACCTTAATACGGGGCAATGGTACAACAGCAAGATACCTGGGAGGTCGGGGCCACCTTTTCCAGCGGCTGGCTGGGCGCTGATCGCTGGCAGCCACTCTGATGGCGATACCACGGCTGGTCTCGGTGCTCACAGAGAACTGGACCATGGCCGATCCGCGGGATTTGCGCGGTATCGTGCGCATGGCCCAGGAGGCTGAGGACGCCGGATTCGACATGGCCATGGTGAGCGACCACGTGCTCCTCGGTCCGGCGGCAGGCGCCGCGGGCCCGATGGCTAATCCCCGCGACTACGCGATGCCGGGCAACCAGGCTCCGGTGACGCCATGGCCATCGAATCTTGTGTTGCTGTCGGCGATTGCGCAGGCGACGTCACGCATCCGGCTCGGAGCCATTGCGCTCATCGCACCGCTGCGGCATCCGCTCGTTCTCGCCCATGATCTGGCCACACTCGATCTGCTCGCCGAGGGGCGTCTTGTGATCCAGCCGACCGTCTCCTGGCATGCTGATGAGTACGCCGCCCTGGGCGTTGACTTCCACCGCCGCGGGCGCATCCTCGACGAGCAGCTGGAAATTTTGCGACTGGTGTGGCACCGCTCGCCCGCCAGCTACTCCGGGGAGTTTTTCTCCTTCGACGACGTTTACCTTGAGCCAAAGCCCTGGCGGCCCGAGGGCCCGGCCATGTGGTTCGGTGGGGAGCACGTTAGCAAAGCCATGGTCCGTCGGCTCGTCAACTACGGCTCGGGCTTCCACCCCGTCGGGCGGGTGACGCCAGAGCTCGTGGTGGACCTGCGGGCGAGGCTGGCCGCCGCGGGCCGGCGGCCCGAAGACTTCGAGATGGTGGGTGGCACCCGGGTGGCGTTCCCCAGCGACGACGCCTGCGCCCCGCTGCCCGAGGCCTTAGAGGAGATTCCATGGCAGCAGGCGTTGGGCTTCACGACCTTCGTGATCAAGCCGTCCATCTTCATCGACGATCGCGACCATCACGCCACGTTCTGCCGCGAGGTGGTCCGGCGGGTAGAGGCGCTCACGGCCTAGCCGGAAAGATCCCTAAACCCCCTGAATGACGTGGAAGTGCCTGCGAACGGCCGGTATTGAAGACCGTATCAATGGGTACGGGCGATTATTCCGTGAGCACTAGGCATGGGAATGTAAGCGCCCTTCAGCAGCTGCAAGCAGCGTGATAGGTGGAGCTCCGCCTGCAGTAACATTCACCCAAGAACAGAGAACGTGCTGCCCTGGTGGATTTCTCGAAGCCGCGAGAAAGTGCCCAGATTGATTACCCGATCCAGGTTTTCACAACGATAATTCAATGGCTGGGCGTCATGATCGCTCCCTGATTGGCAGTATCCGATGAGTTCTGCCATTACCTTCCCTGCTACTGGCGCGTTTTTGAACTGATTGCCGCTGGTGCCGATCGCCATGTAGAAGCCGCCGATGCATGATCGGTCGTAGATTGGAATCCAGTCCTCCGTTACGTCGTATAGATCGACACAGCCTTTTAAGGTGGTGGGAATGCCGAGCCCCGGAAACCGCTGGGCATGACGCTGCGCTTGCAGCGTCCATTGATCAGTGAAGTTTTTCTCGTAGTTGTCAGGATCTACCCACTGGTGTGGATCACATGGTGGGTCCTCACTGCCGATCAGGATGTTATTTCCCAGTTCCGGGCGGGTGTAGACAGCGGTATCACTGTCTGACGTTACAGTCCCGATCGAGCCGTAGTCCATCCCCTCCGGTGCTGGCACATGGACGACCTCTTGACGCAATGCACGAGTGGAGATCTTCATGTCTTTCTCGGCCCCTGCAAGGGCATTGATCTTGCATGAGTGGGGACCAGCCGCGTTGATGACGATTGCTGCATCAATGTGGGTCCCATCGGCAAGGACCACCCCTTTGACGCAGCCATCAATCACGGGAATCTTTGCCACCTGGCTGTTGAACATAAAAGTTGCCCCGACCCGTTCGGCCGCGAGTTGAATGTTGCGGGTCGCAAACTGTGGATCGGAGATGTAACCACTCTCTGGAAAGAAGATGGCGCCGTTGACCTCACCACCGGTTGGTTCACCAAAATGTGGATCATCCAGGGTCTTGGCGGGTGAAAAGGACGCCAGGTTATAAAACGGAAAACGCTCCAGAACTTGCTCATTCGACAGGTGTTCATATGAGATATCAAGGGCATCGAGATGCACGAGCTGACTGCGAAGCCCATCGTTTACCTTGGTCTTCATGACCACGTCCCCGGTCTCATAAAAAACAGCCAGCGGCTCATCATCGGGCGCCTTTAGATAATCTGCCCACTCGCGCCAATAAAAATACCCATCGTAGGCCATCGTGCAGCCATCCAGGGTTGAATAGTAAAGCCGGATAATGGCGCACGAGTTAGATGTCGAGCCGTAGCCGGCAGCTGGCAGCATATCGAGGTTAATTGTGCGATAGCCCTTTTTTGACAACTCGTATGCAGTGGCGGCACCGATGATCCCCGCGCCTACGATGATGACGTCGTATGTGTTGCTGTTCACTTAAGTTTCCTTCGCAATGGATCGATATCGTTCTGAATTACAGCACCGTTAGATCACGCGGGTATTCCGTCACAATTTCGATGCCATCGTCGGTGACGATGGCCGTGTCGCCAACCCGCGCCCCAAAAACATCGGGCACCGTTATCCCACCGTCGACCGCAAAGACCATGCCAGATTCAAGTGGTGTTCTGTCACCATACTTCAGCTCGGGCTTTTCCAACGACGAGTAGCCAAGCGCGCGACCGGTTCGGTACGATGGGGCAAAGCCGGCACCTTGGTAGACCTCATCGGCCGCTTTGTGAACATCTTCGGCGGCAACGCCGGGGCGCATTTCACGAAATGCTGCCGCCTGTGCCTCGATGGCGGTGTTGTAGACCCGAGCTGTTTCGTCATCGACGCTACCCACAAAATACTCCCGATCGTAGCCTAGCTTGAATTGCTTGAAGTGGCAGATAGAACAAAAACACATATAGATTGGATCACCGTGGCAAATCTTGCGCACTCGCGGATGCAGGTGCGTGTAACTGGTAAAGTGACCGGACTGTAAAGCCTGAAGATTATGGATCATCGGACTCATCAAGGCGTCCTGGTCTTCGGCAGCTATGATCTCGGCCGCTTTTCGCGTACCTGCGGCCATGCAAGCCAAGGCCACTTCATATTCGGGGACACCCACTGCCATGGTATCGCGTCCAGCGATCCCCATGGCGATGGCGACCTGGCCGGCCTGGCGAATCATATTGCGCTCTTCAGCAGATTTGATTACCCGCATTTGCGAGATAATGGGTGTGGCGTCGATAACCTCATTTAACCCAAACTCTGCGCGCAAAAAGTTCGAGATCACTGCCGGAATATCGTTACTTTCGATCGCGATACCTGCATCGGTTGCTCTTTTTCCTAGCGCTTTGCGCAGTGGATCGCGCCATTCTTCACCAACACCATCAGAATAAAGACCGAGTTCCTCGACCCAGGTCATGGCCCGGGCCATCAGCGACTCAGACCCTGGCGTTATCAAGGTGACCTCGCCATCGCTGGCAACGATAAGCATGGTTGGACGGCCAAATTCCAGCCCCAGATCGCCCCAATAAGCGGAGTAATAGTAAATCGAATCAATATTAGTGATGATGAGCACGTTAATGCCTTCATCTTTCAGGCGACCCTGCAATTCCCTCGTGCGATTCTGGAAAAGAGGCAACATTTCACTTTCCGCGCCCATTAAATGTGCAATGTTCGACATAATTCTTTATCCCCTGAAAATCGTTTCTTGAATTCAGGTCAACCTATGGAAACTTGATGCTAAAACAGGTCCAATTATCAACCTCACCATGCTTTCCTGAAGTGGCACTCTATTGTAGTATTTAAGATTATCCGGCCG
>JASLLH010000108.1:0-6520 GCA_030747115.1 Arenicellales bacterium
GATGAGAATTTTGATCTTGCCGCCTTGCTCGATGAGATAACGCGCCACTACATCACGCGCGCTGGAGAGCAGACCGACAAGAACATTAGCAAGGCGGCGACACTGCTTGGCTTTAACCATTACCAGACGCTGTCAAAACGCATGAAGAAGCTTGGTATCAAGTGGTGAAAAAGCGCCTGCTCCACACCCTGTCGAACCGGGCCTTTAAAACCCTCAAAGCCCTTGGGCTGCCTATCCGAGCCAGGGCCTGGCGCCAGCCGACTGCCCGAGGCGAATGGGCCCAGGCGAAAACAGCGCTGCTCGATGAGATAACGGCCAGCCGCCACCACAGTGGCGCCAGGCACTTCTGCCAGCAACTGCTTGAGCGCATCGAAGCGCTCGAGCGCGTGCCCGCCACCGCCCTCACCGCAGCCCTTTTCAAAGACGGGGCGGCCTTGCGCGAACCCGCCGATACACCGATTGCGCCCGGTGCTGACGACAGCACCCTCAGCCAGAGCCAGCAGGCCGCCCTGGCGCAGGGCAGAGCCGGTCGGGTACTTTTTCTGCTCGGGGCGCCGGGTGCGGGCAAAACGCTCGTTACCTCGCGCCTGGCGGGCGAGTACGTCAGCGCCGGCGAGACAACGCTGCTCTGCTGCCAGACCCGCACGGCACTCGACTACGCGGTCTCGCGCCTGGCTGAACACACCCGCCAGAGTCCCTGCTTTGTCGCCCGTACTTTTGCCGCACTGGTCAGCGAGCAGGCCCGCGAACCCTTCGATAACGTCATAGTGGACGAGGCCGGCATGGCCCACCTGGCACAGGTGCTGCATCTTTCTGCACTCGCCCGCCAGCGCATCATTTTTGTCGGTGACCCGATGCAGTTGCCGCCGGTGGCGTCGGCCGATACCGCGGCCGCAAAGCGGTGGCTGCGGCGCAATATCTTCCAGCACCAGGCGGGCACTGACAATCTGTCCGGGCTTTTCTTCTGGCAGGAGCGCAGCGCTACCAGCGTGCTGCTGCGTGAACAGTACGAGATTCCCGGGCGCCTCTTCGACCTTCTCAACCACTTCTGCTACGGCGGCAGGCTTGTGTGCCGCACTCCCGGCCGGGGCATTGTTTCTTTCATCGACACCAGCAGGATCAACCCGCAGGTAACCGGCAGCCGGCGCTCGCCGGTTAATACCGATCACGGCGAGCTCGCAGCGGCAACGCTGGCCGAGGTTCTGCAAAAAAAGAGCGTCCATCCTGAGAACGTTGCTGTGCTCACGCCCTTCAGGGGCCAGGCCCGCTACCTTGCGCACCTTGGCAAACTGCGGGCCCTGCCAGAGGCCATCGAGTACGCCACGGTGCACACCTTCCAGGGGCGCATGAAAACCTGTGTCGTGCTCGACTTAACGGCATCACAAGTGGCCTACACCTACCGTATTCTCGAAGATGACAACCAGGCGCTGGCGCTGATGAACACGGCACTCTCACGCTGCCGTACCCAGGCGGGCGTTGAAGGGCGGCTGGTGGTTATCACCAACCTGGAACATATCCGCGCACGTTACCCCAATGGCGCAGTGACTGCTTTTCTTGAGCGGCTGCGCTCGGTTGCCGACAACCTCAGCGAACCGGCGGCAGTGCCGGACAGCCCCCAGGCACCGTTTTCGGGCGATACCCTGCGCTATGGTGAAGTAACCGACCGGCTGCTGGGCGAGTTTGAGCACGACTACGGGCAGATCAGTGCCGCGCTGGCAAGCCCCCGACTGCCCGATGAAGACGCTATCCGCACGCTTATCTGGAAAGTGTGTGACCTCATCCCGCGCCTGCTCAACCTGTGCAACCGCCTGAGCACCCCGGGGCGCAACTACTTTCGCATCACACCAGACAAGGCCCAGCGGCTGGCAGAACTGCCGCTTTCGGCACTTGAGCTCGCCAGCCTGGCAGAACAGGAGCAGTACGCGGGCGCCCAGGTGGACCATTTCTCGGCCGTCATCACGCACCTGTACGTACTCATATACGAATCAACCATGGCCGCAGGTGAGGGTGCGGAGAACCGGCCACCGCCGCCACCGGTGTACGACCCGGATGCGTATGACGGCAACTCCTACGGCCGCATCCGGCTATGGCTGAAAGACCTGCGGAACTACTACCAGCACCTGGAGCGCGCCCGGCAAACCCAGGTGCCGTTCAACAAAACAAAAATAGACCGCTTTTTTCACGCCGCCATTGCCAAACCCGCACCGGAACCGCCGCGCGGTTATTCACGCCTGGATTATCTTCGGGCGGAGCTGTTTGCCCTTAAAGACGTGGTTCGCTACCTCGAGACTGTGCGCGAAAAACTCAAAGCAACATAGCGTCACCTTGAGACTTTTTGCCTCACGGTCCTGGCGGGTATCGCTTTTGCTGCTCAGGTCTTTTTATCCAAAGAAGGTTGATGACTGATGGCGCCGGTCTTAATTGATGCGGACGTCCCCGACCGACTCGAATTGACCAATTTGATTCAAGCGGAACGTCAGTTCTTGCCGCTTTTCATCTGGCCGAGCCCAATTCGTGAAGATCACGGCCTTCGCGGTGACTGGACCGAGTAATTTTCTTTGGCTCGCCTCATAGTATCGAGCACGGATTTTGTAATTCCCCGGAATCGGTTCTTTTAACAGGTACTCTTCTGGCCCGTATCCAAGGGTAAAGTCCCGCGAAAGGAGCCCGCCAATTATGGAGAGTGGTTCTTTATAGAAGACTTTGTTTCCTGTTGGCTCGGTGACCCAGAGGTCGATGTCAGTTAGATCGGAATCCCAACTGAGAACGATGCGCAGCCCAACGTCCAGTACGCCAATCAGGCTGGGGTCTAAGCTAGGCTGAAGAATTCTTTTCTGTTCTTCCGGCAGTAGCCGGTCGACTTTTGCAAGTAATCGATTAAGTTCCATCAATGCTGTAACTTGGATTTCTTGTAGACGGCGATCCCATTTCCCTAGCACGACTTGATGCAGAAGTGACATGGCGTAAGAGATATCGAAGTCAGCTTGCTGTTGGTGGGTCAATCGCCATGTCGCATCTTCCCAGCGAAGCGCCAGTACGTCCGCCAAGTCGCGGTAACTCTGTGGTTCCTCGGGACGCATTTCCAGCACGTCCTTGAACAATTGGATCGCGATGTCTAGATCGCCGACATCGATCAGGCGATAGCCGACAACCCGCAGCAGATCAGGCTGATCGAGCCCCAGTTCCAGTATGCTGGTCAGTACCCGCCGCGCCAGCTGTGGCTGGTTCTGGTTCTGAAGAAACACAGCACAGTCGAGGAAGTAGGCCGGGCTGTTGCCGAAACCGGCGCGTTGATCAAGATAGACCTGGTACGCTCGACCTGATTTCGCTGCCGACTTGAGGTTTGCCATGTACGGGATTCTTGGATCCCATGGCGTGAGAGTAATTGTTTCGGTATCTTTGGTATTCGTGTCGGCGACACGAGGCGCCTCTGAATTAACAGACTCTGACTCTGCCCTTGCAACAGGATAGTCTTCAGAGATTATTCTACGGCGCGTCGAAGGTGCCTCCATATTTTGTACGTGAAGCTCACGCTCGAGGTACCTTGATGGCTGCTGCCTTGGTATTGCTCGCTCCCGCATTTCCACCTCTTCAGTTCTTCTGAGGTGTTCCGCTTCAGTTCTTCTGAGTTGTTCCGATGATGTGTTACCGCTCCCGTTACCCAGGCTCAGCAGTCTGCGCAGAGCAGGAGGAAATTCTTCTAATTTCCACATCGATTGGCGCTTATGCCAGCGCGAGAAATCTGTTTGCCACCAATGTTTTCTTGCTTGCCACAAATCGAAGACAGTGCGGAATTGGCGGGCTGTCTGGCCGTTTTCTAATGTCTTTTGCCGTTTTGTCGATGCCAGCCAGCGTCTTTTCAGCTCAGGACGACTCTGGGGCGGTTCTATGCCGTATTCCAGGTGTTGCTCGAGGGTTTCGAGTACCAGTAGTGAAGTCTCTGCCGTCACGATGCCGTAACGGCGGCCCAGAGCCAGCAGATGATCACGATCCAACTCTGGTGCCATCATCATTGCCGTCATTTTTTGTTGGGCCCAAAAGCGCGGTACCAGGCCGGTATCCGAAGCATCGCTGCGCCGCAGTCGCACTTCTCGTCGCGATACTTCGGTGCTGCCGTAGCCATAACGAAGAACCACGGTGGTTTCTTCTGCAATCAATTTTCCGCTGACGTGTAGGCGCCGGCCCGCCACCGGTCGCCTTGTTTCGGGATAGAGTTCAGTCACCTCCTCTGGGTTGTAGTCCACACCGAGGAGGGAGAAGGGTTTCAATCCCACCAGCTCAAGTGCCATCTCGATGGTCATCACGCCGAGGTTCAGGTGGGCACCGCCACTCGTGTTGGCCAGGTGCTTGAGGAGCATATGGTCGGCAGTGCCTGCGGCCGTCAGCGTAAAGACGGGAATCCCGGGCGTGGCGGGTACTTTGCCGATGGTCCCGATTCCGTCGCTGACAAGAAGATGGAGATCGTATGTTTGTCTGCCAAACGAACGGTCGAGCTTAATATCGGCAAGGTCGGTGCCGCCGTCATACGGAAGATTTTCCAGGAACACCTCAACTGCCGAGGTTTCGCCGTTACGGATGACGAAACTTCGCTGTTCTCCCGGCTGGTCACGAAAAGGCGTGATGTCCAGCGTCAGGTTGTTCCAGTGACCGAGCAACCCGCGCAGGAATTCAAGCTCTGTTTCTCTTTCCTCTTGGCCGTGGCTCATCGAAGCATCCCACCAGAGATGCACTCGTTTGGGTTGGACAATTCTGTGAGCCAATTTCCCCGCAGCGTCGGGTTGATGATGAATCGCAAAGACGATGTCCTCTGGCCCGTCGTGTTCCACCGAAACCACGAGGTCCGGGGTCTGGGGGAGGGCAACGCGCAGGTCACGAGTCAGAGCAGCATTGGTCATGGAGGTCTTGGCAACCCAGCGGTCCTCCCACCTTGAAAACTCGAAGTTGCTGAGGTCACTGCTAACAGCTGGCCGGTGTGTGCCTCGAACCACCTCGGCTTTCAAGTCGAACCGGCCCACGGGCTGGTCGAATCGAAGCGGCAACAGGTAGACGGGTGCAGCCGGTGAACCGATCAGTTCACTGACATAGCGGACCATGACCGTTCGCGTACCGCGAGCTGGAATCGGGTAAACCCGGGTGCGGAAACTGTTGCCCCGGGCGTGTTCGACCAGGCCGGGATCGATAACGGCATCTTTCCGGACCTCTTTTTCGAACACGATCCGGGCCTGGTGTTTCTCAACGACAACACCCTCGACCAGTTGACCGCCAACGTCCAGTCCATAGCCGCTGACAGTAGCGCCGTGGGGTAAAGGAAATACCAGCTCACCTTCAAGGACCCGGTTGTGGGGGTTGCGAAAGACCATGGTCATCGTTGTTTCGGAAAGCAGTCCGCGAATGACAACGTGCACCTCGAGCGAGTCAACCAGCATCGGAATCAACTGCCCGGCGTCTGTGACCACCAGCGAAGGGGGACGAAGACTTTGGTCTTGCAGCGCATTCGCAGAGGGATTTTGTGGGGCCTCCTGGGCGAGGGACAAAGGCACCATCAGAAGGCTCACAAGGAAGGCCAGTGCTGGAAGTACGAAGGTCATAGCGGATCGTCTGGGCATCAGTTCTCTCCGGGTTTTGTTGTTGTCACCCCCATCACTTTCCAGCTTCGCTGAAGAGGTAGCGGGGGTAATTTGTGTACCGTCACCAAGTAACATCTACTCATGGTTTGGTTTCATGGGCTTCGCAAACCTTACAGATGGTGCGTTGCCCTAGAAGAGTTCGTCGAATCCGAAACTCGAGGGTATGTTTGAGTTGGCGGCACTGGCGGCATGGCAGCACGTACCAGGGTCGCTCTGGGGGAGCTTTCTTTACCGCGCGGTCCTGGCGGGTATCGCTTTTGCTGCTCATGTCTTTTTATCCAGAGAAGGTTGATGACTGATAACGCCCTCGGCCTGCACCACGTAGCGCAGCGGCCCGCCCGGGACGATGGCATCGAAGGGGTAGCAGGTAATTAGCGTCAGCCGCTTGGCGCTGGCGCCATCCATCACTGCGGTATCACTCTCGTGCAGCACCCGCGCCTCGACTACCCGGTAGCGGTGCATGGCGCCATCGCCGGCTTCGAGGCGCAGCTCCTCGCCCGTTTTCAGGCGTTCCAGAAAAGCGAAGTGGGTGTCGCGGTGCCCGACGATGACGGTGTTGTCGATGGCGCCGGGCGCAGCACTTGCCAGCACGTGGGCCGGACCGAAGGCGAGCGTTGCCCCGCTCGCGCCGGCGAGCACGATCATGGCTTTGCCCTGCGCCGGCGCGCTTAGGCGGGCCACCGGCCAGGTGTCGGCCCAGGGCCAGGGTCTGGCGCGCTGGCCGGTGTAGAGACTCTCGCGCCAGGCGGTCTCGAGCAGCACCTGGGAAAGAGCTGCCTTGATCGGAATCCAGGCACCATGGGCAACACTCAAAACCCCGGCCAGCACCAGGCCGCTTGCAGCCACGGTCCGGGCAGCCAGCATCAGGCCCGCCCCCGGCGGCGCAGCAGCAG
>JASLLH010000109.1:0-6354 GCA_030747115.1 Arenicellales bacterium
CAGGGTGTACTGGTCTGGCCGCGCCAGTGCGGTCAGGTAGACGGCGGGCTTGAGCAAGGAACCGGCCGGGCGGACTGCGTCCAAAGCCCGATTAAACCCACCAATGGCCGCCTCCCGGCCGCCAGCAGCTGCCAACACCTCACCGGTATCCACCTGTACTACCAGCGCTGCGCCTTGTAGCGAACCGGCCTGTATCTGGCGGCTGCGTTCCAGTTGCCCGAGGCTGCCGGCCAGCGCCAGCTCCACCGCCCGCTGGGCCAGCGGATCCACCGTGGTATAGATGCGTAACCCCTCAATACGCAGCAGGGCCGGGTCGAAGTGGCGCTGCGCCTGGCGGCGGACAAAATCGAGAAACGCAGAGTTACCAGCAGCACGACCGCCGCGCGCACTCGCCCCTAACGGCGCCTGTCGTGCGGTGTGCAATTCGCCCTCGGCCAGGTGCCCGGCCCGGGCCAGTTCAGTTAGTACTAAATTACGCCGCGCGCGCGCGCGTTGCGGGTGACGCCGGGGGTCGAAGGCGCTCGGCGCCTTGACCATTCCTGCCAACAAGGCCAACGCCGGCAACGGCAGTTCAGCGAGCGGACGGTCGAAGTAATGCTCACCCGCCAGCGCAAATCCGTGAATGGCCCTGTTACCTGATTGGCCTAGGAACACTTCGTTGACATAGGCTGCCAGGATTTCCGACTTACTGTAGTGCCATTCCAGCAACAGCGCCATCAGCGCTTCCCGCGCCTTGCGCCGGAAAGTTCGTTCCGAACCCAGGTACAGGTTCTTGACCAGTTGCTGGGTGAGCGTACTGCCACCTGCCACCACGCGACCAGCACGCAGGTTGCGCCAAGCGGCGCGGATGACGCCGTATGGGTCGATGCCTTGGTGGTCCATGAAGCGGCGGTCTTCCATGACCAGCAGCGCCTGCAACAACACTGGGGGCACCTGGTGCAGCGGCATTGGCGCGCGGTCCTCGTGCCGTAACGCTAAGATGCTGCCCAGGCGCTGTGGCTCGAGTTGCGCTTGTGAAATATTCTCGCCGCCAGCACCGGTAAGAGCGGCGATGTGGCTGCCGGCAAAAAGGACTACTACCTGCTGTGGCTGGACCGGTCCCTGCAGCCCGGTAAAGCCACGCAGGTGCATGGTCAACGTCGCCCCCGTCTGTGACCAAGTACCAGGGCCGCTCAGCGCATCTGTCCGGCGATAACCGCGAAGACCGAGTTCCTGCTGCAGCCCCGCTAGCGTCAAGGGCAGTCCGGCGTGGAGTTGTCTGGGCCGGGCATAGACGTGTGCCGGCAATGCCCAGCGCCGGCCCTCGAAGGTATTGCGCACCGTTGCGTCGAGTTGCACCAACCCGTAGGCGCCGGCCGCCGCCACAGCCAGGATCAGGAGCAAACTGCTGAGCAACACCCAGCGTCGACCTCGACCTCGACCGCGGCGCTTACCGGCCATATTTGAGCAATAGCACCGGCAAACGCCCGGTGCTTAGAGTGTTACTGCCAGCGGCCTGCCACAGCACCAGCAGATTTCGAACGTTGCAGGATTAGGTTCATTGCACTTTGGGCAGTCCGTTGTTTCTTCGGCAACCGATTCGTAGCGCTCGATCAGCATACGGGCTGCATTTTGCTGATGGTCATGGCCTATCCAGACCTCAGGCCAGATCTCTGTCGCTGGAAGTTCTCCCAGCGCCCCAACTGCATTGGCATTGAAGACAAAGGCTTCGATCCCGGCCATCTCCAGCATCTGCTGGACCAGGCGCGCCTCGGGCAGGCTGGTAGCAGTAAAAACCCGCCGCACCGTGGCTGCGCCGGGCAATCAGTTGCCGTACAGGTGCGAGCGTGACCAGGGTATGGTGTTGTCGCGCTCGCGGGCAAAGAGCATTTGGAACAATTGTAATTTGCCAGCCAGGAAAGCCGCTTGGGAGCCGGCGAGATACAACCGCCAAGTGCGCTCAAACTCTTTGCCCAACTGCGCAACCACGGGGTCGCTCGCGGCGTCGAAGCGCTGCAGCCATTCTTCCAGCGTCCGCGCGTAATGCAGGCGCAGATTTTCAATATCCAGAACCGAGAAACCAAACGGCTCAACAATATCTGTCATCTCGCGCAGTGTCGGTGGGTAAGCGCCGGGGAAAATACGTTTTTCTATCCAGGCGTTCATCAGTTGGGGCCGGTTGCGGCCGATAGTGTGAATCAGGGCGCGCCCTTGGCGGCCCAGGCACTGGTTTACCACCTGGCCAAGGGCCGTGTAATTCTGTCGACCGACATGTTCGAGCATGCCGATGGAAACAAACACATCGAACTCACCGCTGATGTTGCGATAGTCGTCCTCGACGTAGCGCACTCTGTCATCGTAGCCCTCGGACTTGGCCCGGTTGCAGGCAAAACGAATCTGCTCTACAGAGATGTTCCACGAGGTCACCTGGGCGCCGTAGTTGAGTGCCATGTGGCGAGCCAAGCCACCCCAACCACAACCCGCCTCTGCCACCCGGTCGCCGGGCTTGAGTTGCAGTTTACGGCAAACGTGATCCATCTTGGCCCGCTGTGCAGCTTCCAGGGTCATGGTTGGATCGGAAAAATACGCGCAGGTGTACTGCATCTCGCTATCCAGCCAAAGGCGGTAGAAATCGTTGCCGATGTTATAGTGGTGGTGAATGTGCTCCCGGGAACCTGCCAGTGTGTTGGTCTGCGGCTTCCGACGGTAAAGCCGGCTGGCCAGCCGGGTCATCGGGGTGTTGTGTTCCCGGGCGTGGTATGCCTCCGTCAAAACAGTTACCAAGTCCCCGTCTATCTCAATGCGGCCGGCCGCATATTCATCGCCGAAAGCTATGTCGCCATAGCGCAGCAACCGCATCAGTGTCGCCCGGGTGCGTAGTGTGATGGTGCCAAGGGATTCGCCCGCGACTGGCGGGACGGTAAAGCCGTCCCACAAGCGTATCGTGATGCGTGGTTGACCCATGAACTGGGCCAATTTGCGCACTGCTGCGCGCTCATGAGCACGCGAGGGGGCACTGTCCGCGGCGCGCCGGGCGACGCTCGGCGCCGCATTTGCCCCCTTATCCGGACTGAAGCCTATGTTTGTACTACTCATCTCTGTGCTCTTGCGCGTTAGGGCGATACCCCCCAACGTCTGTCCTGGCGATAATACCTCTACCTAGGCCACCGTCAACTCGGCCACCTAGGACCCTTGTTGGCCAGCGTCCAGCCGCTCTCCAGCGGGCCAGGCATTCAATACTGCATGCACCAGCGTGGCCAAGGGAATCGCGAAAAAGATGCCCAACACACCCCAAATACCGCCAAAGATCAGTACCGCAGCAATGATAGCCACTGGATGCAGGTTGTTGACCTCGGAAAATAACGTGGGCACCAGCAGGTTGCCATCAAGCGCCTGGATAATGAGATAGGCCGCTACCAGTATCATGAACTCACTGCCAAAGCCCCACTGAAACCAGGCCACAAAAACCACTGGTATTGTTACCACGGCTGCACCCACAAACGGAATCAGAACCGATAACCCCACCAGCACCGACAGCAACATGGTGTACTGCAATCCCAACACAGAGAAAGTGACCAGGCACGCGAACCAGACGATGAGAATCTCCCAGAACTTGCCGCGCACATAATTGCCGATCTGTCGATCCACCTCTGACCAGACCTCGCTTACCAACTGGTGGTCCCGCGGTGCAAAACGCCCCACCCAGCTCACCAGTGGCTCTTTGTCTTTCATCAAGAAGAACACCAGGATCGGCATGAGGATCAGGTACACGAGTATCGTGATCAACCCCATGACCGACGCGAGCGAGACCGACAGCAGTTTCTGACCCCAGGAGGTGAGTTCGGTGCGAATCAGTACCATGATCTCGTCGATCTGCTGGGCCGAGATGATCTCGGGATATCGCTCTGGCAATTTCAGCAAATGGTTCTGGCCAGAAGCCAGCATGCTCGGTATCTGCTGGACGAATTCACTGACCTGGGCTGACAGCAGCGGCAACAGGCCGAACAGGATGATGACCACAAACAACAGAAAAGCACAATAGACGATGAGTACCGCCAGCAGACGGGGGAGCTTTTTTTCTTCGAGGGTATGGACCAGGCCCTCCAACAGGTAAGCGATGACTACAGCCGCCAACACCGGTGCCAGCATCTCGCCAAGAATCACCACCACCACGAACAGCGCCAACAGGAACAAGCTCAGGAATACCACCTGAGGATTGGAGAATTGCTGCCGGAACCAGTCAGTGATCAGTTTCATCGTGCGGGTACTTGCAAGAAGGGGGTATTTTCCATCTAGCGGCCATGCCGAGCAAACAGTCTAACCCGGCAGGATTTCGAAATCGTGAGTAATTTCTGCCACTGCCCCCAGCATCTGCGAGGCCGAACAGTATTTTTCGGCGGAAAGACGAATAGCCCGGGCTACTTTCTGCGGGTCCAGTTCTGTCCCACTGAGTGCAAAATGGACGTGAATCTTGGTGAACACCCGGGGCACTTCGGTGGCGCGCTCAGCCTCCAGTTCAATCCGGACATCGGTACAGGGCTGGCGGGCCTTGCGCAAAATCAGCATCACATCGATCAGGGTACAGCCACCCAGGCCAAGCAGCAGCATTTCCATCGGCCGTGCCCCCCGGTTGCGGCCGCCGACATCCGGCGCACGATCCATCACAATGCCATGGCCACTATCGGTGTGGCCGTACAGGGAATCATCTTCACTCAGGGTTATGGTGGCATGCATGTACAGGCTCCTGTCTGATCTCAAGGGTTGTGGCCGAACAGCTCCACCAACCGCTCACCCGGACGGGGATGGCGCATGAACGCCTCGCCGACTAGAAATGTGTGTACGCCCGCCGCGCGCAGGCGTGTCACGTCGGCAGCATTGTGAATGCCACTTTCTGTTACCACGGTTACTTCTTGCGGCAAACCCGGCAATAGTTCAAGCGTAGTCTCAAGGCGGGTCTTAAAAGTACGCAAGTCCCGGTTGTTGATACCGACAAGCGCCGGTCTAAGTGCCAGCGCCCGCGCCAGTTCACCGGCATTGTGCACCTCTAGCAGCACGTCCATGCCTTGCTCGTGGGCCACGGCATCGAGTTCTTTTATCTGGGCATCGGTGAGCGCGGCGGCAATGAGCAGGATGCAGTCCGCCCCCAGCGCCCGAGACTCGACCACCTGCCAAGGATCGACCAGGAAATCCTTACGCAGCAGCGGCAACTCGCACGCCCGGTGCACCGCCTCGAGGTGGGCCCCTTGACCCTGAAAGAACTCTCGATCAGTGAGTACAGAAAGGCAGGCCGCACCGCCGCTGGCATAACTGCGAGCAATGGCAACCGGATCGAACTGTGGCCGGATAACGCCTTTGCTGGGTGAGGCTTTTTTGATCTCGGCAATTACCGCTGGCTGGCCAGCGCCGGTGGTGGCCTGGATGGCGGCAATAAACCCGCGCGGCGGATCCTGGCTCGCCGCCTGTTGCATCAGTGCCGTCAGCGGCTGTGCCTGGCGTCGTTCGGCTACCTCCTCACGTTTGCGCTTGAGGATCCGTTCGAGAACATTGGCCGCAGGGCTCATGGTGGGCCCGGAATATCCAGGAAATTTTGTAGCAACTTGTGGCCGTACTGAGTGAGAATGGATTCGGGATGAAATTGCACTCCGGTGACTGGGTCGTGGTGATGAGTGATAGCCATGATCTCGCCGTCGTTGGCGCGAGCGACGATTGTGAAACAATCGGGCAAACTGACTTCTTCCACCACCAGCGAGTGATAGCGGGTGGCCTGGAAAGGGCTTGGCAAGTTGTTGAAAATACCCTCGCCCTGGTGCTCGATCATCGAGGTCTTGCCATGCATCAGTTTACGGGCGCGGACGATGACGCCGCCATAGGCCTGGGCAATGCTCTGGTGGCCGAGGCAAACCCCCAGGATCGGGATCTTTGATCCGTACTCGCGCACCAGATCAACCGAGATACCGGCCTCTTTGGGGGTGCACGGACCTGGTGAGATCACGATATGCGAGGGCGAGAGTGCATCGACATCGTTGAGGGTTATCTGGTCGTTGCGATACACCGCCACCCGCTGGCCCAGTTCACCGAGGTATTGCACCAGGTTGTAGGTGAACGAGTCGTAGTTGTCGATCATCAACAGCATATGCGCTCTAACCTATTGTTTTCTATGATTTACTACTTTTGCAATCTAGTAGAATACCCATATTGATACCCACATTTCGAAATGAACCCAGCACTTGATTTGGAAGGATCGACTGGAATTGTACCGCTAGCAATATAGTCTTTCTTGTTACGCCGCAGTATTCGGCGAGGTATTCCAACTTTTGGATCGCCGTTTCGGTACGGCGTCTTAAGTTGGTAACGAATGTTGCCATTCGAGGTGAG
>JASLLH010000010.1:0-35258 GCA_030747115.1 Arenicellales bacterium
CTGGAATCTCTGGTGCGCGAACACGCAGAATCGGTCGCACGACGGCTGCGCCATGACGGCGTGAGGGCTCACACCGTGGTACTGAAATGGAAATCAGCCAAGCGTACAGGTCCCGGGGTTCGGGGGTATCCCGTCTTTACCCGACGGACGACCTTGGCACAGCCAACCGATGACGGCCGCACTATTGCCGAGCATGCCACCCACCTGCTTTACCGCTCAGGGCCAGATGGGGCGATTCGATTGCTTGGGGTGGGCTGTACCGGCCTTACCAGTGAGTCTGTCGATCAGTTATCGCTGTTTGACGCAACTACTGATGCGCGCCGCTCCACCCTGAACCGGACAGTAGACCAGATCGCCCAGCGCTTTGGTAAGAAAGCCATTGGCGCCCTTGCGCGCAAAGATCGTGAACAGATCGGGTTGTCGATGCAGATCAAGCGTGGCGACGAACCGGACGGGTAAAAGGCTCAAGGTCACACCAGGTAGCAATGAAAAGCGCGATGGTGCCAGTCACGCGCTGCAGTGATTCGAGGCTCACGCGCTCATCGAATGCATGGATGTCCTGGGAGACCGGCCCGTATACCAGGCAGGGACAGTCATCGTACAGCACGAATACCCTGCCATCGAGATAGCCCGGCGTGACAAAGGACTCCAGGCTTGAACCGAAACTCGCCGCGTGGGCCTGGCCCAGCACCTGTTCGGCCGCGCTGCCTTCTTCCAGCACATAGCCGCGCGCAAAAAACCCGTTGTATTCGACCTGCGGCGGGTTGTTGCACAGAAAGGGATGGTCACGGGCATGCGCCGTGATGCAATCCTCAATCTCCCGTGCTGCATCGCGCGGGTCGATGCCGGGATAGATTGCGGCACGCACATCCAGCGTGCACCAGGCCGGCACCGACGACGCCCAGTCACCCCCGCTGATCCGGCCGATATTGAAATTGATCGGATGCTCAAGGGAATCAAAATAGCGGTGAACAAAACGCTCCTCGTTCCACCTGGCCTCGAGCGCCTTCAGCGCTTTGATTACTGACCAAGCGGACTCGATGGCGTTGGCACCCTGCCCCGCCTCACGCACGTGTACCGGCCGACCACGCACGTGTACCCGAAACCAGATCACCCCGCTATTCGCCCGTACCAGCATATTCTCCTCTGGCTCGGGAATCAGTGCAGCATCGGCGCGGTAGCCCCGGACCAGGGCTGAGAGCGCGCCGTTGCCCGTGCATTCTTCCTCGGTTACCGACTGAACATGTACCCGGGCGGCTGGCTGCCAGCCCAGTGCCTCAAGCGCATCGAGAGCCGCCAGGTTGGCACAGAGCCCGGCTTTCATGTCGGCGCCGCCCCGTCCGTAGAGCCAGTCACCCTCGAGCCAGGGCTCAAAAGGTGGCCGGGTCCACATATCAAGCGGTCCAGTCGGCACGACATCAACATGCCCGTTGAGTATCAATGATCGACCCTGTTCATGATCCGGCGAATGCGTGCCTACTACATTGATAGCATTGTCGTAATCGACCTTGACTGGGGAAAATCCTGGGTGACCCTCTATATCGCCAACGTCAATTGCCCAGCGATCCATGGTGTAGCCGCGCGCAGCCAGTGCCTCGAAAAAATGATCCTGCGCCGCACGCTCCTTACCACGGGTCGAGTCCAAGGCCATCATCTGCTTTGTGAAATCGAGCTGTCGCTCAAAGCCTTGTTGCACGGCATCGAGAATCTTGCCTGCCTGATCCGGCGCCAGCGGTTTTGGTACAGCCGACGAATTCATGCTGTCAGGGATCTCGCCAGAGCGCGTGCGTGGAGCATGAAACACAGCCACCCCAGTAACTGACATGATCGTAGTCGATCTCGATCGGCTCAACGCCACGGCGGGCAAGCTCTTCACAGACCCGACCGACCCCGGTGGGGATCACGTAATGTTTGTCGTCCAGGCTCACCCCCACTGTGGCGAACGCTTGGGTCTCGGCCTCGGTCAGTTCGATCACATCCCAGTCTGCAAGGGGTTTCGGCAGGGGTTCTTTGAGTTCGTCGCGGTAGAGCAATAACACCCCCTCGGCGACCAGAACCATAACCCCCAACAGGTGTAGCACGGTGCCGTGCATCGGCATCGGATACACCTGGTAACCGAATGGTTCGATGTAATCACGCAGCCACTCAGTGCCGGCACGATTGCTGGCGATATCGGATTCACCGACAAAAAGGTGATTCTGGTAACAAACGATATCGCCACCCTCAAGGTACGGGCCCGGGCCACCACTCGAAGGCGTAAACGGCCTGGCCGGCGGCATGATCGTGTGATGGGTCTCGGGGTCTGCCGCCAACAGCGGCACTACCAGTTCGCGTAAGGGGAAAACTTCCTTGCGCCGGTAGGCCCGGCGAATATTAAGCTCGAGATAATGCTTGCCAACAGTGTAGACCGGATCGGCCGGATACAACAATGAAGCACCCGGCTGCAACTCAGCCAGGTAACGGGTTTCCGCAGTAGTGTAGGGCCGCGGGCGGGAGACGGCGATACCGTTCTCCTGGTAGAGCGCAGCCAAGCTGTCTAGTTGTTCAGTTGTTTTTTCCCAGCGCTCGGGCATCGCCGTCCTGATATCCAGTGGCTGATCGCCCCTTGCCTTAAGCGCGGCCTGCACCTCGTCGTTGTAATGGTGCAACGTCGGGTTAAACGGCGGCAGCACAAGCCCCTCGGCAATGCCCACGATTGCCCCGCGCAACTTACCGTAATCGGTATAAGCCCCGAAACCCTCACTCTCACTCATCGTCATTTCCCCCAGAAAAGGCTGGCGGCTAGCGCCAGCCGGGTTCACCAGGTCTGAAGGGTTTGGACTGCTGGCAACCCGATTGCGAAGCATCGCTCCCT
This sequence comes from Arenicellales bacterium, assembly GCA_030747115.1. GTDB lineage: Bacteria > Pseudomonadota > Gammaproteobacteria > Arenicellales > UBA868 > UBA12578. The sequence goes on from JASLLH010000010.1 coordinate 2,855, forward strand.
ATCAGCGCCACAAACCTAAGATTACTCAGGCAGCAGCGGATTGGGAAGGGCTGATCTCGCCGCTACGGTATTCGGTAATCTGCCATCTGGCTGCGTTGGCATCGAGCAACATACATGAAGCGCCACCTTTGGTGCGCTCCTGGCCAGCGGCTCCCGGGTTGAGCACCCAGGGCTTCTGGGTGCAGTCACAACAGCGGATATGGGTATGGCCATACACTATGGCCCGTGCTGCGGGATATTTAGCGCGCAGGCGCTCGTGGTAATGACGGGTATCCCAAATCCGGTGACCATGCTCAACCGCCAACACGCCATCAGGTAAATCGACCTGTACCGATTCGGCCAGTTTCACAAGTCCCATCGATTTTTTGTCAGACCCTTTCCCTGGTGGATCAATATTGCCCCTTACCGCGATCAGTTCACCGTTATCCGGTTTGATCGACTCCAGAACGGATGGCCCACCAATATCTCCCGCGTGCACGACGTAGTCGGCGGCCCGGGCCATCTCCTTAATAAAAGGTGCCACGAAGCCGTGGGTATCGGATAGCAAAACAATTCTCACGCAACAGATTCCCAATAAAAATCGGTCGCAAGTCTAAAAGATCGAACAAGGAAAGACTAATTAACTTTTGCAAACACGGGATCAGTCGGTCTTATATGGCTGCCTTCCCGACTCGCTAAAAGACCAGTTTCTGCAATGTTCACCCATTAAATCAACGTGAGGGTTTGCCGGACTCTGCCTGGGCTCTCAGCAACAGCCAAAGTCCCGCCAGGGCCACCGGCAAACTGAGCAACTGACCCATGGTAAGCCAGTCGAGCGCCACCGGCCCCAGGTGCGCGTCCGGTTCTCGGAAAAACTCCACAGCAAAGCGGAATCCGCCGTAGCCCGCCAGGGACAGGCCCGTGACCCGCCCGCAAATGCGTGGCCGCGCCGAATAGGCCCAGACCAGGATGAACAACACCAGGCCCTCGAGGGTGGCCTCGTACAGTTGCGAGGGGTGCCGGGGCTGCGGGCCGGCCGCCGGGAACACCATGGCCCAGGGCACATCGCTGACCCGGCCCCACAATTCCTGGTTGATGAAGTTGCCGATGCGACCGGCAAATAACCCCGGTGCACACAACGGCGCCAGGAAATCGGCCACCGCAAGGCCGGGCTTGCCATGACGGCGGGCAAACAAGGCCACCGCAACCACGACACCCAGCAAGCCGCCATGGAAAGACATGCCGCCGCTCCATATGTACAGCAACTCGACCGGGTGCACGAGGTAGTAGCCGGCCTTATAGAACACCACGTATCCCAACCGACCACCGAGGATTACACCGAGCGCAACGTAGAAAACGAGATCCCAGACCTGTTGTACCGTCCAGGTCGAACCGGGCCGGCGGGCCCGATACGCGCCCAGCGCCCCGCCCGCCAGGAAGCCCGCCAGGTACATCAGGCCGTACCAGTGGACGGTGAGGGGGCCGATCGTGACCGCGACCGGATCGATCTGAGGGAAAGTCAGCATGCGATTCCAGTATAGCCCCAAGCCCCGGCCGCTACCCTAAAAGCCAACGGCTCTTTGGCACTGCGGCTTGGCGTAGAGCCCGTTCCGGCATACCCGGCAACGCCTGGTGCAACACCAAATCCGGCCTGAACTGGCACTTCGCTGTAACTGGGTTACCATTTAGTCGCCTCCGGGTACGGCGGAAACCGCCGTCAAAACTCGCCACTACAACATATGCGCCACTGCCTGACTCTTGCCGGACTTGCCCTGGCCCTGCTGCTAAGTAGGCCAGCCGTCGCCACTACCCGTATCCACGTTGATGTTCGTGAGGCAGGCGGCACCAGCCGGGCACAGATACTAACCAGCGGTGGTCGCGTCCGGCTCACCGTTTCCAGTGCCCCGCGCCAAGAGATCCTGTTCTCGGCCACAGACCAGACACTGGTCTTGGTCCGCCACGACCGCAAGGAGTTTACCCGCCTGGAAGCGGCATACCTCGAACAAACTGTCGGCCAGATCGGTGGGATTGCCGAGCAGCTGCAGAATCAATTGGAATCGTTGCCGCCCGAGAAACGCCAACAGTTAGGGGCTATGCTTGAGGGCCTCGGCCTTGGGGATCTTGCTAAGACACCGACCCAGCCCGCCCGGCTGATACGAACAGGACAAAAAGCCCAGGCCGCCGCAATCCATTGCGAATGGTGGCAACTCAAACGCGGTGACTCCCGGCTGAGCCGGATGTGCCTTGCTGGTAACAGCGCCCTCAAAATCGACCCCAACGACTACCACACCCTGCGAACACTAATAGTGTACGTTGAGCACTTGAACCGCACCGCGGGCACAGTACTCGCTGCACTCGGTGTGGTACTGCCCTCGGTCGTCACCGCGGGTATCGATGGACTGCCGATACTGCTCGAGGATCATACTCTTGCCCTCAGCGCCACCATCATGGCCGTAGACCGGCTGGATGTGCCGCTGCAGTTGCGCGCCCCCCCAGGCTACCGGGAGACCTCGCTGCCGAGACTGTAGGGAATAGCCGCTTTCAGCTCTGCAGTTCGGGCAGGCCCACAAACAGTTCCAGCGCCTCCGGGTTGGCCAGCGCTTCGCGGTTACCGACCTGCTCGCCGTGGATAACCTTGCGCACCGCGAGTTCAACGATCTTGCCGCTCTTGGTACGCGGAATATCACTCACCTGGATGATCTTAGCTGGCACATGCCGCGGCGTAGTGTTATCACGGATGCCCTGACTGATGCGTGCGCGCAGTCCATCATCCAGCATCAATCCTGCACGCAGGCGGACGAACAGCACCACGCGCACGTCACCTTGCCATTGCTGGCCCACCACCAGGCTTTCGATCACTTCCTCAAGGCGCTCGGCCTGGCGGTAGATCTCGGCCGTGCCGATGCGTACACCACCCGGATTTAGCACCGCGTCCGAACGGCCATACACGACCATGCCGCCGTGCTGGGTCTGTGCAACGTAGTCACCGTGACACCACACACCGGGAAACTTCTCGAAATACGCAGCCCGGTATCTGGTGTCCTCAGGATCGTTCCAAAAGCCGATCGGCATCGAGGGAAATGCGTTGGCACAGGTTAGTTCGCCCTTCTCACCGGGCCCCAGCACGGTGCCGTCATCAGCGCGCACTTCGACCTGCATGCCAAGTATTTTGCACTGAATCTCACCGCGCCACACTGGCAGAGCCGGGTTGCCACCGACGAAGCAGCCCATGATGTCAGTGCCGCCAGATATGGATGATAGGCAGGCGCTGTCGCTTACCGCCCGGTAGACATAGTCGAAACCCTCTGGCATCAGCGGCGATCCCGTAGACAATATGGTGCGCACACTGCTTAAGTCGTGGGTCTCACGCGGATTCAAGCCCGCCTTGCTGGCCGCGTCGATGAACTTGGCCGAGGTACCGAAGATGTTCACGGCCTCCTGCTCGGCAAGGTCAAAAAGCACGTTGCCATCGGGATAAAACGGCGAACCGTCATAAAGCAACAGCGTGGCCCCGCTCGCCAAGCCCGACACCAGCCAGTTCCACATCATCCAGCCGCAGGTGGTGAAGAAAAACAGCTGGTCGCCGGGCTGCACATTGACGTGTAACTGCTGCTCTTTCAGGTGCTGCAGCAGGGTGCCCCCAGCGCCGTGCACAATGCACTTGGGTACGCCGGTCGTACCCGAGGAGTACATGATGTAGAGCGGGTGAGCAAACGGCAGGTCGGCAAAAACGATCTCCTCGGCCGGGCACATGAAGTCTTCAAGATGTACGGCGCCCGGGATACCCGACAGATCCGGATCGCTATGCAGAAACGGCACTACCACCGTATGTTCGAGAGACGGCAGGCCCTGGCAAATATTTTCGAGTTTCCCCAGCGAATCGTGCAACTTACCGTTGTAGTGATAGCGGTCGGCGCTGAACAAGACCCGCGGCTCGATCTGGCCGAAGCGATCGAGCACCCCCTGCACACCAAAATCTGGCGAGCACGACGACCATACGGCCCCCAGTGAGGCTGCGGCCAACATCGCACTTACCGCTTCGGGCATGTTGGGCAGATAGCCGCAGACCCGGTCACCCGGGCCGATTCCGGCCTTGGCCAGAGCCCGGGATATGGCCGCGACCTGTGCATACAATTGCCGGTGACTGACGACTTGGCGGGCGGCGTCCTCGGTGCGAAATATCAAGGCCGGCGTATCATCCTGGCACCTGAGCAAGTTACCAGCAAAGTTAAGGCGCGCCTCGGGAAACCACCTGGCCCCGGGGATTCTCTCCGGGTGGCTCACTGCCGGTCCCGGCGGCGTGGCTGCACACACGCCGCAATACTCCCAGATACTTACCCAGAACTCCTCCGGCTTACTGACCGACCAGTGGTGTAGTGCCGCGTAATCGGCCAAGGTGCGACCCCAGCGCTGCTGCGCCGCACTGGTGAATGCCGTTATCGCAGCACGCGATATCTGATCAGGCGTTGGACGCCATAGCGGCTGGTCGTTCACACAACCCTCTTGTCAGTAGCATCTTGCTCTTGTTACCGCTGGCCACACCCGGGATCGTTTCCCAGGAGAACCCCGCGGCGCACCTCACCCTGCCAATATACCGGTTATTGTAGCGTGGTCTCGGCCGGCCGATTTGTTGTGGCCGTCGATTCGCGTATAGTTCGCCCCCTTAAGTTTCGGTTTCGCGGAAGGGCTGGGGAGGCCCCGACCAATGCCCACAGAGTCGCGCCCGGCGTTTGACGAACTGGTCGAACGGCTGGTTCAGAGCGCGCAGGAAAACCTGCCCCCGGCACAAGCACAGCGGGCGATTTCTTTCCTGGAACAGTATTACCGCCGGGTGCCGGCCGAAGACCTCGCCCAGACGGCGCTCCTCGATCTGTACGGCGGGGCACTGGCGCACCTGAACCTGGCCCTTGAACGCAAGCCCGCTGCCGCCATAGTCAGGGTTTACAACCCCGACTTTGAAACCCACGGCTGGCACTCCTCCCACACGGTTGTCGAAATTGTCGTCGACGACACCGCCTTCCTGGTCGACTCGATTTCCATGGCGCTGAATCGCCTGGGCTACACCATTCATCTGACGGTACACCCAGTGATCGAAGTCTCAAGGGACCAGACGGGGCGCTTGGAGGCGCCGGGTGAACCCGGCACCACGGCGCTCGCTGAGTCATACATACAGTGCCAGATTGACCACCAGAGCAACCTGCAAACGCTTAAGTCGACAAAACGAACGATCGAGCAGGTGATCGGCGAGGTGGTGCTTGCCGCGAGCGACTGGCAGGCCATGCGTGGGCGGGCGCTCGAAACTGTGCAGCCCGGGAACGGGTTTCCCGCCGCAGTAAGCCATGAGGCAATCGAGGAGGCAGTGGCCTTGTGCCGCTGGATCGCTGATGACCTGTTCACTTTTCTTGGCTCTATCGTATTCGATGTGGCGCCGGGTGATCCCGAACAGCTGGTGCCACAACCCGACACGGCGCTTGGCATCCTGCGACCGGCGGCCGAAACCGACCTTGCCGACCGCCTCGCAGTGCTGCCGGTGGGTATGCCAGGCTATCTCGAAGGTCATGAGCCCCTGCTCATCACCAAGGCCAATAAGCGCTCAAATGTGCATCGTCCGGCCTACATGGACATCATTGCCGTGCGCCATTTTGATACTGCAGGCACAGTGACTGGTGAGACCTGCTTGTTGGGGCTGTTCTCTGCTGGCGCCTACAACCGCGCCGTGACCGAGGTGCCAGCTTTGCGACTCAAGCTCAGGCGCTTGCTGGAACGCAGCGGGCTGCCAGCCAACGGCCATGGCATCAAAGTGCTGCAAAACATCGTCGAGAACTACCCACGGGATGATTTATTCCAGGTGACCGAAGATGAACTCTTCTCCAGTGCCATGGGCATACTCGAACTGCAGGAGCGCCAGCGCGTACGCCTGTTTTCGCGCCGTGACCGTTTTGGCCGCTTTTACTCGTGCCTGGTGTTCGTGCCACGCGATCACTTCAATAGCGACTTGCGCCTGCGTATCGGTGAGATTCTGCTTGATGCCTGCAATGGCCGTTCACTGCAGTTCAACGTTTACTTCTCCGAATCAGTGCTCGCCCGGATTCACTACCTCATCAGCGTGGATCCGGATTCCGAGCCCAGGCAGGAATTACGGTTGGTGGAAAAGCGCATCGCGCAAGCTGCGCGCTCATGGGATGATGACCTGAAAGCGGCACTGGTTGCGCATTTTGGCGAAGAACCGGGGCTGGCACATCGCTCTGCCTGGGGCGGTGGATTCTCTGCGGCGTACCAGGCTGACTGCAGCGCCCGGCAGGCTGCCTACGATATACCCCGCATCGCCGACGCGGCAGAGAAGCAACACCTGGGCATCCTGCTGTACCGTGGCAGCGGCACCCAGAATACTGAAGCCCAGTTAAAACTGTTCTCCCCAGGTAATCCGGTGGTGCTCTCCGATGTATTACCCATGATCGAGAACATGGGGCTGCGGGTTGTCTCTGAGCGACCCTACCGGGTAATGGCGAGCGACGGTGCCGCAGTGTGGATCCATATCTTCAACCTGCTCGAAGGCAATGGCCTCAGCATTGACGTCGATGCCCGCAAGCACGACTTCGAACAGGTATTTCAGAGTGTCTGGGACGGCGAGGCCGACAACGATGGCTTCAACCGTCTGGTGCTGAGGGCGGGCCTCAACTGGCGCGAGACCACATTACTGCGGGCCCTGTACCGCTACTTGCGACAGATTCAGTTTCGCTACAGTCAGGATTACGTCATCGATACCCTAGCCGGCAATCCACGCATGACCGCACGTATAGTCAGCCTTTTCCATGCCCGCTTCGATCCAGATATCGATGCCGACCGTGCCGGGCTGCTCGTGAGCGCCCAGCACGAGATAACCGTGGGCCTGGAACGGGTTGCCAACCTGGACGAGGACCGGATTCTGTTCGGATTCTTTAACCTGGTCGAGTCGATCGTGCGGACCAATTACTACCAGGAACACGACGATACCCAGCCGGCCCGTCTTTCTATCAAGATCGAGTCACAAGCCCTCGCCCGCATGCCTGCGCCACGGCCGCTGTATGAGATCTTCGTTTATTCACCCCGCGTCGAGGCGATCCACCTGCGGGCTGGCAAAGTCGCCCGAGGCGGTTTGCGCTGGTCGGATCGGCCGGAGGATTTCCGCACCGAGGTACTGGGTTTGGTGAAAGCGCAGATCGTGAAAAACGCCGTCATCGTGCCAGTCGGCTCCAAGGGTGGGTTCATTGTCCGCAAACCGGCCCTGGGCGCTCAGGAGGCCGAGGCCAACGCAGCAGTGGACTGCTACCGGACTTTCATTCGCGGTATGCTGGATATCACAGACAATCGCAAGGGCGACACCATTATTCCGCCTGAACGGGTCGTGCGCCATGACGATGACGACCCCTACCTGGTGGTGGCTGCCGACAAAGGTACGGCCACGTTTTCCGACATTGCCAATGCCGTAGCCGCCGAGTATGGCTACTGGTTGGGAGACGCGTTCGCCTCAGGAGGTTCTGCCGGGTATGACCACAAAGCGATGGGCATCACCGCCCGCGGCGCCTGGGAGTCGGTCAAGCGCCTGTTCCGTGAACTCGGCATCGATACTCAGGCTACACCATTCACCGTAGTCGGCATTGGCGACATGTCTGGCGACGTGTTCGGCAACGGCATGCTGCTCTCGCAGCACATTCGCCTGGTCGGTGCATTTAACCACCAGCATGTCTTCATTGATCCGGACCCAGACCCAGCTACCTCATATGCCGAACGCAACCGCCTGTTTCATCTGGCCCACTCCAGCTGGGACGACTACGACCGTGAGACGATCTCACCGGGCGGCGGCGTGTGGCCGCGTAGCGCCAAGTTCATCGATTTGTCCGAGCAGGCGAGAAAAGCACTGGGCATAAGTGCCGCGCGGCTGAGCCCTAGCGAGCTCATCCATGAAATGTTGAAGGCCCCCGTCGACCTGTTATGGAATGGCGGCATTGGCACTTATGTGAAGGCGTCGACAGAAAGCCACGAAGACGCCCGTGACCGGGTCAACGATGCTCTGCGGGTAGACGCCAACACACTGCGCTGCCGGGTGATCGGCGAAGGCGGCAACCTCGGTGTCACCCAGTTGGGCCGCATCGAGTTCAGTCGCGGTGGTGGGCTGTGTCACACCGACGCCATCGACAACTCGGCCGGGGTGGACACTTCCGACCACGAGGTAAATATCAAAATCCTGCTGAACGCCGCGGTCGAAACAGGCGAGATCAATATTGACGAACGCAACAGTTTGCTGGAGGAGATGACCGAGGAAATTGCCCGGTTGGTACTGCACGACAACTATGCCCAGACCCAGGCGCTGGCCTTGGCGGCGGACGGGGCAGCGGCACTAATCCACCAGCACGGCCGGGCCCTGCGCCAGATGGAGCGCGGCCACGGCCTGGACCGTGCCCTGGAGTTCTTGCCCGACGAAGAGACCCTGGCCGAGCGCAGCGCCCGCGGCGAAGGCCTGGCCCGGCCGGAACTCGCGGTACTGCTGGCCTACAGCAAGATTACCACCTACCAGATATTGCTCGATTCCGACGTGCCCGAGGATCCGTTCCTTGCCGAAGACCTGCTGCGCTATTTCCCGGCCAGGTTGAGTGAGCGTTTCGGCAGCGCAATGACACAACATCGCCTGCGGCGGGAGATCATCGCCACCTACGTTACCAATAGCATGATCAACCGTGTTGGGCCCGGCTTCACACTACGGATGAGTGAACTCACCGGGCGACCGCCACCTGACACTGCGCGAGCGTACACGGCGATCCGAGAAATCTTCCGCTTGCGCGAGTTGTGGTTTGATATCGAAGCACTGGACAACAAAGTGAGTGCTGCGCTGCAACTCGCACTGCTGCACGACACCGGGCAGCTGCTGGAGCGGGGCATCACCTGGCTGCTGCACCACCAGCCTGGTCACATTGACATTGCACAGACGGTGGAATCCTACCGTGATGGGGTCGACACTCTGCGGCAAGGACTGCCGCGGGTGCTGGCCGCTTCTAACCGCCTCACGCAGAAGCGCCGGGTGCGCCGCTTTCTCAACGCCGGGGTGCCGGCCGATCTCGCCAACCGCGCGGCCGCACTGGCGGCGCTGTCCTCGGCACTGGACATCGTAGCTGTGGCCGCTACCCGGGCCCACGACGTTGCCGCAGTCGCTGCGGTGTATTTTGACGTGGGCGACCGACTGGGCCTGCACTGGCTGCGCGGCCGCATCCGGGAACTGCCCGTGACCAGCCACTGGCACTCGATGGCACGGTTCAGCCTGCGCGCCGAGCTTAACCTCAGTCAGCGTGACCTGGCCGCACGGGTGCTGGACAACGGCCAGGGCCAAGGCAAGGCAGCAGTCAGGCATTGGGTGACGGCACAGCAGAGCGCGTGTAACCGCTACCTGCAGTTGGTTAACGACCTGCGCCGTGCTAACACACGCGATTTCGCCATGCTGTCGGTCGCGGTCAGCGAGGCGCGCCGGCTCGCCGACACGACAACCGCCTGAGGCCGCCGACCGCTCGCTTTGTCGCGCTTACCAAAGCGCATACACTAGCGCTTTGCTGCCAAGAGAACTTGCATGCGCACTTCCCGTTTCTTTCTCGCTACCCTCAAGGAAGTCCCGGCCGACGCAGAAATAGCCAGCCACCAGTTGATGCTGCGTGCTGGCTTGATCCGGCAGGTGGCCGCCGGTATCTACAACTGGCTGCCACTGGGCCACCGCGTACTGCGCAAGGTGGAAGCCATCGTGCGCCAGGAGATGGATGCAGCCGGCGCCCAAGAGACGTTGCTGCCGGCGGTACAGCCCGCCGAATTGTGGCGTGAATCAGGCCGCTGGGACGACTACGGCCCAGAGCTGTTGCGCTTCAGCGACCGGCACCAGCGTGATTTCTGCTTAGGGCCCACCCACGAGGAGGTAATCACCACGCTGGCAAAAAGTGAGATTCGCAGTTACCGCCAGTTGCCGGTCAACCTGTACCAGATTCAAACCAAGTTCCGGGATGAAATCCGGCCACGTTTTGGCGTCATGCGGGCTCGGGAGTTCATCATGAAGGACGCCTACTCGTTCGATCGTGATGCTAAGAGTATGGGCCGAAGTTATCAGCAGATGTACGACGCCTACGCGCGAATTTTCGAGCGCCTCGGGCTGGAAGCGCAGGCAGTGGAAGCAGACAGCGGTGCTATTGGCGGCAACTACTCGCACGAGTTCCATGTAATGGCAGATTCCGGTGAGGACGCGATCGCGCTGTGCCCCGAAGCTGACTACGCCGCCAACGTCGAGAAAGTAAACCTGGCCGCGGCCGGCACCGCGCGAGCCAAACCCGCCGAGACATTGCGCGAAGTCGCAACCCCGGGCCAGCACACCATCGCCGAGTTATCTGGTTTTCTCAAGATCGCGGAGACCCGCACGGTCAAGACCCTGCTGGTCGAAGGTGCAAAGGATCCGCTGGTGGCACTGGTATTGCGAGGTGACCATGAGTTAAATGCGCTCAAGGCTGAGTCTTTGCCTGCGGTCGGCAGCCCCCTGCGCATGGCCAGCGTAGAACAAATTCGCCAGGCAATCGGCACCGATCCCGGATCGATCGGGCCAGTGGGCCTGGAGCTACCAGTGCTTGCGGATCACGCGGCTACCCAACTGACAGATTTTGTGTGCGGCGCCAATCGTGACGGAGTGCACTGGCAGGGCGTTAACTGGGGCCGCGATCTGCCAGAGCCCACTGCCGCCGATCTGCGGCAGGCCGTCGACGGTGACCCGTGTCCGCTGGACCCAAGCCGCACCATCAGCGTACGCCGGGGCATAGAGGTTGGCCATGTCTTCCAGCTCGGTACCAAGTACAGCAACGCACTGGATGCGACCTATCTCGACGCTGACGGCCGGGCCCAGCCCATTTATATGGGTTGCTACGGTATCGGAGTGACCCGTATCGTGGCTGCCGCCATCGAGCAGAGTCATGACCAGAACGGCATCATCTGGCCGGGGCCAATCGCACCTTTCGATGTTTGCATCGTCCCTATTGGCATGCACAAATCGGACGCCGTAGCCGCCGCCGCCGAATCGCTCTACCGGGAGTTGACTGAGGCTGGTTTCTCGGCGTTGCTGGATGACCGCAATGAACGTCCCGGGGTAATGTTCTCGCAAATGGACCTGATCGGCATCCCACACCGCATCGTGGTGGGGGCTCGAGGCCTTAAGTCCGGCACGGTGGAATACCGCAACCGACGCACTGGTGAAACTATCGATTATCCGCTGGCTGAATTGACCGGGGTACTGGCGGCGATCCGCTCGCTGTAGCGGTACCTGCCGGGCACGCTGCTAGGGTAAATCAACCGCCCGGAGCGCAAATAACCAGGTCAATCCGCAGGCCTGTAAGTTAACCGGTTTTGTCCGCCGTGTCCTGCGCGAGATCAATACCGGCAGCGATTCTGCAGGCTCTTGAGATCAACTCTTCAGATCAGGGGCAAGGTCGCGCCTGAAAAAAGGCCCCTTGCGGGGCCTTGTTGATGGGATTATTGGTGGCTTCTTATCAGAATGGGGCAAGTCGACCCGCATCACCCTTTATTCTTGCAACTGCCCGGGGTGGTCAGTTGTAAATCGGGCCGGGTCAATCAGCCGCCATACCCCACCGGCAACCTTAACGGCATCCAGGTCACTCGATGCCTGGGCAATCATCTGCTGTGCCTGCCCCGCAGTGGCCCCGGACGCGTCACTACCCTCCGGCCGCTTCCAGGTACTGGAGATCGGTCTCCTCGGTTACGCCCAGCGACCAGGCGCCGCGGGTCTTGGCGTGATCTATGGCCTGCTGAATCTGGTACTCGCTGAGGTCGCGTTCGATCTGGAGAACCTGGCCTGGATAGATGAGATCTGCATCTTCGATCTGCTGGCGGTTCTTCTTAAAAAGAAGTGGCCACTGGTAGGGGTCACCATAGACTTCGCTGTGGGCTGAGATACCCCAGAGATGTTCCCCATTGTGCACCACCCACTGGGTCCAGGGACCTAAGGCGGCGGCGGCTGTTGCGGCGGGTTCGCTCGCCCCGCTGCCGGAACCCGCTGCTGTGGTCGTGGGTTCGGTCGTCCCGCTGCCGGAATCCGAAGCAGTGGAAGTCTCGGCCGCAGTGGTCGCAGGAGCTGGTGTAGCCACCACGGCGGTGCCGGCTTCGGTTTCCGTCGGTTTCGCCGTCGCACATCCGCCGACGAAAACAGCCATGGCAATCAGAGCCAGTACGGTGCGGATCGGTGTTGCGTTGTCTGTCATTGGGTCGCTCACTGTGAGGAGTTTGCGTATAGAATCAGGCCGCTTCAGTCACACTTTAAACAGCCACGTTTACCCTTATAAAACTAACACTGGCCTTTGCCTCTGTCAAGAAAACCAAGGAGATATACGCTTTGTCTGTTGTCATCTATCACAACCCGTGCTGCTCCAAGTCCCGGGCCACCCTGGCCCTGCTGCGCGAGCGCGGGCACGAACCCTGCATCATCGAATACCTTAAACAACCGCCCGATAAAGCGGCTTTGCAGAATCTGCAGCGCCAACTGCGCCGACCCTTGAGCGACATGATCCGCACCGGAGAGAGTATTTACCGGGAACTGAATCTGGCGGAGGCCGACAGTGCACGGCTGCTGTCTGCGATCACCGAAAACCCGATACTGCTGCAGCGCCCCATCGTGGTCGTGGGTGAGCGGGCCACCATTGGCCGGCCGCCAGAGCGCGTGCTGGAGATTCTCTGAGCGAAGGTTTACTCTGCGATACATATCACATCGCTCAGTTCGGGCAAGGCATCGATCAACGCTCGGGGGAAGTCCCGTGCTGTAACCGGGGCCGGCAGCTGGTGCTGATCACAGTGGTACTGGTACCTTAGAAACGATCACACCTTGTCAATCACCGAGCAGTTCCGCGGCCACCTCGCGCACGAACGGCACCGTCAATCGACGCTGCTGCGAGAAAGCCTGCGCGTCCAGATGATCGAGCATCGCGAATACGGTGGCACTATCCCGGCGTACCCGGCGCAGCAGGTAGGAGATCACGGCATCTGACAACTCCAGCCCGCGGCGGTGAGCGCGCAGACGCATGGCGTCAGCCATGTCAGCCTCCGCCAACGGATGTAACGCGTACACTCCGCCTGCAGCGAGCCGGGTAGCAAGGTCCGGCAGTAATAACCCCGCTTCACCCGGCGGCCGCCGGCCAGCAACGACCAGCGCCCCGGTACTGCCCTGCACCCGTTCATATAGTTCGAGCAGCGCCTCCTCCCACACCCGGGTCCCCGCAATATTCTCCAGATCATCCACGCAGACAATACTGGATGGGTTCAACTGGGAGACGAGTTCTGGCCCAATCGATTCCAGCCCTGCCGGTACGAATACCGTCAACTGTGACTGTTCCGTCGCGCCCCGGCACAGTGCGTGCAGTAGGTGCGATTTACCGCTCGCCGGCGAACCGTAAAGGTACAGCGACCGTGGCCGCGCACCACTGTCCGTGATCGCACTCACCGCTGCCAGCGCTTCACCGTTGGCAGCGGGGAAGAAATTTCCGAACGAGGCGCTGTCGGCCAGGCGTAATGGCAAGTTGAGTTGGCCTGTCACGAGCGTTTGCCGGGTGTGCGCTCTTGGCGCGCACCACCATCCTGGCCGGGCCCGCCCTCACGGATAAACCAGTAGTAAATATAATGGAATCCGCTCACCAGGGTGGTCGCAACCACCAGCCACAGGAGACTCTCTGTAACCAGCGGCAAGATGAGCCAGCCCATGTGCTCAATCATCACCATCACCACCAGGGAGATCTGCAGAAAGGTATTCACCTTACTGATGGGGCTGGGCTGTATCTGGATCGATCCCTGCAGCGTTTGCAGGATCAGCGCGACGCCAACGATGATGATATCCCTGAAACCGATCAACAGCAGCAACCAGAACGGGATGTCGCCCAGCACCGCCAGCATGAGGTAAGTACTAACGATCAGCATCTTGTCGGCAATGGGGTCGAGAACCGTGCCCAGCCGCGTGACACAACCAAAACGCTTGGCTATCCAGCCATCCAACCCGTCGGTTATGCCGGCCGCCAGGAACACCGCCAGCGCCGGGGCATACTGCCCGTCCCGTAGAAACAGAATCAGCACCGGCACCGCACCGATGCGCGTCAGCGTGAGTAGGTTGGGAATGGATTGCAGCAACGGCATTTACCAAACGGTGGATGCAGCGATAACGGCTGCCGGTGAGGCTCTGGGTCCCGGCTCTTGCAACTGGGATCCAACCAGCAGCGCAAAACCCGCCCGAGTGCAAACATACGATACCATAAGCCCTCCGGCCACCTGCCCAGCAACCCCAGCCGTGACCCGTTCCAGCAATCCACCGCTCAGCTACCGGAATGCCGGTGTAGACATCGAAACAGGTGAGATGTTGGTCGAGCGGATCAAGCCGCTGATCGCGCGCACAAGCCGTCCGGGGTGCCTGGGCAACATCGGCGGCTTTGGCGGCCTGTTCGAACTGCCGGTGGACCGCTACCACCAGCCAGTACTGGTTTCAGGCACAGACGGTGTCGGCACCAAACTCAAGCTCGCCTTCGACCTCAACCGACACGACACCATCGGCATTGACCTGGTTGCCATGTGTGTCAACGACGTACTGGTGTGCGGTGCCGAACCGCTTTTCTTCCTGGATTATTTTGCCACCGACGCGCTATCGCTCGAGCAGGCCCAAGTCGTCATTGGCGGCATCGCAAAAGGCTGCGAACTCGCCGGGGCTGCTCTCATTGGCGGGGAGACCGCGGAGATGCCCGGCATGTACGGCGCGGGTGAGTATGACCTCGCGGGCTTCTGCGTCGGAGTAGTAGAGAAACAACGGATCATAGACGGCAATGCAGTGCAGGCCGGCGACCGCGTGTTAGGGCTCGCCTCGAGCGGCCCCCATGCCAACGGCTACTCGCTGATTCGCGCAGTGCTCAAACGCAGCAGCGCGACACTTGATACCTCCCTTGGCGAGATCAGCCTGGCTGATGCACTGATGGCGCCAACCCGCATTTATGTACAAAGCGTTCTACCATTGCTTGAAAAAGCCGAGATTCGCGCCATCGCCCACATCACCGGCGGTGGTCTGCCCGGCAACATAGCCAGAGTCATCCCGGGCGGGCTCGAGGTGCACATCGACAGCAACCGTTGGCCTACACCGCCGGTCTTTGACTGGCTGCAATCGCAAGGCAGTATCACGGCTGAGGAGATGGCGCACACCTTTAATTGCGGCATTGGCCTAGTGCTGGTCGCGGACCCGGCCGATGCCGAGGGCGCACGGGAAATCCTGGAAGAATACGGTGAGACTGTCTTCGACCTCGGCACAGTAACCTGCGGCGAGCGGGGCGTAGTCATTGATTAAGGCGCTTTGCCCCTGCCGCCTGGTAGTGCTTATCAGCGGCAGTGGCACCAACCTGCAGGCCATCATCGACGCCTGCCATAACGATGCCGTGCCGGCGCAGGTTGTGGCTGTAATCAGCAACCAGTCACAAGCCTATGGGCTCAACCGTGCCCGCACCGCCGGTATACCCGCGCAGGTGCTCGATCACCGCGACTTCGCCGGGCGGGCAGCGTTCGAGGCAGAGTTGCAAAATCTGGTCGACACCTTTGTGCCGGACCTGGTGGTGCTGGCGGGCTTCATGCGAATCCTGGGAGAGAACTTCGCCACCCATTACACGGGCCGCATGCTAAATATCCACCCGTCACTGCTGCCGGATTACCCAGGCCTTGACACCCATGCACGGGCACTGGCCGACGGCAAAGATCAGCACGGTGCCACCGTGCACTTCGTCACGCCAGAACTCGATGCGGGCCCGATCATCATCCAGGGCCGCGTACCGGTGCTGGCGAACGACACAGCCGAAACCCTCGCCCAGCGCGTGCACGAGGTCGAATATCGGATCTACCCGCAAGCCATCGCCTGGTTCGCACAGGGGCGCCTGGTCCTGCAGCACGGTCAAGCCCGCCTCGACGGCAGACCCATCACGCCCTGAACCCCGCTCTTTCGTGGTACTGGCTCACCGCGCGCCAGCTCGACTTTGGCAAGTCAGTTGTAGGGATGCACCCCTATCTCTTGTTCGCTCAGTATCGTTTCAGTGGCGGGTGGCGGCTTCGATATCGAAAGCGAGTTTGTCGTTTTTTGCATACACCCGTACACTGCCGCCGCCAGACAGTTTACCGAAAAGCAACTCGTCGGCCAGCGCCTGGTTGATGCGCTCACGGATCAGGCGCGCCATGGGCCTGGCCCCCATGATGGCATCGTGGCCGTGGCGGGCGAGCCAGCCCCGGGCAGTAACAGCCACCTCCAGGGTCACGTGTTTGTCGGCCAGTTGACTTTCGAGTTCAAGAATGAACTTGTCGACCACGTGGCCGATGGTCTCCTCGTCCAGCGATTGGAAGCGGATGATGGAATCCAGGCGGTTGCGAAACTCCGGGCTGAAGAGTTTATCAATGACCTGGGCATCATCACCGCTGTGATCCTGGGTGATAAAGCCGACCGAGCCACGGGCCATCTGTGTGGCACCAGCGTTGGTAGTCATGACAATGATCACGTTGCGAAAGTCCGCCTTGCGACCATTGTTGTCGGTCAGGGTGCCGTAGTCCATCACCTGTAGCAGCAGGTTAAAGACGTCCGGATGGGCTTTTTCGATCTCGTCCAGCAGCAGCACCGCATGGGGATTGCGGGTGATGGCCTCAGTCAAGAGCCCGCCCTGGTCGAAGCCGACATATCCCGGCGGCGCACCGATCAGTCGCGAAACGGTGTGACGCTCCATGTACTCAGACATGTCAAACCGCAGCAACTCAATGCCGAGCGTCATCGCCAACTGCCGGGTGACTTCTGTCTTGCCAACCCCGGTCGGGCCCGAAAAAAGAAAAGTCGAGATCGGCCGGTCCGGGTCGCCGAGGCCGGAGCGGGAGAGTTTGATCGCACTCACCAGCGCACCGATGGCCTGGTCCTGGCCGAACACCACCCGCTTCAGGTCCGCGCCTAAGCTTTGCAGGGCGTTCTTGTCCGAAGTGCTGACAGTTTTCGGTGGAATCCGCGCCATCTTCGAGACCACCTTCTCGACGTCGGCCACACCCACGGTCTTTTTGCGCTTCGAGGCTGGCACGAGGCGGCTCTGGGCCCCAGCCTCGTCGATCACGTCGATGGCCTTATCTGGCAGGTAGCGATCATTGATGTAGCGCGCCGCCAACTCGGCCGCGCTGCGCAATGCCGGCGCCAAGTAACGCACTTCATGGTGATCCTCGAAATGAGATTTCAGACCGCGCAGAATCTCCACTGTCTCCTCCACGCTGGGCTCTGTAATGTCGACCTTCTGGAAGCGCCTTGAGAGCGCGCGATCCTTCTCGAAGATACCGCGGTATTCCTGGTAGGTAGTGGAACCGATACACTTGATTTCGCCCGCGGCCAACATAGGCTTGAGCAGGTTTGATGCATCCATGGCACCACCGGAGGCGGCACCGGCGCCGATCACGGTGTGAATCTCGTCGATAAATAGAATTGAACCCGCTGTCTCCTCCAGTTCCGCCAGCACAGCTTTGAGCCGCTGTTCAAAATCACCGCGGTACTTGGTGCCAGCCAGTAGCGCACCCATGTCCAGTGCGTAGATAGTGCTGTCAATCAGCACCTCGGGCACCTGGCCCTCGACGATCTTGCGGGCGAGGCCTTCAGCGATGGCAGTTTTGCCAACCCCGGCTTCACCAACGAACAGCGGATTGTTCTTGAGCCGGCGGCACAGGATCTGCACCGTGCGCTCAGTCTCTCGCTCACGGCCGATCAGCGGATCGATCCGGCCGGCCATGGCCTGCTCGTTGAGGTTGACCGCAAAGGCCATGAGCGGGCTCTGATAGTCGCTTTCGGCATCTTCATCCTCCTCGCATTCCTCCGGTAAAGGTAACCCCGGTGAATCGCTACTGACGCGGCTGATGCCATGGGTAACGTAATTGACAAGATCAAATCGGGACACACCTTCCTCGCCCAGGAAATAGACCGCATGTGAATCCTTCTCGGCAAACATCGCAATCAGCACATTGGTGCCAGTCACCTCACGCTTGCCCGAACTCTGCACGTGCAGGATGGCACGCTGGATAACGCGCTGAAACCCCAGCGCCGGCTGTGGATCAACGTCGTGATCCTCGGGCAGCACCGGTACGTAGTTCTCAAGAAAAGTGCTCAGTTGCAGGCGCAGGTTCCCGCTGTCACCACCGCAGGCGTGAATAGCTTTCACCGTCGGTGGGTTGTCAAGCAACGCGGCCAACAGGTGCTCGACGGTGATGTACTGGTGGTGCTGATCGCGGGCGCTCTGAATGGCGCCGTTGAGCGAGGCCTCGAGTTCAGCTGACAGCATTACTCAGGCTCCATGGTGCAGCGCAGAGGATGTTCGTTCTCGCGGGAGAAATTGAGCACCTCGCGCACGCGGGTCTCGGCGATCTCGGCGGTGTACACGCCGCATACGCCGGAACCTTCAGTGTGCACTTGCAGCATCACCTGCACGGCGTGCTCGTGTTGCAGGTGAAAGAAGCGCTGCAGAACGACCACCACAAACTCCATCGGAGTGTAGTCATCGTTAATTAGCAGCACCCGGAAAAGCCGCGGCTTTTTCAGGCGCGGTTTGGCCTCCTCAACCGAGGTGCCGACAGTGCGTTGTATGTCCCTGCGTTCGCTCATGTTACCAATCGGGCGTGCCCCAGCTCATGCCCTGGTACAGATAATAGGGTTTCTGGTACGCATTTCTCAAGGTGTACAGCACTGGGAGGCTAAGAATGCAGCGATTACGGGGTCTGGGACAAAACCAGCGACGGGTTATTCCGTCGCTGGCCCGGTTTAATGCTTCTTGGCAAGCCGGCCAGCGAACCGGCGCAGAACGAATCAGCCGGTCGCGAACTGATCCTCTTCGGTCGAGCCGGCCAGCGCGGTCACCGAGGACTGGCCACCCTGGATCACAGTGGTCACGTCGTCGAAATAGCCCGCTCCCACTTCGGCCTGATGGCTGGCAAAAGTGTAGCCACGATCTGCCGCCGCGAACTCCTTCTCCTGCACCATCTCGACGTAGGCAGTCATGCCCCTGCGCATGTACTCCTGGGTCAGGTCGAACATGTGGTACCACATATTGTGGATCCCGGCGAGGGTGATGAACTGGTACTTGTAGCCCATCGCTCCGAGTTCGTGCTGGAACTTCGCGATGCTGTCATCATCGAGATTCTTCTTCCAGTTGAACGATGGTGAACAATTGTAGGCCAACAACTGGTCAGGAAATTCACTGCGGATCGCCTCGGCAAAACGCTGCGCTTCGGCAAGATCCGGCACCGCAGTTTCGCACCAGATGAGATCAGCATACGGCGCGTAGGCAAGCCCCCGAGCAATCGCCTGGTCGAGGCCGGCGCGGGTTACGAAAAAGCCTTCCGCGGTGCGCTCCCCGGTCACAAACGCCTGGTCACGCTGGTCGACGTCCGAAGTCAGCAATGCCGCGGCGTTGGCATCGGTCCGCGCTAGCAGCACTGTGGGCACGCCGCAGACGTCCGCTGCGAGGCGCGCCGCCACCAGTTTCTGTACCGCTTCCTGCGTGGGCACTAGCACCTTGCCGCCCATGTGGCCGCATTTTTTCACCGATGCGAGCTGGTCCTCGAAATGCACGCCGGCAGCGCCTGCCTCGATCAGGCTCTTCATCAGTTCAAAAGCGTTGAGCACACCGCCGAAACCGGCTTCAGCATCGGCCACGATCGGGGCAAAATAGTCGATATCGCCCTTGCCAGACGCGTGCTGGATTTCATCGGCCCGTCTGAAGGTGTTGTTGATGCGGCTGACCAACTCCGGCACAGAGTTGACCGGGTAGAGCGACTGGTCCGGATACATGGTGCCAGCGACGTTGGCATCGGCGGCGACCTGCCAGCCGGAGAGATAAATGGCCTTGGCGCCAGCCTTGACCTGTTGCAGGGCCTGGCCGCCAGTGAGCGCACCCAGGGTGGGCACGTAATCCTCGGTGTTAAGGCGCCGCCACAGTTTCTCAGCCCCGAGGCGGGCCAGGGTGTGCTCGACCTGCACCGACCCGCGCAGGCGGGTCACGTCGCTGGCGCTGTAGTCACGACACACGCCCTGCCAGCGCGGATTGTCCGCCCAGTCTGCGGTCAGTGCCTCGACGCTCTCGACTCGGTTGGTCATTACGCTTACCCTGTGGACTGTCATTGTGCCCAGTGCAAGAACGCTCATGCTGCGCCGCACAACTGGACCGTTTGTCTTAAATAACCCGCCTTAATCAGCAATTGGCCTGACCAGCCAGGACATTGTCTGGGACAGTTATATATTTGACAAAACAATTATTTCAATAGTAAGTATTATGTTACCCAATCATAATGGCCGCCGGCAACCCAGCCGCTCGAACTGGACCCAGTCCATGGCGAAACCCCCCTACTACAAGCAGAACCGTCTCAAGCAGCTGCGCGCCTTCTGTCACGCGGCCCGCCTTGGCAGTATCTCACGGGCCGCAGAGCAGCTCTTTCTGAGCCAGCCCTCGGTCTCTTTACAAATCCAAGCGCTGGAGCGGGAACTCGCTACTGAGCTATTCGAACGCCGCGGGCCCAGCATCCGCCTCACCACCCAGGGCGAGGTGCTGCTGGAGCTCGCTCAGCCGCTGGTGCAGGGCATCGACAACATCGCTGAGGTCTTCTCCAGCGAACTGGGCGAGGTCAACTCGGGCGAGATCAACATCGCCGCAGGCGAGTCCACCATCCTCTACCTGCTGCCCGAGCATATCAAACGCTTCACCACCGCCTACCCCGGGGTACGGATCAAGCTGCACAACGTCACCGGCCGCGACGGTATGGCGATGCTGCGAGCAGACGAGGCCGACTTCGCCGTAGGTTCCATGCTGGACGTACCCGAAGACGTCAGCTACCAGCCTATTTTTGATTTCAAGACAGTCTTGATCACGCCACTTGACCACCCGCTCGCCGGCAAGCGTCCCAACCGCATCAAGCTGGAAGACATCAGCCCCTTCGGCCTCATCCTGCCACCACGGCATCTTGCCACCTGGCGTATCGTCGAGATGATCTTTCGCCAACACAACGTCAATTACACGGTCAACCTCGAGGCCGGCGGCTGGGAGGTAATCAAAAAATACGTGGAGTTAAGCCTTGGTATCTCCATCGTTACTGATATTTGTTTGACCGGCAAAGAAAATATCAAGCGCATATCACTTGAGCGATTCTTCCCCGACCGCAGTTACGGCGTAGTGCTACGCAAGCGCAAGTACCTGTCACCACCAGCGCGCCAGTTCCTGGAGATGATGGCGCCGGGCTTCTCGGGAGAGCTCGACAGTACGGTCAACGGCTAAGGGGCAGGCTAGCCGGGCAGCACCTTACCCTGGTTTATACTGTGTCGGGAGACTTTTTCGTGGACATCAACCATATCGTGAGAACACCCACCAAACCCCATCGACTCGTCCAGCGGCTGCTGCTCGCCCTGTGTGCGCTCGCCCTTTTTGCACCGGCCTGGGCGCAGAAAGTGAACGTTTGCTACAATTTCAACTGCAAGACCCGGCAAGTAATTCATCTCACCCCGGCCGAGTGGCGCAGCGTGGTCGACTGGTTCCAGCCCGCGGCCCCTGATGCCGCCGTCGAGCGGCAGCAGATCCGCCAGGCGATCGGCTGGATGGAGGTGGTGGTCGGACGCCACACCCCGACCCACCGTGACAAGGGGCTGAACCTGGAAAAACGGCCCGAGTTCCCGGGCCAGCTTGACTGCATCGACGAGTCCCTCAACACCACCGGCTACCTGATCGCGTTCCAGCAGCATGGCCACTTGCATTGGCACCGGGTCGTCGACCGTGCCTACCGACGGGGTGGTTTCGATGGCCACTGGGCCGCCCAGATAGAGGAGGTTCCGAGCGGCGAGCGTTTCGTGATCGACAGCTGGTTCCAGGACAACGGCATGTTGCCTTTCGTGGCGGTGAGCACCGAGTGGCAAGACCTGCGCCATGCCAGGGCCCTGTTTTTCCAACCAGCTGACTGACGATCCGTGCCGCCCGGGTGGGCGGCAGCCCCGCATATCCATGAAAACGCATGGCCGGGTCGTGGTGGGACTCTCGGGCGGCGTCGACTCTGCCGTTGCCGCCTGGCAGCTGCAAAACGAGGGCTGGGAAGTCGTCGGCCTTTTTATGAAGAACTGGGAAGAGGACGACGACGAGGAGTACTGCGCTGCCCGGGAAGATCTCGCCATGGCGCGCGATGTCTGCGAGAAGTTGGAGATTCCACTGCGTACAGTCAACTTCTCACACGAGTACTGGGAGCGGGTATTCTCCATTTTCCTGCGCGAGTACCAGGCTGGACGTACGCCCAACCCGGATGTGCTGTGTAACCGCGAGATCAAGTTCCGCGAGTTCCTGGAATATGCCGGCCGCCTCGGTGCCAAGCAGATCGCCACCGGGCACTACGCCAGGATCAGCCAAGAGGCAGGCAGGTGCCACCTGCTTAAGGGCGTGGACCAGGACAAGGATCAGTCTTATTTCCTCTATGCGCTGAACCAATCGGCGCTCCAAGCAAGCCTGTTTCCACTGGGAGACTTCCACAAGTCACGGGTGCGGGAACAGGCGGCGACGCTAGGTCTGCCCAACGCTGCACGCAAGGACAGCACTGGCATTTGCTTTATTGGTGAACGGCGGTTTGCCGACTTCCTGGCCCGCTACCTGCCCCCGGCACCCGGGGAGATTCACAACCTGGACGGTGAGATCGTCGGTGAGCACCAGGGCTTGTGGTTCTACACGCTGGGCCAGCGTCATGGCCTCGCTATCGGCGGAGCGGGCGAAGCCTGGTATGTAGCCAGCAAGAACATGGGCGAAAACGTTCTGATCGTAGTGCAGGGACACGACCACCCGGCGCTAATGAAGCCATCGGTTGTGGTCCAAGCGGTCCACTGGATAAACGGCGTTCCCAATGGCTGGCCACTGAAGTGCCAGGCCAAAGCCCGTTACCGGCAGATCGACCAGCCCTGCAGCGTGCAACTCAAGGCGGATGGCCGGGTCGAGGTGTTGTTCGAGCAACCGCAAAGAGCGCCCACCCCGGGTCAGTCCCTGGTGCTGTACGATGCTGACCAAGTACTGGGTGGCGGCATCATCGAGCACACCTTTAGCGAGTCAACAACGCCCGGCTGAGCCAGCGCATTCCCTGGCCCAACCGGCGTGCGCCGCGGGCCAGCAGTCCCCGGTGCGCCAGCAGCACTTTTTCTTCTGCCGAGACCAAGGCCGGCGCTACCCGGTGCTTGAGTTTGACCAACGCTTCACGGTCGGCCCGGCAGAAGCGGGCGAAGACTCCGCGCCAGGGCAAGTTCCAGCGCCCGGGGGCAAACACACAAGCCGCGAAATCGACCAAGCAAGGCTCCTGGTCAAGGTCCACCAGTACGTTGTTGAGGCTACGCAGGTCACAGTGAGCAACCCCAGCGCAGTGCATCTGGCTAACGCGAACTGCAAGTGTCTCGAAAAACCGTGCCCAGAATGCCTCGTCGCGGTCGACATGCTTGAACGGCTCTGCCGGCAACCACTGCATGACCAGCGCCCGGCGCCCACGCCGCTCGATCAGATTCGGTACGCCCTGGACAGCCACTAGCCGCTTCAGTGCGCGGGCCTCACGCGCTGCCAGCAGTGGCCCGAGCAGACTGGCGAAAAGAGCATCGGCGCCTGCATAGTCCTTGACTATGACTTCACCAGCCGGGGTCATCAGGCGCTGAACACTCGGTCGGGTACCGCCGCCTATGCGCAGCGTGGCAACCGGTAACCAGTCAGCGGGTAATTCAAGCGGCCTTGGCATGTTCGGTCACGAGCCTTGCAGACTTTGTATGGAAACGCAAACCCAGCAACAGTGCTGTCAGGCCGAGGCCCAACGCCATGCCATACCACAGGCCGATCGGCCCCAGCCCTTGCTGAATACCCAGAAACCAGGCGATCGGCAGACCACACAGCCAGTAGCACAGCAGCGATATCCACAGCGGTCCAGTGACGTCCTTGAGGCCCCGCAGTGCGCCCTGGGCCGTGATGAAAACAGCATCGAACAGTTGGAACAGCCCGGCAACTGTCAACAGCGTCACTGCCACCAGAGTGACGCTTGCATCATGGGTATACAGGGCGACTATCGCGCCCGGTAAAAGGAGGGCCAGTAACACCGACGGCAGCACCAGTGTGACACCGACCCCAATGCCGAGCAATCCCCGCCGCCTGGCCTGGCGCTGATCGCCCCGGCCGATGGACTGACCAACCCGGGCCATGGTCGCACTGGACAGACCCACCGGGATCATGAAGACCACTGTGACGTAGTTGATGGCGGCCTGATGAGCCGCGAGTGCGACATGGCCGAGTTGTCCCATCAACAGGGCGATCATGCTGAAAAAGCCCGAGTCGAGTACCAGGGTTCCAGCAATCGGCAACCCCAACTTGAGCAGCGCCCAGATCTCGGCGCCGGGCAGTGCAAAGGACGCAAATAAATGCCGGCTGCGGTAGCGGCGCGACAAGGCGAGATACAGCAACAGGCCGAGGGTATTCAGCACCATGACCAGCACCAGGTTCCAGGCCGCGCCACGTACCCCCAGAGCCGGAAAGCCCAGATGGCCGAAGATCAGAGCCCAGTTACCAACCAGCGCCACTGGCAGCGTCAACAGGCTGACCATCATCATCGGCTGCGAGTGGCCGATACCTTCGCACACAAAGCGCAAAGCCAGGTAGTAACAAACCGCGGGCATGGACCAGGAGACGATGTCGAGATAGTCCTGCACCAGCGGGACCACCTCGGGGTCCACCGACATCCAGAGCATGACGCGGCCCATTTCGCGCAGCAAGAAAAAAGCCATCACACTGACGCCCAAGGCCATCCACAGACCCTGCTGGAAGAAACGACGGATGTCACGCTCGCGGCCGGCACCAAAGTGTTGCGCAATGGTCGGCGACAGCGAAGTCATGATTCCCAGGCACAACAGGTAGACGAAGATCATGAACGCCCCACCTAGACCTATCGCCGCCATCTCGCGCGAGCCTACCCGCCCCATCATGACGATGGCAACCGTGTTGTTACCGATCTGCATGAGTTGCGTCAGGATGATCGGCAATCCCAGCGCAAGCAGTCCGGTAAGTTCGGTTTTAGGGCTTGCCAGAGTTCGGGTCATCAACCGAACGTCCCGCAAAGTGCAGACACGCCAGAGAACCTTAACGCCGGCCAGCGGATGACCGCAGCCGATAGTTGCCTGGCACCAGGCTCATCACCACGAAACCTGCTGCCGCGACCAGCAGCACCAGCGGCAACCCATGGGGGTTCCACAGGTCCATGCCGACGCCGCCGACGAGCGGCCCAGTGAAAGCCCCCAAGCCCCAGAACACACCGAATGCTGCCATGGCGGTCGCGAGTTCTATCCCACGAAACCACTGCCCGGCCAAGGTCATGGCCACAGTATAGACCCCGGCAAAAAGGCCCCACCAAAAAAACAGCGTCAACCACAATAGCGCTGGCAGATGCATCACAAACGGCCAGATCATGCTGCCGGCAAGGCCCGCCAAAGCGCAGCCAATCAATACAGCGCGCCGGTCGAGGCGATCTGCCAGCCAGCCAACAGGTAACTGCAGCAGAGCGCCGCCGGCAGCGGCAAAAAACAGCATCAGGACGGCGCTCGATTCATTCAAGCCCACGCGCACGCTGTAGACTGGCAAAAAACTGGTACCGGCAAGGTCCTTGAACGCCACCACGAAGCAAGCCAACGCCAGCAACGGGGCCACACGCACAAAACTGATGATCCCAAAAGTGGGCTGGTCGGTGGAACTCGGGTAGTAGCGGCCCGTCGCCAACAGTGGCAACCCGGCAAAACCCATCACAACTATGCCAGTGACAAACGGCAGTTTGCCCTGGATGCCGGTCACCGCCAACAGTAGCGGCCCCAGTGCGAAGCTCAGCGACAGCACGGTGTTGTATAGCCCCATCACCCGGCCACGAGAAGAATTGGGGGTAATTTCGAGCATCCAGGTCTCGGTCACAACAAACAGCACGGCACCGGTCAAGCCGCCGAGAAAACGAATCAAAAACCAGGCTGGCAGGGAGTGAATACTCATGAGCAAAAAAATCAGCACAATCTCCATGAAGACGCCGGCAAACAACAAGCTCCGGCCCTCCACGTGCCGTAGCACACGCGGTACCAAAAAAGAACCGATGATGACACCCGCTGGCGCCGCCATAGCCAGCGCCCCGATCAGGGTGCTGCTGTGCCCCTGCCTCTCCAGAATCAGCGACAATAACGGTGTAAACAGGGTGAGGGTAAGCCCGTAAGTCGACAAGCAACCGATCAGCGCAACGAGAGTAACCATGCGCTCACGAGTCCACACGGGTTCACTGGCTGTTTCGCTCATCGGTAAATCAGCTCTACTCACACGCACGCACCGCCGCGACGCGGGTCACCACACCCGTGCAACTCATCATCGCGGGCGATCACCGAGTGCGTGCCGCCAAAGAAAAATGCCCGGTCCGGCCAGCGCTTGAAATCCGGGTAACGCTGTGCCACCGCCGCCACCACTGCGTCGGCAAAGCCATCCTCTATACACAGCACCCCGTCTTCGACATGCACTCGTGGCGCCCGGATGGCACTCTCGAGATCCATTCCATAACCGATCACGTTGGTCAGAAGCTGCAAGATGGCAGTGCGAATCCGCCGGGAGCCACCCGAGCCGGTTGCCAGTAGGGTGCCGTCCGCCAGCCGGGCCATAGTCGGCGCCATCATCGAACTCATACGCTCCCCTGGGGGATAATGCCCGATGCCGTGGGGGTTGAGGTCGGCCTCGCCGAGCATGTTGTTCAGCATCAGCCCACAGCCCGGGACGATCTCGCCGCAGCCCTCACCATTGCTGACCGATAAGGCGGCTGCGTTACCGGCAGCATCGATAACACTCAAGTGCGTGGTACCGCGGCTCACCTGCAGGCGCTCACGCAAGTCAGCGCGAAACGCCTTGACGTTGTTCGGGTCCAGCAGGATCTCGAGATCCGGCCAGGGCTGGTTCGCATCCGGCGTCGCCCGCAGGCGCGCCACGTCGGTAAGTTCCATTATCTCGGCGAAGCGCACCACGTGCTCTGCAGTCCCAAACTGTCCGTCGCTGACCTTGTCAAGCAGCGCCAGCGAAAAGACGATGAGCGAACCGCCCGCCGATGGCGGCGGATTAGTCAGGACCTCGGCGCCCATGAACTGGTGTTTGAGCGGAACGCGGTAGACACACTGATAGTGCTCAAGGTCATCGTAGCCCAGGCCGCTCACACCCTGACAGAGATCGGCGATATCCCTTGCTACCTCGCCGCGGTAGAACAAACCCTCACCCTCGATCGCAAGCGCCTCGAACAGCTCTGCCAGCGCCGGCATTTGCAGCACTTCACCCGCCTGGCACACCCGGCCGGGCACCCGGGTACTTTCGAATACTGCCCGGCCTGAGGCGCGGCTTATGAAAATCGGCTCGACCAGCGTGAAGATGTGCGCTTGTTCGTCACTGATGATCACGCCTTGGCGGGCCAGCGCGGCCGCCTGGGCAACGAGTTCGGTCATGGGCAAACTGCCATGGACCTTCTGCACCTCGAACATGCCGCGTACGATACCCGGCACAGCGACGGTGCCAAAGCCGATGTGAAAGTCCTGGGTGGTGCTGCCGAAATCGACCGTGACCTGCTCGATGTCGGCGCCCGATCCGGTCGGAGCCTGGCCGGGTGTCTGGGTAAAACAATCCAGCACGAACGGTTGGCTGCCTGTCGGTATCCCCAGTAGAAAACCACCACCGCCCAGTGAGGCGAGCACCGGCTCGCTAACACAAGAGGTGAAAAAGCCGGCGATCACGGCATCGAACGCATTGCCTCCGGCACGCAGCACTTCTTGTGCAGCATTTGCCGTGAGTTGATGGCCGGCCGCAACCATACCTGGTACTGACATGAACTCGTTTCCTTTGAGACATTGCCCGGCGAGAACTTGACCTGGATCACATCCGACTGCTGCGAGCCGGTTCGGCAACAGCACGGTGTTAAAATGTCGGGTTACGCGGTACTTTTTTGCCGCAGTTACAAAGAACCCGCCATCGGGCCAGACGACAACTAGCGGGTCAAAGACAGGGAATCTACCAGAGGAGCCGTTCGATGAGTTACCAGCATATCCGTCTGCCAGAGGGCGGCGAGAAAATTACTGTGAGTGAAGGGCGCATTAATGTGCCTGACCAGCCTATCGTGGGCTACGTGGAGGGCGATGGAATTGGGCCCGACATCACCCGCGCCATGCTCCGGGTACTCGATGGCGCCGTGGATAAAGCTTACGGCGGCAAGCGCAAGATTCACTGGTGTGAACTCTACCTTGGGGAAAAAGCCGGCTCCCTGTACCAGGGTAACTACTTTCCTGAAGAAACCCTGGACGCAATAAAACAACTGGTGGTCGCTATTAAGGGGCCGCTGACCACCCCGGTGGGCGGTGGTTTTCGCTCGCTGAATGTCTCGCTGCGCCAGGAACTCGATCTGTATGCCTGTGTGCGCCCGGTGCGCTACTACACTGGCGTGCCCTCACCGCTGCGTGAGCCCGAGAAAGTAGACATTGTTATCTTCCGCGAAAACACCGAAGACGTCTATGCTGGCATCGAGTACGAGAGTGGCACCGAAGACAATGTCCGTCTCGCTCGATTCCTGCGTAAGGAGATGGGTGCCAGTTTTTTTGAAGATGCCGGCCTTGGTATCAAGCCCATCAGCCCGTTTGGCTCCAAGCGTTTGATTCGAAAAGCTATCCAATACGCCATTGATCATCAGCGCGAAAGTGTGACGCTGGTGCACAAAGGCAACATCATGAAGTTTACCGAAGGTGCGTTCCGCAATTGGGGTTATGAACTCGCCAAGGAGGAATTCGGTGATCAGGTGGTAACCGAAGAGGAACTCTACGCCGTGCACGGCGGTAAGGTCCCAGCCGGAAAAGTCATTATCAAGGATCGAATCGCCGACATCATCTTCCAGTTATTGCAGTTACGGCCTGCTGAATTTGATGTGATTGCGACCATGAACCTCAATGGCGATTACCTGTCTGACGCTGCCGCCGCCGAGGTCGGTGGGATGGGCATTGCCCCGGGCGCCAACACAGCCGACCACGTGGCGGTTTTTGAAGCTACCCACGGTACCGCACCGAAGTACGCTAATCAGGATAAGGTCAATCCTTCATCGCTCATCTTCTCCGGGGTTATGATGCTCGAGTACATGGGCTGGCGCGAGGCTGCTGACCTCATCAATGCCGCTTACCCCAAGGTCATTCAGGAAAAATTTGTCACTTACGATTTTGCCCGACTGATGGACAACGCCCACACGGTATCGACCAGCACTTTTGCCGATGCGCTGATTGCACGTATTACGGGCAGCGCAGAAGACCTGGCCCGTTATGAACAGGAACGACGCGAAACCCTCAAAGCGGAACGTGAAACCCGCGAAGCCAAACGCATCAGCGACCCCATGGCGGCGATGAAGGATTCCGGTCGCCAGCCCTCGACAGCAGCCGGCATCATGTCTCCCCTTAAGAGTGTCTCCTCTGACACCCGTGTTTCGGATGCCATGCAGCGGATGCGGGAGTTAGGCATGCGCTCGATCATGATCGAGCCAGACGAAAATGGACAATGGGGTATCGTCACTCAACGTGATGTAGTGACCAAGGTGCTTGGCGCCAATGCCTCCATCAGCGATACCACGGTCGGGCAGATTGCCAACCGCAATCTCTACAGCATACCGGCCGATGCACCGCTGCCGCTGATCGCCGAGGCCCTGCGCGAATATGACGTGCGCCGACTGGTGGTCGAAGCCAAAGGCACGCCGGTAGGCATCGTTTCGCAGACAGATCTTATCCAGGTGGTTGAGGAATTCGACTGGGGTTGGGAGTTGCATCAGTAGATTACAAAACCGTCGCATCAATTGATAATTGAGAGGAAAGTTTTTAGGTCGG
The DNA here is from genome assembly GCA_030747115.1 of Arenicellales bacterium. GTDB lineage: Bacteria > Pseudomonadota > Gammaproteobacteria > Arenicellales > UBA868 > UBA12578. The sequence continues at coordinate 32,799 of JASLLH010000010.1, forward strand.
TTAGCCTGCGTGAGCGCGTCTGGGTATGGCAGCAAAAGCAGTATTGATCACTCATGGGGGTGACGGCCCCGAAAACAATGATCACGCTTCAGGCATTCTGGAAAAGCTGGGCTATCAGCTTGACTGGTACCGACCCGACCAGGGTGATGCACTACCCAAGATTGATGAGTCAGTCGCCATTACGGTGATCTACGGTGGCGGCAAACCTGAAGACGAAAAAGACTGGTACACGAAGCGCTACCCCTGGCTGCATGCGGAGATCGCCTTTGCAAAGGAGTGCATTACAAATCAAATTCCCACCGTGGGATTTTGCCTGGGCGGGCAAATCATCGCCCACGTTCTTGGGGCCACCATAGAACCCCACCCCCAAGGCATGGGTGAATTCGGCTATTACCCTCTGACCTCAACTGCAAAGGGCAAAGGTTTTTTTCCAGATGACTTTCGAGTTACTCAATGCCATTTCCACGGCTTCAGTGCGCCAGGGGGTGCTACGATCCTGGCCAGCACAGAGTGCTTTGCCCACCAGGCATTTGCCTATGGGAAGAAAACTTATGGCTTTCAGTTTCACCCGGAATGCGCTTTAGAGAACTTTCAACGCTGGCAGCATAAAGACCGGGCGCTCTATGACCGGCCCGGGGCACAGACACGCGAAGAACAAGATCGCCTGGGCAGATCATCCCATGAAACCCAGGCAGCATGGCTGGATCATTTTCTGACCCAACTGGTGGGGTCATCAAGCTCTCGAAGATAGCCTGATTGAGCGGGCGGCGCATCGCACACAAGCCCGTACGCTAGGACAAGAATAATGCTCATGTTTGATGTTCAAAATGAATACAACCCACTACGCCATGTGATTCTGGGAACAGGTCTTGGAATGAAACCCGAGGCCGATCCGAAGCTTCAGGCCGGTCTGCCCAAAACCAGTTTCACCTACAGCCAACCCGATCCCATGGTGACCGAGCACGAATTTACGGGTGTACTCACGGCCATGCAGGAGCTAAACATCAAAGTAGAGCGGCCCAATCTGGTTGACTCGCCACACATTACCGATCAGACCTGCCCCCGGGATATTGGCTTCGTGATTGACTCGCTGTACTTCAAGGCCAGAAGTCGTTTCGCCTCACGCAATAGTGAACACCAAGGCATCGATCATCTGCTGGCAGGGTTTAAAAAGAATGATCAGTTCGAGATACCGAAGAAACTCTTTCTTGAGGGGGGCGACGTGGTACTGGCACCAGGGCGGGTTTTTGTCGGTTTAGGCGCACGCTCAAACCGCGAAGGAATCGATTGGCTGGCCGCAGTGCTGCAAAAAAGAAATATCAGCCGTGAAATTATTATCGTCCCACACGATGTATTGCACCTTGATTGCTGCTGGAACGTGATCGACTCCAATCTTGCGCTGTGGTGTGAGGAAGCCACCGGCCCTTTTATGGATCTCAATGGTAAAACACCCCTTATCGATTTGCAGACCATACCCGTCAACCGAGCTCAGCAGGCGGCACTCGCAACCAACGTCTTAGCGGTTGGGCCACGGCACATTCTGGCACGTGACCACCCGCTATGTGAGCCGATCAACCGCAGTCTGGCAGATGATTTTGGTTTTTCGGTGACACTCCTAAGCTTTGATTGCGTGCCATCGATCGGGGGCTCTTTTCGTTGTGCCACACTTCCCCTGGCAAGAGGATGACCGCCAGGTTGGGCGGGTAACGGCGAGATAGCCTTGGAAAGTAGAAGCGCGCTCGGCAGCCACAGCGTGACTGATTTAGCCAGCGATCGACAAGCAGAACCAAAAGGCTCAAGTCGGCAGGGGAAAATTCAAGTATCGGTAGCCCGCACTGCCAAATCAGCTTTGTCTGGTGTATATAGTCAGTGCTCAGATCCAAGATCCAACCTGTCTTTATGAAAAACGAAAGCGACCCCCTACTGCAATCTTTTAAGTTAAAGCACCTGACCCTGAAAAATCGGGTTATGTCGACCAGCCATGAGCCCGCCTACTCGGACGATGGCCTACCCAAAGAGCGTTACCAGCGCTACCACGAAGAAAAAGCCAAAGGCGGCATCGGCCTGACCATGTTTGGCGGCGGCACTCTGGTGGCACCGGATACGCCTGCGGCTTACGGCAATCTTTATGCGGGTGATGATCAGATCGTGCCGCATTTTCGAGAACTCGCCCGACGGGTACATGTCCATGGTGCTGCGACCATGTGTCAGATCACCCACCTGGGACGGCGCACTTCTAATTACGCAGGGCACTGGCTGCCGGTCATTGCGCCTTCAGCTGTGCGCGAACCCGCCCATCGTGCTTTTCCCAAGGCCATGGAAGATTGGGACATCAGAAGAATTGTCAGCGCCTATGGTGCTACAGCGGCGCGTTGTCGTGAGGGTGACCTCGATGGCATCGAAGTCTTTGCAAACGGTCATCTGCTGGACAGTTTCTGGACACCAGCAGTCAACCGGCGC
>JASLLH010000110.1:0-6108 GCA_030747115.1 Arenicellales bacterium
GGTGGCAAGCCCCGGGGCCAGCCAATACGGCCGCCTGAGTGTCATGGTGGGTCGCGTTTATCACTCGCGCTTGTTGTTCGATGTGGGCCCCGGCGCTTTCACGCCGCCACCCAAAGTGCAATCAAGTGTCGTCGCACTGCAACCGCACCCTGAGCCATTAGGCCCGCCGGTATCGGACGCAGCCTTCGAGACACTGGTGCGCCAGGCTTTTTCACAGCGGCGTAAGACCCTGCGCAACACCTTGAAAGAAACTTGCTCCGAGGCGCTCATCAAGCAGGCGGGCATCGACCCGACCGCCCGGCCACAAACCGTGGCACCTGAAGCTTATGCCCGATTGGTCACACGGCTGACTGGTTGAGCCGAATGCCGGCCCGCCGGGTCAAAGTGCGGGTGCTGGAATGTCATCGATGGCCAGTGACCACTGTGGCCGTTCATGGGCCTGCCAGTAAAGGTCGGTCAGTTGGCGAGTCACCGGACCCATATTGCCATCAGCTACCGGCCGCTCATCGATACGGGTAACGCTAATCACGCCCCCGGCAGTAGAGGTAATAAAAACCTCGTCGGCATTGATCAGTTCGCTGACCGCAAGCGGCCTAGCCAGCGTTGTTATGCCAGCCTCGGCTAGCAACTCAATGGCGGTCCGCCGCGTGATGCCATGTAGCACGCCGCTTGCGGGTGTGTTAGCGCTGCCGTTTATTACTGCGAAAATATTAAAGCCAGGGCCTTCAACTACGTGGTCAGCAGCATCGGTTAATACCACGTTCGCCGCGCCCCGGTCAAAGGCCTCGAACAGCCCCATCACCAGATCCAGCCAATGATAATTCTTGACTCGTGGATTGACTGAATCCTGCGGAATTCGGTGAATTGAGCTGACCGCGAGATGAATCCCGTGTTCGCGGTCTTCGGGCCGCAATATCCAACTAAAGGGGACGGCGAAAGCAATGAAACGGTTAATTGCTTCACGTGGGTCGCGGCTAAAATCGGGTGATATACCACGGGTGCAGATCATCTCCACAAAGGCCGCCTCGAGCCCGCTCTTGCGAACGCATTCGGCCAGCACGGCGCGCACCTGCTCACGGCTGTAGCCGCACTCAAGGCGGATGCCGGCCATCGAGTCGAAGAAACGATCAATGTGGGCATCGATGCGAAAAAATCGGTTGCGCCACACGTGGACAACGTCATAAGTTGCATCGGAGCGTAAAAAGCCCCAATCGAGCACCGAGATATTGGCTTCTGACATTGGTACAAACGCGCCGTCGATAAACGCCGCACCCGGCGGATAGCCACCAGTGTCAGTCATGGTGGCCGGCCTGCTTGGAATCGGTTGGGGTTTCCGGCGCACCCAGCAGTTCGGTCATACGCTGCTCTATCCACGTCTCGGCGGCTTGGTTGACCGCACGCGGTTTGCAACCCGCAGTTGGTATCGGGGCGCCGATGACCACGGTAATTACCCCAGGTTTTTTTAGGAAGCTGCGCCGACCCCAATAAAGGCCCGCGTTGTGGGCGACCGGCACTACTGGTACCCCGGCCTGCACAGCCAGCATGGCGCCGCCCGGATAATACGGACCGCGCTTGCCGGGTGACATGCGGGTGCCCTCGGGAAAGATGATCACCCAGCGGCCTTGCGTTATTTTTTTCTTGCCCTGGCTGATCAGCTGTTCCAATGCCTGCACCCGGGTAGCGCGGTTGATGGCAATGGGGCTTGTGGCAGCGAGACCCCAACCAAAGAACGGTAACCATAACGCTTCGCGCTTAAGCGCCCAAGTCTGAGGCGGGAAAATTACCTGGAACACGATGGTCTCCCAGGCTGACTGGTGTTTAGACATGATGACCCCGGCCTTTAGCGGTAAGTTTTCAAGGCCTTTTACCTCGTAGCGCAGATTGCAGGTGAGCGCCAGCCAGGAGGAGATGAAGCGGGCCCAAAGGCCGATGATGCGCATACGCGTCATGATGGGGATCGGCCACACCGCCAGCGCAACGGGGCTGTACAGAACTGCCGAGACCACCATGCCGGCGAAGAACAGCGCTGAGCGAATCCAGATCACGCGAGCGATGCTGGTTGTGCCGCGGGCTCAGCCACCCGCCGCAGGGCGCATCTACTGGTCCAGGCCACCGCTTAATAGATCGTCAGCGAAAGCCGCGAGATCCGTGTACACCGGTATTCCCCGGAGGTGGTTGTTGAGGCCCTCGTCCAGCAGCAGCTGTTGAGTGGCCTCGCCGTTACCGGTCTTTACTAAAATCGGCAGTGCCCCGGCCGCCGTAGCTGACTCGAGATCACGCCTGGAGTCGCCTACCACCGGTACTCCAGCGAGCGGCACGGACAGGCGTTCGCTGGCTTGATGCAGCATGCCAGGGCGTGGCTTGCGGCAATTGCAGCCATCATCCGGTCCATGCGGGCAAAAGAACACAGCCTCAAACTGGCCGCCGCGTTCGTGCAAACTAGAGACCATCTTGAGGTGGATGCGGTTCAGCGTCGCCATGTTGAATAAGCCCCGCGCGATACCGGACTGGTTGGTGGCGACTGCTACCCGGTAGTCTGCTCGGCACAAGCGGGCTACAGCTTCTAGGCTGCCTGGAATGGGAATCCACTCCTCGGGTGACTTGATGTACTCGTCAGAGTCAAAATTGATCACCCCGTCGCGGTCAAGGATGACGAGTCCTGCGCTCATGTCGTTTCCTCAAAGTCGGATACCCGGATGTGGTCGCCCACCATGCGGCTTTTTCTTGTTTTCAACGCTTCGATCTTTTTCCAGAAGGCTTGATCCAGCGGGAAACCACCAGCGATGGCTGTGCCCAGCAGCAGAATCAGCAGATCGGCGCACTCTTCGGCCAGCGCCTCTACCGACTTGCCCTTGGTGACGCAGGCTGATATCTCACCGAGTTCCTCAGCCATGAGCGCTACACGATAGGACAGGTCCTCGCCGCCGTACTCGCGCAGACCGTACTTGTCGTGGAATGTTTGAACTGCCGCTAGCATCTGGCTGTAACTGTCCGGTGCCATCAGCTCAGCCCTGTTGCAGCAGAGAAATATCGGCGATGGCGAGAAACATTCCGCCCAGTTGGCTGAGCAGTGCCAGCCGGTTACCGCGCACGGCCGTATCGTCGGTCATCACCATGACCTCGTCGAAAAAGCGGTCGACCACGCTGCGCAGGCCAGCCAACGTGCGTAGCGCCTCCTTGTAATCGCCACGTCCAATTAGCGGCGTGACCGCACCAGCACTTTTGATCAGCGCTTCAGCCAAGGCAATCTCGGCCGGCTCGGTGAGTAACCCGGAGTCGATCTTGCGGGGAATGGCATCGGTGGCCTGGCGCAGGATATTGCGAATGCGTTTGTTAGCGGCGGCGAGGCTGGCCGCGTCACGGTGCTGGCGAAAAGCAGACACCGCTTTCAGCCGGCGGTCAAAATCCAATGGCTGGCTGGCACCAGCTTCCAGTACTGCCGAGATTTCGTCATTGTTAAACCCGGCGCTGGAGTACCAGGCCCGGTAGCGTTCCATGATGAAGGCAACGGCCTGCTCGCGTACCGCCCCACTGATAGGGTGGCCGCCGACGGTATAAGCGTCTGCCGCGCTATCGACAAGTTCCACAATATCAAGGTCTAGTTTTTTCTCCACCAGGATACGAATGATGCCAAGGGCCGCCCGCCGCAGAGCGTAGGGATCTTTCTCACCAGTCGGTTCTTCGCCGGTGGAGAAAATGCCGACCAGTGAATCGAGCCGATCGGCCAGTGCGACCACCCGGCCCGGCATCGAGGATGGCAAAGCATCGCCGGCCTGGCGCGGCAGGTAGTGCTCTTCGATGGCTCGGGCTACAGCCACAGGCTCCTGATCGTGCTTCGCCAGGTGGCGACCCATGACACCCTGCAGATCAGGGAACTCACCCACCATGCCGGTGACGAGATCGGCTTTGCACAGCTCAGCCGCCCGGACGCAGGCTGCAGGGTCGGCACCGAGGCACTGGGCGATCTGCCGCGCCAGCCGGCTTAGCCGCCGGGCCTTGTCACGTAGGCTGCCAAGTGCCTGGTGGAACAATACGCCCGCAAGTGCATCGATGCGGCTGTCCAGCGGTTGCCGGCGGTCGGTTTGCCAGAAAAACTGGGCGTCTGCCAGCCGGGCTTGCAGTACTCGCTCGTTGCCTTTGCTGACTCGCCCCGGAGTCGTGCTGCGAATATTGCTGACGGTGATGAAGTGGGGCAGCAGCGCACCTTTATCGTCCACCACATGGAAATATTTCTGGTGGTCGCGCATCGACGAGATAAGCGCTTCCGGCGGCACATCAAGAAATGCCGGGTCAAAATGGCCGAGCAGGGCATGGGGTTTCTCGACCAGTGCCGTGACCGTATCGAGCAGCGCCGGGTCAGCAACCACGATCCCACCCGCTTTTTTGCCTAGCTTCTGTACCTGTCGGGCAATCAACTGTCGGCGCCTGGCAAAATCGGCGATGACTGCCCCGCATTCTTCCAGGTCCTGCTCGTAACTGCCCGCACTGCAAATTCGCACCCGATGCTCACCCATGAAGCGATGGCCGGCGCTGACACGGCCGGCAGCCACCCCGAGTAATTGGCAGGGGATCACCCGGCTGCCGTGCAGCACCACCAGCCAGTGGACCGGGCGCACGAACTCGACAGAGCTCTTACCCCAGCGCATACGCTTGGGTGTCGGCAGGGCAATTATTGCCCGCTCGATACACTGCGGAACCAGCACCTCAGCACTGTCACCGGCTTCCACAGTGCGATGTACCAGCCAGCTACCTTTGTCTGTTTCCAATTTCTCTAGCACGTCGACCGACACCCCGCAGGAGCGGGCAAAACCGACCGCTGCCGGGGTTGCTGCGCCACTGCCATCGAAGGCAGCAGCAAGGGCTGGGCCGCGGCGCTGCTTCACTCGGCCCGGGCAGCGGCGAGCCACAGCCGGGAGCCGCGCAGCCAGACGCCGTGGTGTGGCAAACCAGACAGCCGCCCCAGCTGGGGCCAGACATTGATCAGTCAACGCGGCCGTCAGCAGTTCGGCAAAGGCCGCCGCCAGGCGCTGGAGTGCCCTGGGCGGCAACTCCTCGGTGCCGATCTCGACCAACAGGTCCGCCCGCCCGGCTTTGTTTGGTCGACTCATTCGCTGCTGCCGCGCGGAAAGCCCAAAGTCTCGCGACTTTGGTAATAAGCCCGCGCTACGGCCCGCGCCAGTAGCCTGATTTGGCCGATGTAGCGCGCTCGCTCGGTCACCCCGATTGCCCGGCGTGCGTCCAGCAGGTTGAAAGTATGCGAAGCCTGCAGGACCTGCTCGTAGGCAGGCAATGGCAGTTGAGCTTCAAGCAGGCGGCTGCAGGCCGCCTCACAGGCCTCGAAATGGTGGAACAGTTCGGATATGTCAGCATGCTCGAAATTGTAGGTGGACTGTTCAACCTCATTCTGGTGATAGAGGTCGCCGTAACTGAAGTTTTTGTTCCATTGCAGGTCAAACACGCTATCAGCCCCCTGTAGGCATAGAGCGATGCGCTCCAACCCGTAGGTGATCTCACCCGTAACCGGCCGGCAGTCCAGGCCGCCTACCTGTTGGAAATAGGTGAACTGCGAGATCTCCATGCCGTTCAGCCAGACCTCCCAGCCCAGTCCCCAGGCGCCCAGCGTCGGTGATTCCCAGTCATCCTCGACAAAGCGCACGTCGTCCCGGCGAAAACTGATGCCGAGGCTCTCCAGCGAAGCGAGGTACAAGTCCTGGAAGTCGTCCGGCGAAGGTTTGAGAATGACCTGGAACTGGAAGTAGTGCTGCAGCCGGTTGGGGTTGTCGCCGTAACGTCCATCGGTCGGGCGCCGGGAAGGTTGCACGTAGGCAGCGCGCAGCGGTTCCGGCCCCACCGCGGCGAGAAAGGTCGCAGTGTGAAAGGTGCCGGCACCCACCTCCATGTCGTAAGGCTGCATGATGACGCAGCCTTGGCCGGCCCAGTAGTGCTGGAGGCTCAGGATCAGGTCCTGGAAATGCAAGGTTTCAAGCCCCCCGATAGGTCGCGCCCAAGCGGTGCATTATACCGGCTGGTTCCAAGAGCAACCGCAGTTGGCGACAGTCAGGCATCACCATGAGTCGTCCGGGTTGGTAGAATTTGTGCCGATGAAAA
>JASLLH010000111.1:0-5943 GCA_030747115.1 Arenicellales bacterium
CGGTACCACCAGACTGAAGCGGCAAGGAACCAGGGCTTGCCGTGGTACAGGGGTCGGGTGCGAAACGGCAGGTCCGACAGCGGGCTCTGGCCCTCGGCAAGACCCAGCACCTGCTGACCTAGGCGGGTCCCGAAATAACTCGCCAACGATACCCCGGATCCGCAATAGCCCAGCGCGTACCAGATACCGTTATGGCATCCCAGATGTGGCAGGTGCTGGAAGGTCCAGCCAACAAAGCCCATCCAGGAATGAGTCACCCGTGTTCCCTGCAACTGCGGGAAGATAGTCGTCATCTGCTTGTGCAGGTGCGGCGCGCTCACCCGGGTATCGGTTTCGGCCAGTGACACGCGACCGCCAAACAGTATCCGCCGACCATCCGGCGAGATCCGGTAGTACACCACCAGCCGGCGGCTGTCGACAATAACACGGCCACCAGGAATCAGAGCGCGGGCAGAGTCTGCCCCCAGATCCTCCGTTGCAATCATGTAGGTGCCGATGGGAATAATGCGCCGCTGCTGCCATGGTGTGAGCGGGCCGGTATAGCCGCTGGTCGCGACGATGACATCCCGCGCCTTGACCGCGCCCTGGCCGGTTTGAACTACAAAGTTGTTGTTATTACTGTCCTGTTCGATAGTAAGCGCCGGACAATTGCCGAGTACCTGCACTCCACTTGTCAACGCCCGCTGCAGAATTCCCTGGTGATAAGCCGCCGGGTCGAGCGCCGCGTGTTTACTGTGCACCAGTCCACCATGATAAAAATCACTGCTGATTTCGGCATGCTGCTCCGATCGCGGCACCAAGTACGCGTCTGTTGCAGGATCGCCGGGCTGGCTGTCCAACAGCCGGGCAAGTTTCTGGTAGTGGGCGGGGGTATGGGCACCATAAAACCTGCCGCTTAACTTGAAATCACAATCGATACCCTCCTCGCTAACGAACTCACCGATCCAGGCCAGCGCCCGCTGCCCCTCTGCCAATACCTGGCGGGCTTTGCTCTGTCCGTACTGCTTTGCAAGGTGGGCAAAATCCGGCTTGATGCTGCTGCTCACTTGGCCACCGTTACGCGAACTACAACCCCAGCCGGGATCCTCCGCATCTATTACCAGAGTCAAGCGGCCGCCCCGGGCGGTTTGTAACGCTGCACACAGCCCGGTGTAACCCGAGCCGATAACTAGAACGTCGACCTGGCCGGGTAGATCTACTTGCGGCAAGGCGGGACGCGGTGTGCGCTCCCACCAGTAGGGCTCGTTTTTAAAATCCGGTGCGAAAATTTCCGGGCCTGCCGTATTCACTTACCCCCCCCTCACACACTCTGTGCGCTAACCTGCCGCCGGGAATTTTCCAGCCAGTAAGGGCTGATCTCCACTCCCCAGCCAGGCCGGTCGCTGACCAGAACCTGGCCTGCCCTCACGGTATAGGGTGACTCAACAAAAAGATCTTCCTGCCAGGGGTAGTAGTCGGATCCTTCGATCGAAAATTCGAGATATTTGCCTGGATTGTCGATCGCCCGGAGCAGGTGCATGGTAAAAAGGGTCACCATGGAAAGATTAGCGCAGTGTGGCGTACAAGGCAGATCCTTGGCTGCTGCCATGTCTGCAACCTGCACTGCTCGCAACATACCACCAACGTAACACACGTCTGGCTGCACAATATCGACAATGTTCAGATCGACAATGCGCCGCCAAATCGTCAGGTCGCAATCCTGCTCACCACCGCTGACATCCAGCGACAGCGCTCTGGTTACTTCGCGAGTCTGCTCCAGTTCCCAGTACAGGCATGGCTCCTCAAAATGCTCGACGCCCTCACTTTCCAGCAACTGCCCTACCACGATGGCCTGCTGTGGCGAGTATCCACCATTGGCATCGACTAACAACGAGGCATCCTTGCCCAAGGCCTGGCGCATAACCGGCACAATTGCCTCAGTCCGACCGGGCCACTCGTCCACGTCATGGCCACACTCAGCCCCGATCCGAAATTTAAAAGCATCGAAGCCATGCTTGTCGCGCAGGCCAGCCATGCGCTCGGCCTCTGCTGTCGGGGTGATATCACGCCGCATGCTCGAGGCATATGTGCGCAGGCTCCCCGGTGTACCGCCGAGCAGTTCACAGACACTCTTGCCCTCAACCTTGCCGCGCCGGTCCCACAATGCAGTCTCGAGCCCTGCCAGTGCCCGGCGCAGGTAGGAGCCGGGAAACTTATGCTCACGCTCTGGAATGACCTCGACCAGGCAGGCTATCTCGCCGGCGCTCCGGCCCAAAGCCCAAGGTGCGATCTGCCGATGCAGCACCTGGGCCGTGATATCGGCGTTATACGGTGATACCTGGCCCCAGCCGCTGCTGCCATCCGTAGCGCTAACCCGCACAAAGGATAGAAACTCTCGACTGAAGGTCTCTATTTGGTCGATCACAGGTTCCGTGGTCATAGGCCAACACGCCTTCGCAGGTGACAAGGCAACCTGGGCCGACTAGGGGCAATCATCTGTCTGGGAAGACGATGACGTTCCGTAAGGCTTCGCCGCGTCGCACCCCGTCGACGGCATCGTTGATCTCCTCCAGTACAAAACGCCCTGAAACCAGTTCGTCAAGTTTCAGGCGGCCAGCCTGGTAGTGCGCAACCAGTTGTGGGATGTCTATTGCGAGATCAGCTCTACCCATCTTGCTGCCAACCACCTGCACCGCATCGCCAGCAAGGCTCAGGGTATCTACCTGCGCGGTGACACCCTCGGCAGTCATGCCAACCAGCACCACCATGCCGCCGCGGCGCACCAGTTGCAGTGCCTGTTCCAGGGCAGCCGCGCTGCCAGCAGCAACAAATATACAGTCCGCACCGCGGCCATCACTCAAGCGCCTAACTTCATCAACGAGATTAGGCTCGCGTGCATTCAAGCCATGACTGGCGCCAAAGCGCCGGGCAACCTCGATTTTGTCATCTGACAGATCAACCGCAATGTTGCATGCGGCTCGGCAAATGGCGGCACCCTGAATACAGTTAAGGCCCACACCACCGGTACCGATGGTCACCGTCGTCATGCCTGGCTGAATTCTCGCTACATTAGTTACTGCACCAAATCCGGTAATGACACCACACGACAGCAGCGAGGCACTAGCCATCGGTAACGATGCGGGTACCACTACCACCTGTGAGGCCTCCACCACTACCTGCTCGGCAAATGCGCCCGTACGCAGGCCTTGGCCTACCGCCTGGCCGGCTGCATCGGCCAGCGGCGTTTGCTGATCCAGATGGAAAGAGGTTTCGCACAGGCTGCCGTGACCTTGGGCACAGTAATAGCACTGCCCGCAGGTACGCAGCAAAGTAACAATCACCGATTCCCCGATTGCCAGGTGACCCACCCCAGGCCCAGTCCGTTCGACGATGCCGGCGGCTTCGTGGCCAAATACTATTGGGGTTTCTCCGCCCCAGCCACCATCCATGTAGGTCACGTCACTATGGCAGATCGCGCAGGCCTTGAGTCGAACCTGCACCTCTCCCGGTCCTGGTGCAGCCAATTGCAAATCTTCTATGACGAGCGGTGCACCAAACGTCCTGCAAACTGCCGCCTTCATGTGGTCTTCCGTAGCATAGGGCTTTTTTATCTCCGCCCGGTCCGGGCGACAATGCCAGAACTGTATCGCCACTCAGACCGCCGGGCAATACGCCCAGGCGCCTCTTTAGGGCCGCACCATCGTCGTGATCACGTAGACTAAACACTCCCACGCCGCATCGCCCATGCTCGCCACTAAGCCCAAGCAACAGAATCTCGCTGGCCACTTATTGTTGGTAATGATCCTTGCCAGCGTGCTCGCAGGGCTGGGCTTGAGCGACTTCCTGTGGCTCGCGGGGCCCTGCGGGGCCGCCGCTATGGTACTGCTATGGCCGCGCACCCGCCGCATTCAACGGATCCAATGCATTACTTTTATTGCTGTCGGCTTGGTCGCACTGACCTGGGCACTGCTGATCGGCTACGGACAAATTCCGGTCCTGCAACTGATGACTCAGAACCAGTCACTCATTAGTATGTTATGCGCAGTAACTTTTCTTCGACTCATTACTCGTACCGACACAGATGCCGATCACGTACAGGTGGGCGGCGAAAAAAGTTTTGTACACACATTAGCAGGGCTGCACCTTTTTGCCAGTGTAATCAATCTCTCTGCCCTGGTAATTTTCGCCGACCGCCTGGCTCAGGTGAGCCAACTAAACCGTGTCACCACCACCATGCTCCAACGGGGTTTCGCCCTGGCAGCGCTTTGGTCACCATTCTACGCCGCCATGGGCACCTCGCTAGTGTATGCCCCGGGTACCCAATTGACCGATCTTTGGCCAGTGTCCCTGCCGCTGTGCGCAGGCGGGCTTGTCTATACCTGGCTGGAAAACCGCTATCACTCAAACGACCGTTTGGCGAGCTTCACCGGCTATCCTGTGAGTTTCAAGGCGATATGGATACCAACGGCGCTGGTCGTCGCGGTGCTCGGACTGCACGCATTACTGCCGGCCGTGTCCGTCCTGACCCTGGTGAGTGCACTTGCGCTGGCGACCACTGTCGCAGTGTTGATCTACCGCCACTCCCTGCTGCCAGCGCTTACAACTGTCAGATCCTTCAGCAGTACCCGACTGCCGGGTATGTATGGAGAACTGGCACTTTTTCTGTCGGCTGGGGTAATGGCAACAGGATTGGGCGCGCTAGTCGCACAGGCAACACCGCAACTGCCGATTACAGAACTAAGCCCAGTGCTTGCTATTGTCGTGCTCGCGATCATGCTGCTCCTCGCCATCTCTGGCGTACACGCGCTGATCACCATCGTCGCCGCTTCAGCTATCCTGTTGCCGCTCGAGCCACAACCGGCGCTGCTTGCGTTCGTGTTTCTCACCACCTGGTCCCTGGGCGCCACCGGTAGCCCGATCTCTGGCCTTAACCTTGCGATTCAAAGCCGTTATAGCATTGCAATAAGCAACTGCTTTCGCTGGAATCTCCTCTACACTCTAACCATGTTCGCCGCAGCCAGCCTTCTCATCCTGCTAATATTTGGCTGAAAGATACCTCTCCAGCTGGCCCCCTCAATCACTCGGGGCATAAGTACCAGTCGTACTCGAGTGGCGTGAATCGTGCCGAGAACTGGTCAAGCTCAAACTGCTTGCAAGCACAGTACAGTTGAATGTAGTCGCTGCCAAGGTACTCTCCCAGTACGGTCGTGCTGGCCAACCGATCCAGCGCTGCCTGCCAGGTGAACGGTGTCCCCTCATCCAGCACCGTACCGGCATTGTCTGTACGCGGTGGGGGCGGCTCTAGCTTACCTGACAGGCCATGGTGCACGCCGGCAAGTATCGCCGCCAGCGTAAGATACGGGTTGGCATCTGCCCCGGCCATGCGGTGCTCAATACGCCGAGCCTCACTGCTGCCCGCGGGGATGCGTACTGCCACCGAACGATTGTTGTAGCCCCAGGTGGGCCCGGTCGGCACATACAGGTTCGGTGCAAAGCGCCGATACGAATTGACGTTGGGAGCAAATATCGCCATACCTCCCGGCAGCAGATCCAGTAAACCCGCCACCGCCTGGCGCAAGCGGGCACTGCCTTTTTCACTGCCGTCATCGAACACGTTGGCACCTTCGCAATCGAGCAAACTCAAGTGCACGTGTAAGCCGTTACCGGCTCCCTCCGGGTAGGGTTTGGCCATAAAGGTTGCTGCCGCCCCGTGGCGCCGGGCGAGACCCTTGACCGCGCGCTGCAACAAAATAGCCTGGTCAGCCGCAAGGACCGGGTCATTGACATGGCGCAGATTGATCTCGTACTGGCCTACCGCATACTCGGCAGTCGTCGCGCCCAACGGTACACCCTGTGCTCGGAGAACACTCTCTACTTCGGACAAAAAGCTGGTAAAACCATCAAGGTCGGCCAGGCTGTAGACCTGGGTTGAAGATGCTCGGCGGCTGGAGTCCGGCATTGGTG
>JASLLH010000112.1:0-5881 GCA_030747115.1 Arenicellales bacterium
CACTGGTATCGAGGGCGACCGTCACATCGATCGCGGCATTGCCTAACGACGGCAAGATCGCCTCTCCTTCACGGCGCCCGGGCCGAGCGTAAGTGAAGTCGTCTCGGGCGCGCAGCGCCATGTGTCGGGCCAGCAGGCTCCGCCAAGGCAATTGCGGCTGCAGCAGGGTATCGATCATGCGGGCGAGGACCCCGCCGAGCCGGTCAGCCTGTAACGCCTGCTGCGCCGCACCGGCCAGCCGCTGCCGCCATAGATGCTCCAAGTGCTGGCACTCCGCCGCCGCAAGTGGTGGCGGAGTGCCGTCGGGGCTGTCATCGTGTCCGCCTCCCCTATCGTGGCCACTGTCAGCGTCGCCAGCACGGTCATCGGGGTCATCGTAGAGATGGCCATCGTGGGTCTGCTGAACCGAGTCGTCCTCAAGCAGGGGGTAGATCTCCTCCGCACTCATACCCTCGTAGTCCGCCAGGAACAGCGCCTTGGGCGGCGGGGTCATACCTTCAGCAACTAACAGCGGGTTGATAGCAAAATCACAGGCATTGTCCCAGCGGTGCTTCTCGCGGTGCGCGCGCCGGGCAAAGTGGGCCAAGCCACAGTGCAGGGCCTCGTGGGCAAGGGTGAACTCCACCTGGGCCAGACTCAAGCCCGCGATGTATTCGGGGTTGTAGTACAACTTGCGCGCATCGGTTGCGACGGTCGGGCACCAGGTAGGGTGCGCGGTTTCAAGCGGCAGTCGTAGCACCAGCGCCCCGAGAAAAGGGCGGTCCAGTATCAGCCGCGTGCGGGCCGCACTCAGCCGGGCCTCAATGTCCTCAGTCACGGCGCTCTAGCGCTGCTCGGGATTCAGTCCTGGGCCAGCATCACGTCCGCGACGTGTCGGGCCCAGCTGGAGAAACCAGGTGCCGAAAAAAGCTCGGCCCCGACAGCCCGGTGCAAATCCGAGACCAACATGACCCCCATCTCCTTCTGGGGAAAATGCCCAGCGTAATCGAGTACCCGAGAATACAGTGCCTGGGTATCCGCCTCAGCATCGAGCCGCGCGACCCGGCCGACCAGTGCCGCTGCGACCGCGTACTGCAGATCCAAGTCCTGCGGTACGGTGTTCTCCTTACCGGTCAGAATCGCTTCAATGTCCGGTAACTGGCCCAGGTTCCTGATAAACGCATGCAGTTCGATACCTGCAGCCGGGCCTACGCAGGCCTGTAGCGCCCCCGAAAGCATCTCACCCTCGTGGGCGAACTTCTGCAGCGCGCGGTGGGCAAACTCCCACGACCGCGGCGAGGGAAACGCCATCGGGTTGTGCGCTGGATCAAAGTCGAACAGCAAGTCCGGTCGAAAGCGCAAGAAACCGATGATGCGCTGGTCGATGCCGGCACCAAATGCCCATAATACCCAGTCATCTAGGTTGACATCTACCTGGTAATGGCTGAACCGGTTGGCGAGTGGTGCTGGCATGGCATAGGTCACGCCGCGATCACCCTGGCGGTTACCGGCAGCGACGATGGCCCATCCGCCAGGCACCTGATATTCGCCCAACCGCCGATCAAGGATCAACTGATAAGCGGCTGCTGAGACGCTCGGCGGGGCCGAGGTAATCTCGTCCAGAAACAAAATGCCACGCGGACCGTGGCGGACCTCGGTCGGCAGCATCGACGGAACCGCCCATTCAACGCACTCGCCCACCCGGAACGGAATGCCCCGCAGGTCGCTGGGCTCAAGTTGCGACAAGCGGATATCAATCAGGGGCAAGTCCTGCCCAGCCGCTGCCCGAGCCACCAGTTGGGACTTGCCGACCCCGGGTGGCCCCCATAGCATGACGGGGGTGTGTTGCCCCTGCGCTAGGCTCTGAATCTCCGACTCTAATACCTTCAGGATCTGTAGCGGCCGCATTCTTTCCGTTACCTTCCTTTACTCATTGTTATGCCTCTGACTGATAGAGTTTATAACAGGCTGGAGTGATGACTGCTCAGGTGGCAATCGATCGCTGCAGCCACTGTATCGCCATCAGGGTATGGCATCCGACCAAGCAGGCAGCGCAAAATTGCCGCTTACGGCAGATAGCGACGAATACTGGATGGACTTTTTCCCGGTTTTTCTAAGACTCAAGGACAGCCCCTGCGTAGTGGTAGGCGGCGGCGGCGTGGCTGAACGCAAGGTTGACCTGCTGCTGCGCGCGAACGCCCGTGTCACCGTGGTAGCGCCACAACTGGTCGATGGCCTGCACACATTATGCACGGCTGGCACCATCAGTTGGCTGCCAGCGCAGTTCCAGCCAGGTCAGCTCGACAACGCCCGAATGGTGATCGCCGCTACCGATGACCAGGCAGTGAATGCTGCGGTCTCACAAGCAGCACAGGCACGACAACTACCCGTGAACGTAGTCGACCAACCCAGCCTCTGTACCTTTACCGTGCCCTCAATTGTTGACCGCTCTCCGGTCGTAATTGCCATCGGCACTGGCGGCACCTCACCGGTACTCGGCCGTCTGCTCCGAGCCCGCCTTGAGACCCTGATACCCGCAGCCTATGGCCGCCTTGCTCGCCTGGCCGGAAACTTCCGTGGCCGCGTAAAAGCAGCGCTAAACACGAATGCCGAACGGCGCGCCTTCTGGGAAGAAGTATTCCAGGGGCCAGTTGCCGAACTCGTCTTTGCGAACAAAGATGATCAGGCTGCGGCGGCACTGTCGCAGATGATCACTAACGCAGGGGATAAAAGTTATGCCCGGGGTGAAGTCTACCTGGTAGGCGCCGGGCCCGGTGACCCGGACCTCCTCACTTTCCGGGCCTTACGTCTCATGCAGAAGGCCGATGTGGTGCTCTACGACCGGCTGGTGGCACCTGCAATCGTCGACCTGGTGCGGCGTGATGCCGAACGCATCTACGTGGGCAAGGAAAAAGCCAATCATGCAATCCCTCAGCGGGACATCAACTGCCTGCTGGTAGAACTTGCGGCTGCGGGCAAGCGGGTACTGCGCCTCAAAGGCGGTGACCCGTTCATATTTGGCCGCGGTGGCGAGGAAATCGAGGGCCTGATGCAGGAGAACATCCCCTTTCAGGTAATTCCCGGCGTCACAGCAGCGGCCGGCTGCGCCTGCTACGCCGGCATCCCGTTGACCCACCGTGATTACGCGCAGTCGTGCATTTTTGTCACCGGTCACCTTCAGAACGGCAGTGTGGATCTCAACTGGGATGCGCTATGCCAGCCCAATCAGACCATCGTCGTCTACATGAGCCTGACCGGGCTTGAGATCATCTGCCGGGAGGCGATCAGCCATGGCCTAGCGGCCACTACCCCAGCTGCACTGATTGAACAGGGCACCACAACTGAGCAACGGGTGATCACCGCCACCTTGAATGACCTGTCGACGAAGGTGGTAGATGCCGGCGTTAAGGCACCGACGTTGCTGATCATCGGTGAAGTGGTGCGATTGCACCACCAGTTGGCCTGGTTCGCACCTGGCCCGCCGGCCACCGGCGTCGCGACCCGGGCAGAACATGACAGTGACGGACATAATACAGGCCAATGAGCTCTAGCCTGACCGACCTCAACCTGCAGGCCCACCAGTTACTGGTGGAGCGCTATACCGTCTTTCTTGAACAGTTAACGGCGCTCGATGAACCAGCAGCCCGTGATGCTTTCGCCGAGTTACGGGGCTCCCTGGAGCGCCATCGCCTGTTCGAGGATCAACGCGTTCTACCCTGCCTGCAAGCTGGGCAAGACATTACGGCCGAGGAACTGGCCCGAGTAACAGGAGACCACCAGGTGATTGGAGATACCCTGGAGCTACTCGAAGACTTAGTTGAGGCGATATTCTGCTCTGCCCAGCCCCGCCGGGAACTGGTAGCAAACCTGTCGCGCCTTGGCCGGTTGCAGGGCATCCTCGAACATCACACCGAACGTGAAACCCGCTTTGTATACCCGGTACTGGACCAGATGCCGGACCGCGAGCTCATCAATCTGCTTGCCGAGGGCCTGTTGGACACTAGCCACTGAGCAATCGCGCTACCAGTGCTACGCGGCATAATGCCGCCATGGCAAGGTTCGCGATAATCGGTTATGGCTCGCTGATCTGGGACCTGGACAACCTTGCGCCCTATGTTGAGGGTGAGTGGGACATGTACCAGGGGCCACACCTGCCGCTGGAGTTCTCGTTGATCTCGAAAAAGCGTAAGCGGGCACTGGCACTCGCAATCGATCATGTCGATGGACTGTCTTGTCCAACCTGCGTGATTACCAGCCGCCGCCACCTGCTCGAGCATGCAGTCATCGACCTGGCACGAAGGGAACACACAGCAAAACACCAAATCGGTTTTTTTGACCGGGTAAGCGGTACCGGGCATTCCCGCTCCAGTACAACGCTGCGGACCGTGCAGGATTGGCTCGATCGGTCGATGTTCGACGGGGTCGTATGGACCGACGGTGAACGCAACTTTGAGTCCCTGACCGGGCACGCCTTCAGCCTGCAGGCTGCACTCGAGCACCTCCGAGAGTTGACCGGCGAATCGCTCGCAGAGGCTCGTCGCTACATTCACAACACCCCGCAGGGGGTCGACACCCCCTTGCGCCGGGCGTTGGCCAACTCACACTGGTGGCATCATGCCGCCGACGATTAAGTCTGCGGGGTAACAGTTGCAAGCCGCGCACCGGGGCAGCCCCCACTATACCGGTCGGTTCGCCCCGTCCCCCAGTGGGCCGCTGCACTTTGGCTCGCTGGTCGCGGCAGTGGCAAGTTACGCGGATGCACGGCGCCACCAAGGGGAATGGCTGTTGCGGATCGATGATGTGGATGAGGCTCGCACCGTGGCTGGCGCCGCCGACCACATCATGAAGACTCTGGAGGCTTTTGGCCTCGAATGGGACCGGGCCGTCAACTGGCAGTCACGGCGCAAGAACCACTACCTGGCAGCCATCGATCAACTCGTGGCCATGGAATTCGCCTACCCTTGCGGCTGTAGCCGCAGTGAGATCGAGCGCCTGGGCCGGCGCGGCGCCGCTGGCATGATTTACCCGGGCACCTGCCGGACAGGCCTGCCGGTCGGCCGGACCAACCGCTCGATTCGCTTGCGCACTCCGGCCCGGTCGATCGTGGTCGACGATCGTTTTTACGGCCTTATCGGGCAAAATCTTGCCGCAGAGATCGGCGATTTCGTGATTCGCCGTACCGATGGCTTTGCCGCCTACCAGCTGGCAGTGGTGGTCGATGATCAGATCGAGGGCATTACCCACGTGGTCCGTGGTGCTGATCTGCTGGCATCTACCCCAAGGCAAATCTACCTGCAGGAACTGCTCAACTACCCCAATCCGCAGTACGGACACCTGCCACTGGTGTTGGATGCAAATGGGCAAAAGCTCAGCAAGCAGGACAGCGCCCGGCCAGTACGCATGGAGGCACCGCTGCCGGCACTCAAAGCCGCTTGGCGATTTCTCGGCCAAGCAGATCTGGACGAGGGCTGTGCCGACGTTGAGGCTTTCTGGACGGCAGCGATCCCTGCCTGGTCAACGGCAACAGTACCGACAAAACAAGCCGCCTGATCCTGTAAAAGGTGTCCGTAACTGACGCACAGCAGGCCAACTGGCTTGGCCATTTCGCACCTGCTCCGGAAAACTGGTATATCTGAAGTCGCTAGAGGCCACTGGTGCGTGGCGCGCCTCCGCTAGAATGCGCGGCCATGGATCATAAAGAATCACACCTTAAGGGAGTAGTGCTGGTTTTTCTCGGTGTCGTACTGCTGAGCCCCGATGCCCTGCTGCTGCGCCTGATAAGTGCAGATCACTGGACTCTGTTGTTTTGGCGTGGGGCGCTCTCTGCCATCAGCTTGGTCACTATCACGCTGTTCCTGGAAAGGCCCCACGGCTGGCAACGTTTCTTCAGCATAGGGCGCAG
>JASLLH010000113.1:0-5752 GCA_030747115.1 Arenicellales bacterium
CGGCGTCCTTCATCGGCGGCACGATCTCAGTAGTCCTGTTCACGTTGTTTGCGCCGCCGCTGGCCGAGGTGGCGCTCGCTTTTGGCTCAGCCGAGGAATTCGCCCTGATGATGCTCGCTTTTGCGACTTTTATTGGCCTTGGCGGCGATGACATTCCCAAAACACTGTTCTCGATTTTTATCGGCCTGGTATTGAGTGCGGTGGGCCTGGACATCATCAGCGGTGAGCCGCGGCTCATCTTCGGCGGTCTGCCGGGCTTCTACCACGGCATCCACTTCCTGGTACTCGCCATCGGTATCTACGGTGTCGGTGAGATGCTCTGGACCATCGAGTCCAGCCACGGCGGCGTTAAAGTGTCGCAGGCCTCCTTTGGGTTGGGTCGCATCCTGGTCCATCTCAAGGGCCTGAAGAATTCGATCAAAGCCAGCCTGATGGGCTCTTTCCTGGGGTATTTCGTTGGTATTTTGCCCGCGGCCGGGGCGACCCCGGGCTCGATCATGGCGTACGGCGTGGCCAAGACCATGTCCAAAGACCCCGATTCTTTCGGCAAAGGCAACATCGAGGGGGTGGCGGCGCCGGAGTCGGCCAACAACGCGGCCAGCACCGGCTCGATGCTGCCTATGCTGACCCTGGGCATACCGGGTTCGCCGACCACTGCGATATTGCTTGGCGGTATGGTGATCTGGGGCCTGGAGCCCGGGCCGATGCTGTTCGTCGAACACCAGGACTTTGTCTGGGGGCTGATTGCAAGTCTGTACGCGGCCAATTTCTTTGCCATGCTGATCAACCTGGCCTTCATTCCGGCCTTCATCGCCGTGCTGCGCATGCCGTTCACCATTCTCGCGCCCATCATTTTCGTGCTGTGCGTGGTCGGTGGCTTTGCCCCCACCCAGGACATGCACGACGTCTGGTTGATCCTGGTCTTCGGTTTGGTTGGTTACCTGATGCGTAAGCTGGAATACCCGCTGGCCCCGGCGGTGCTTGCCATCGTGCTGGGACCGCTCGCCGAAACCTCGATGCGCCAGGCCCTGCTGATGAGCGACGGCAGTTTGATGATTTTCTTCGAGCGGCCCATATCCGGCCCCATCATGGGGGTCGCCATTGCGCTCTTTCTGTTGCCGCTGATAAAACACCTGCGTCAGCGTCGGCGCACACCAGGCTAAACCGGTGGCGGCCAAGAAAAAAAAGAAACTGAAAACTCGTAACCCGGTCGCCCGGCACGCGCACAAGTTCAACAAAAGTGCCCCGCACCGGGACCGCACTGGTTACCAGCGCCGGCGCCGGGTGGCTGAGCCGGAGGAGGAGTAGCAGCCGCACCAGGGCCGGCGTGGGCCGGTTAGGCGCAAAGCGCTACACTTTGCACTCGCTTGGGCAGACCCGCGGTTTTGATCGAGAGACACAATGAATGATGATCTGTGGCAACTCGGCGCCTGTGAAATAGCACAGGGCATTCGCGAGAAACGCTTCAGTTGCGAGCAGGTCGTGGCTGCGATCAGCGCACGCATGACGGCCCTCAACCCGCGCCTTAATGCGGTAATCGCCGATTACAGCGACGAGGCACTGCTCGAGGCCAGAGTCGCGGACCAGAAAATTGCTGACGGCGAGGCAGTAGGCCCGCTGCTCGGAGTGCCGGTTACCATCAAGTCCAACATCGATGTTGCCGGCAAGCCCACACCTAACGGCCTGCCGGCTTTCAAGGACCTGATCGCGCCGGCCGACTCACCGGTAGTGAGTAATCTGAAAAAAGCCGGCGCTATCATTATCGGGCGCACCAACACGCCCGAGCTGTCGATGCGCCTCACCACCGATAATCCGCTACACGGGCGCACCTTCAACCCCTGGCATGAAAACGCCAGCCCCGGGGGTTCTTCCGGTGGGGCATCAGCTGCCGCAGCTGCCGGTTTTGGCCCCATCCACCACGGCAACGACATCGGTGGCTCGCTGCGCTGCCCGGCGTCGAATTGCGGCCTGTCCACGGTTAAGCCCACCTTCGGCCGGGTGCCCACCTACCTGCCAACGGCCCCGGTCGAGCGCGGCCTGCTGGCGCAACTGATGTCGGTGCAGGGTGTTATCTGCCGCGAGGTGCGCGACCTGCGCCTGGCGATGAAGGTCTTGGCCCAGGGTGATGCGCGCGATCCTTTCTGGATGCCGGTGCCATTTGATGGTTGGCCGCAGGAGCCTGCGCCGCTGCGGGTAGGAGTGACCACCGAAGCCTATGGTCACCCGATCCACCCACAGATCCACTCGGCGATCGAGCGGGCGGCGGGCTATCTTGCCGATGCTGGCTATGCGGTGGAGCCCATTACCACGCCCTCGGTAGATGAGGCTGCGCAGGGATGGTTCCGCTACCTTGGCGCTGAGCTCGAGACTTTTCTGATGCCGGTTGCCCGCGAGCACGGCAGCGAGACCATCCAGCAAATATTCGAGTGGTACTTCCAGATGGGCGAGGTGGCGACTGCGGACGATTATCGCGTGGGCATCAAGGAGCGCAGTGCGATGACCCGGCAATGGAACCTGTTGCTGGAGACCTATCCGCTGGTGTTGTCGCCGTACTTCCTGCAGCCCACCCCGAGCTGGGACTGCGATGCACAGAGCCTCGAAGGCACGCGCGAGCTGTTTGATGCCGCCATCTACAGCACCGGTATCAACTGGCTCAGTCTGCCGGCCGGGGTCACGCCGATCGGCATGGTCGAGGGCTTGCCCACCGGGGTGCAACTGATTGGCCGGCGTTTTCGCGAGGACCTCGTGCTCGACGCCATGGCGGCAATCGAAGCCCGGGTCGGGATGCTGGTGCGGGAATTGTGGCAACGGCCCGACATGGCTTGATCGCTGTCTGTTATAACCTGTTGTTTTTGTAGGTATTTTATTTCTCCCTGTGGCCACGGCCACGGACCTATTGAAAACGCCCGCTGGCGCCCGCAACTACAAAGATATGGAAAACCACGACCACAGCCGCGCAGCAGAACCAGGTACCGAACGGCTCCAGGCCCTGCTGCTGAACGATGCCGTAATGACGGCGTACTCGATCACCGGCAGCCTGTCGGCGGCAACGACTTTGTGCAGCGACCTGGTCGATGCCGAGTTGCCGCACCAGTACCAGGCAGCCGCGGTGTTGTCCAAGTTGCACAGCATCGCGATGAGCCGGCCCAAGCACTGAGCCGTGCCCGCGCAACAACTGACCCAGACCTCGCGCAGGGTTGCCATCACCACGCATGTCCGGAACACCGCGGCGCACTAATTTTCTGCGGCCGCTCTACCGCCTGGGTTGGCTGCTCATCTGGAGCGGCTGGCTGGCAGTACTGATCCTGGTAGTCCCGGTCGTGGCCCCGCCTGATGATGCTATCGGCTGGGTATTGCTCAGCATGCTGACGACCACGGGCGCCTACCTGTTGCACCGCTTGTGGGACTGGTATGTCATCGGCCGGCCGCTACCGTGGGCGCGCCAGTCGGGAGATACCCCCGATCCACCACCCTGAGCCACTCGCAAAAGGAGATCGTTCTGAGCAAAGAGCCCCAGTTTCATAACTTCAGTGCTGCGCCAACCCAGGTGGCGCCATTTAGCCATGCCGTGGAATGTGACGGCTGGATCCAGTTGACCGGGCAGATGCCGACTGACCCGGATGACGATGCTGCAGCGCTGCCCGATGGTGTGGCAGCACAAACGCGGCGGGTGATGGACAACCTCGTGATCGTGCTCGAGGGCCTCGGGCTGGACCTGACCCATGTGCTGTCGTGCCGGGTTTTTCTCACCGAGTTCAAACGCGACTACCAGGTGATGAACGAGGCGTACCAGTCCTATTTCCACCCTGAGCGGCTGCCGGCGAGAACCTGTGTGGGAGTGACGGGGCTCGCCCGGGACGCCCTGGTCGAGATCGATATGATTGTACGGCGCTCTTGACGGGTGCTGGCGTTAGCGGCTGCGCCGAAAGCCTGTAATCAAAAGCAGTGCGCCGAGTGCCAGGTACCACAGCAGCGTCCACCACGGCATCGAAAGACCCATCAAACTCCAGGCCACGGCCGCACACTCGCCGGAGCCAGTCAGCGCTTTTTGCAGTGCCTCGATGAGTGGCAGATTGGCCAGCATGAAATCGAGGCCCGGGCCGCACTCGGGGACGCGGTCCGGCGGCAGTGACTGTATCCACACGTGGCGCGCAGCGATGGCGGCACCGGTCAGTGCCACCAGGGCGCCGAGCAAGGCATAAGCCTTGCGGCCAAAGCCGCGCGGATGGTGCAATGCCCCGGCCAGCGCTACCGCCCCCAGCGCGGCAAAAGCAAGCCGCTGGAAGATGCACAGCGGGCACGGATCGAGAAACTCCCGAAACTGCAGCCAGTAGGCATAACCGAGGAGCCCTGCGCAGGCCAGGACTACCGCTATGCAAGTGGCCCGGAAGAGTGATGAGCGGGAGGAGCGGCGCGGCATCAGTGAATGGTACTCGCGTTGTCGGCAACGCCAAGGCCGGCGCAGGCGCCAGGACCAGACCAGGTGCAAAATGACAGCAATGCCGTTGGCCCAGGCGATCTTGAGCACCCAACGCACCGCCGGCCCGTGGTAGAAAAAAGCGCCAGCGTCATCGTCGTGCCGCAGATGCACACCAGCCGGTAGCTGATGTCGCCCATGTGCCTCATGGCTGCGACTCTAACCGGATCGACCGACCAATAACTTGAGCCCAGCGGGTTATTGAACGTTTGCCAAAGCGCACCGTGATTCAACTGCGCAGGTAAGAGGCGCCGTTGACATCGATAATGGTGCCGGTCGAGAATTCGGCGCCGGCCGAAGCGAGAAACAGCACTGCATGCGCCACCTCGGCCGGTTTCGCTACCCGTCCCAGCGGACTCTGGTTACGCACGCCATCACCTTCGGCGCCGGCCAGGGTCGCAGCCGCCATATCGGTTTCGACAAAGCCCGGTGCCACGGCAGCGACAAAGATATTGAGCGGCGCCAGGTGTTGGGCCAGCGACTGGGTCAGCGCGTTCAGGCCAGCCTTGCTGGCGCCGTAGGCGGGGCAATCCGGCTCGCCACGAAAAGCCCCGCGCGAACTGACGTTGACGATGCGCCCGCCACCGTGGTTGCGCATGTGTTCGACTGCGCACCAGCACAGGTTGGCTGGCCCTGTGAGGTTGACCGCAAGGGTGCGCTGCCAGGCGGTTTGCCATTCTTCGAACGACACTTCATCCACAGGGTGTGCCTCGAATATACCGGCGTTGTTGACCAGGATATCGAGCCCGCCAAGGCCAGCAATGGTTTGCCCAACGATCCGTTCGGCCACAGCAGCATCGGCGACATCGCCGGCGCACAGCATGTGGCCTGTGCCGGCAAGTCCCGCAAGGGTACCCTGGGCCGCATCTTTATCTGAGCGACAGTGCACTGCGATCAGGGCGCCTGCGGCGGCAAACTGGCCGGCGACCTCTCGGCCAATACCGCGCGAGGCTCCGGTTACCAGAACTTTCTTGCCATCAAAACGCATGGTGGCCAAGCCTAACCCAATTGCGGCCACCGTGGTCGGGATTTCTGGCCCCGGTCGAGTTGCCGGCCCGGTGCCGGCCGGCCGGCAGTACAGGCGTGTTGTTACCAGGGCGTGAACAAAAAATCAGTCGCTTCTGGGGGGAATCTTTTCTTCGTCCGGGGCCAGAGCCAGGCCTTCGACCACGGTGGTATTGGGCGTACAGTGGAACACCGCCGGTGAGAGTTTCAGTTTGAGTGAGCGGCTGCCGCCGCCGAGAATGATGTAATCGCACCCCATTACCCGTTGAT
>JASLLH010000114.1:0-5443 GCA_030747115.1 Arenicellales bacterium
TTATTGGAGACCTTGGCAGACAAGGAGGGTATCCGGCTGGAGCAGGTGATTGCCGTAGGGGATGGCGCCAACGACCTGCCCATGCTGAGCCGGGCGGGGTTAGGTATTGCGTTTCGGGCCAAGCCCGTAGTGCGGCAGCGGGCTCGCTATAATCTGAGTTCGTCCAACCTGGAAAGCATCCTCTATCTTATTGGTATGCGGGACCGGGATTTCGCCACCATCGGGTAACCGGCCCTCGACCCGAGGCAACTCTCGACTGTAGTGGGTGCAGCTTAGGCCATGTCGCGATTCGAAACCAGTGTGTCGCGGCAGTGTCAACGTGCTTAATGGTTGAATCTAGAATCCCGTTGGTCAGTTGATCCTGTCTATAACAGATGGAGGACGCCTCAGATGAGCGATAACGATCAGGAAGACCTGGATCTTAAATCTCTGTCGGACGAAGAACTCGTCGAGCAGATGCACGATGATTTGTACGATGGCCTCAAGGGTGAGGTCGAGGAAGGTACCAATATCCTGCTCGAACGTGGCTGGATGGCGGACAAGGTTTTGTCAGACGCGCTGGTCGAAGGTATGCGCATCGTCGGTATCGATTTTCGGGACGGAATTCTGTTCGTGCCCGAGGTGCTGATGGCGGCCAACGCTATGAAAGGTGGCATGGCTATAGTGCGGCCGCTGCTGGCCGAGACTGGTGCCAGCGCCGTTGGTACCGTGGTTATCGGCACTGTCAAGGGCGATATCCATGATATCGGTAAGAACCTGGTCGGCATGATGCTCGAAGGTGCTGGCTTCGAAGTTTTTAACCTGGGCATCAACAACTCGGTGGAGAATTTCCTCGAGGCGATCGAGCAGCACAAGCCAGATATTGTCGGCATGTCCGCGTTGCTGACTACCACCATGCCTTATATGAAAGTTGTGATAGACACCCTGGTTGAGCAGGGTATCCGGGACGACCATGTCGTGCTGGTGGGTGGTGCCCCGCTGAACGATGAGTTCAGCCAGGCTATTGGTGCGGACGCCTACTGCCGTGACGCTGCAGTCGCGGTTGAAACCGCCAAGCGCCTGATTGCCGAACGACGCGGCGAGCCGCTGCCGGCGTAATCGGACGACTAAAGTGTGCCGGCCAATTGCCTGGCCGGTTTGTACGCGGGGTCTGTGCCGCTACCTGGTCAGTTGGGTGCCTGGTTCGCAGCGGGAGGGCATGCTGATATCATGGGTGAGGGCGACCAGCCTCCGATTTTGGTTATTGCTTGCGGTGCTTTAGCGCATGAATTACAGGAGATTATTCGCCTCAACCGCTGGACCCATCTGGCGGTACAGTGCCTGCCGGCGAACCTGCACAGCCGGCCGGAAAAGATTCCTGAGCGCGTCAGAGTCAAGATCCAGGCAAACCGAGGTCTTTTTAGTGCGATATTTGTGGCCTATGCCGACTGCGGCACTGGTGGGCGGTTGGATGCCGTGTTGCGCGAGGAAAATGTGGAGCGCCTGGCGGGCGCCCACTGCTACGAGTTTTTTTCCGGGTCTGCGCTTTTTTCGGCATTGCACCAAGCCGAGCCGGCCACGTTTTATCTGACAGATTTTCTGGCCCGCCATTTCGAACGTCTGGTCATGGAAGAACTGGGTATCAATAAACATCCCGAACTCCTAGAGACCTATTTTTCGAACTATTTACGAGTAGTATATTTGTCGCAGAACCCATCCAAGCAGGTACTGCAGATGGCGCGCGCCGCGGCAAAGCGGTTGGGACTCGAGTTCCAGCAAGTTGTAACCGGCTACGGCGACCTGCAACAGGAGTTGGCCGCGTTCATTAACGAGCAATCGACCACTGTCGGAGAACCCTGATGGCCAAGCTTATTACGATGTTCTGGCGGGCAATTCCCTCGCAGGTGATAGCGCGCGAGGGCCGGGAGACTGCCAAGGTGATGCTCTCCCAGCGCTTCCAGGAGGCCATTGATCGCGCTGCAATGCGCGCCGGCAAGGGCTCATCAGATGCCTACATCAACGAGTGGCGTCGCGAGACGGCCACCTGCGATGACGATATCGAAGAGGTTGCACGGGCAGCAGCCCACGCCTTGGAACAGACATATTCGGACGACGACCTGCTGGCGCTGGTGCGGGCAAAAGGCATGCCTGCGAACAGCGATGAGAGCGGCTAACGACACCATGTATCAGGTCAGGCAATGGTCGGTCCGCAACGCCAGGCTGCTCGAGTGGCTGTACGATCACTTCGAGGGTTTGCTGCTGGCCTTGCACCCGCTGTGGCTGTGGCTAGGCTACGACCGGGTGGAGCGGTCGATCCGCCGAC
This sequence comes from Arenicellales bacterium, assembly GCA_030747115.1. GTDB lineage: Bacteria > Pseudomonadota > Gammaproteobacteria > Arenicellales > UBA868 > UBA12578. The sequence goes on from JASLLH010000114.1 coordinate 2,303, forward strand.
TCGAGTGCCGTGTCAAGTCGCTGCTTTTCGATTGCCGCATGTGTGGCAATTGTGTGCTCGGCAAGACCGGTATGTCCTGTCCAATGAACTGCCCCAAGGAGTTGCGCAATGGGCCCTGTGGCGGTGTGCACGAAGCTGGTTATTGCGAAATCGAGCCCGACCTGCGCTGCGTCTGGGTTGATGCCGTCGAAGGCGCAGCAAGGATGCGGGATAGTTCGGGGCTGCAGGTGATTCAGCCGCCCCTGGCCCAATCCCACCGTGGCGCCTCCTCGTGGTTACGCGAGGTCCGCGAAAAGCGCGACCGGCGCTTCTTTGGCAACGGGACCTAGCGTGCACCTCGACGACCAGGCCGTGCCGAGCACAGCATTGCCGGTACAGCCGGGATACTCCTCGTCTGGTCGGCTCGAGCGGGTGCTGCGGGCCGGCAGTTTCGCGGTGACCACCGAGATCGCCCCACCGGATTCAGCCGATTCGGCAGAGGTGTACCGTCGAGCCGGTATTTTCGACGGCTGGGTCGATGCCATCAATGCGACCGATGGCTCGGGCGCCAACTGCCATATGTCCAGCGTCGGCGTCTGTTCGTTACTGACCCGCAAAGGCTATGCCACCGTGATGCAGGTATCGTGCCGTGACCGCAACCGCATCGCAATCCAGGGAGATGTCCTGGGCGCCGCCGCCATGGGCGTGAGCAGCATTTTGTGTCTAACCGGCGACGGGGTGCAGGCCGGTGACCAGCCCGACGCCAAGCCGGTATTCGACTTCGACTGCATGTCGCTGCTACAGGCGGTTGCCGCCATGCGGGATCGTTCCGAGTTGATGAGCGGCAGGCCACTGACGGTGCCGCCCAGGGTTTTCATTGGGGCCGCGGCCAACCCGTTTGCCCCACCGCTGGATTATCGCCCGCTGCGCCTGCAGAAGAAGATCGAAGCTGGAGCCCAATTTGTCCAGACCCAGTACTGCTTTGACCTGGACAGGTTGACCCGGTACATGCGGCAGGCCCGCGATCTGGGTCTCGATGAGCGTTGTTTTATCCTGGTGGGAGTGGGCCCGCTGGCCTCGGCCCGGACCGCAGCCTGGCTGCGGGACAATGTGCCCGGGGTACATATTCCCGACGCGATCATCAAGCGCTTGCTGGAGGCGAACGATCAGAAGGAGGAAGGCATAAGAATTTGTGTCGAGATGATCCAGGCTATCAGGGAGATCGAGGGTGTACACGGTGTACACGTGATGGCTTACCGACAGGAACACCGGGTCCCCGATATCATTGGGGCATCCGGCGTACTGGCGGGGCGGGTACCCTGGTATCCCGGTTGTACAGAAATTTCACCACAGTAGAGGACAGTGACGTGACCATAACCGTTGTCAGTTCAGTGACTAAAGAGGTAAGGATCGGCTTCGACCAGCCGTTTTGTGTGATTGGTGAGCGGATCAACCCCAGTGGTCGCAAGGTGCTGGCCGAGGAGATGAAAAATGGTGATTACAGCCGGGTGCAGTCAGATGCCCTGGCCCAGGTGGCGGCCGGCGCCCACATGCTGGATGTTAATGCGGGTATTCCACTCGCCGATGAGCCGGCGATCTTGGCCGAGTGTGTACAACTGGTGCAATCGCTGACCGATTTACCCCTGTCGATCGATTCCTCTATTGTGGCAGCGCTGGCCTCCGGGCTGTCGACATACCAGGGTAAGGCCCTGGTTAACTCTGTCACCGGCGAGGACGAGCGCCTCGAGCAGGTATTACCACTGGTGAAGAAACACCAGGCGGCAGTGGTTGCTATCTCTAACGACGAAAGCGGTATTTCAGAAGATCCCGACGTGCGTTTTGAGGTTGCCCGCAAGATCGTCGAGCGCGCGCAGGATCACGGTATCCCGCGGGAGGACGTCGTGGTAGACCCGCTGGTCATGCCCGTAGGCGCCATGAACGATGCTGGCCGCCAAGTCATACACATCCTGCGGCGGCTGCGGGAAGAACTCAAGGTCAACAGCATCTGCGGCGCATCCAACGTCAGTTTTGGACTACCCAACCGCCATGGCCTCAACGCTGCTTTCCTGACCATGGCTATCAGTGCCGGGATGACCTCGGCAATCACTAATCCCCTGCACGCGGAAGTCATGCAAGCGGTTATGGGCGCCGATGTGATGATGGGTCATGACCCGGATTGCTTGCGCTGGATTGGCAAGTACCGGGAGCCTCCGACACCGGGGGAGCAAGGCGCCCGCGAGGGCCGCCGCCGTGGGCGTCGCCGGGCTGTCCGTGCCTGAATCCAGGCACAGTGGCAGTTGCCTGTGCGGCAGCGTCAGTTTCACGATCCAGGGGCCGCTACGCCAGGTATTGGTTTGTCACTGCTCGCAATGCCGTAAGACCAGCGGCCATTACTGGGCTGCAACCGCGGCGCCTCCGGCGTGCGTCGATATCGCCGACAGCGGAACGTTGACCTGGTTCAGTTCGTCAGTGCATGCTCAGAGGGGATTTTGTAACCGCTGCGGTGCAAGTCTTTTCTGGCGTTCGACCCAGCAGAAAGAACTGGCCATCGCGGCCGGTTGCCTGGATGCGCCCACGGGGCTGCAAACCCGCGAGCACATCTTCTTCGCCGACGCCTCGGATTACTATCTGGTACACCCGAGCGAACCACGTCGCATGGGTAGTGACGAGTGAACATGGGTAGAAAAAATCCTGTCACTGACGCCCTCGTAGACAGCACCACTGCGTTGGTGGTGTTCACTCCCTCGGGCCGCCGCGGCCAGTTCACTCCTGGCACCACAATACTACAGGCCGCCCGCGAGTTGGGCGTGGATCTGGACTCGGTCTGTGGTGGTCGCGCTATCTGTGGGCGCTGCCAGGTCGAATTGAGCGAGGGGTCGTTTCCCAAGCATGGCATAGAGTCGGCAATCGGTAACCTCTCAGGCCCTGGCGAGAACGAGGTCGAGTACCACGCGGTCAGCGGATTGCCGCCCGGGCGCCGGCTCGGGTGCTCTACCCAGATACTCGGGGACGTGGTGATCGATGTGCCGCCCGAGAGTCAGGTGCACCGCCAGGTGGTGCGCAAACGGGCCGAGGTACACGAACTGGCAGTCAACCCGCTGGTTCACCTGCACTATCTCGAGGTGGTCCAGCCCAACATGCATGATCCGGTCGGTGATCTGC
>JASLLH010000115.1:0-5437 GCA_030747115.1 Arenicellales bacterium
CACCCTAGCCGCTGGGACATCGTAGCAGCCATCACCATGCCGGTCGCTACCGCCTCACCGTGCAGCCAAACACCGTAACCCAATGCTGCCTCGATAGCGTGGCCGAAGGTATGGCCCAGGTTCAACAGCGCGCGCTCACCGGTCTCTTTCTCGTCAACAGCGACCACCGCCGCCTTATGCCGACAAGATTCAATGACAGCGTGCTGCAGTGCATCCTGATCACGAGCAAGAAGGCGGGTTATGTGGTCTTCCAGCCACTTAAAAAAACTGGAGTCGCGGATCAAGCCATACTTGACCACCTCGGCAATACCCGCCGCCAACTGCCTTGGCGCAAGCGTTAACAAGGTATCGGTATCGGCAAATACACAAGCAGGCTGGTAAAACGCCCCAATCATATTTTTCCCAAGCGGGTGATTGACCGCGGTCTTGCCGCCGACCGCTGAATCAACCTGCGCCAACAGGGTTGTGGGCAGCTGGATAAAACGAATGCCGCGCTGGTAACAGGCCGCGGCAAATCCGGCGATATCGCCCACCACCCCGCCGCCGAGCGCAATCAAGGTAGTGTCTCGACTGCAGGTGGCAGCCAGCAGGGTGTCGAACAACCCGGCCAGGGTCTCGAGCGATTTATACTGCTCACCATCCGGTAGCGCCTGGCAGGTTACCTGATAGCCGCTGAGACAGCCAAGCAGGGTATCCAGATATAACGGTGCCACGGTTTCGTTAGTCACTACCATCACCTCGCTCGAGGTGATGTGGCTGCCCAGGAGTTCCGCCTCACGCAACAGGCCAGCGCCGACATGGATGGGATAACTGTGCTCGCCCAGGTCGACGTTTAGCACAACCATCGCTTTTTTACCTCACTGAGGATATCCCGGGCGACGGCGTGCGGCGAACGGCCATCGGTCTCGAACACGATGTCGGCCTCCTGGCGGTACAACGGCTCACGCTCGCTCATCAGATCCTCGAAAATCTTTCGCCGATCCCCGCCCCTGTTAAGCAGCGGCCTGTTCTTACTGTTGCGGGTCCGCTCAAGCAGCATGTCGACGGTGGCATGCAGGTAGATGACCAACCCGTTATGCCGCAACGTCTTACGCACATCGTCACGGATCACTGCCCCGCCACCGGTTGCCAGAACGATGTTTTTTCGCCCGGTCAATTCACTGATCATCTGGGCCTCGCGCTGCCTGAACCCTTCCTCGCCCTCGATATCAAAGATGGTCAAGATGCTGACCCCGGTACGCTCTTCGATGCTCTCGTCGGAATCGACAAAATCCATCCCAAGATTTTTCGCCAGGGCTTTGCCGATGGTGGTCTTACCCACACCCATTGGACCAACCAGATAGATATTGCTTCGCGTTGCCATGCTAGGAAAACTCCGCCCGTATCGGGCGCCGGGCTGGTCGACTCAACCAGCTCGTGATGTGAGTGTGCCGACGCCGGCTAACCCGCAGTCAGCGCCGGATTGATGATGCGCGGCGTCAGGAATATCAGTAATTCCTTCCGATCATCGAGGATTCCCCGGGTCTTGAAAAGCACTCCCACAATCGGCAAGTCACCGAGTACTGGCACCTTCGATACCCTTACTGCTGATTCCAGGGTGTAGATGCCGCCAATGACCACTGTCTCACCATTGTCCAACAGCACCTGGGTGCGCACCTGCAAGGTATTGATGTTTTCCTCGGTCGGCGAGACGAACGAATCCTTGGTGATATTGACCTCCAGGATGACCCGATCGTCCGGCGTGATCTGTGGGGTAACCGTCAAGCTCAACACAGCCTTTTTGGTGACCATCTCGCTCACACCAGCCGTGCTGGTGGTAAAGATGCGCTCCTGGCCCTGCTCGATATACGCTTCCTGCTTGTCGGCTGTAAGGAGTTGCGGGTTGGCAATAATCTTGCCGGTACCCTCGGCTTCCAGCGCCGAGATCTCAAGATCGATCAACGCTGCCCAGCCGGCACCAGCCTTGGCCAGGTTCAAGGCATAGGATGCGGGGGCTACTGAGCCAATAGACTGTGCGGGAAAATTGACCCCGAGTGAACCGTCACCGCTTTCGTTGACTCCATCACTGCGGATGGTACCGGTGTTGTCGACCGAGCCCGACCCGCTTACCGTGCCCAGGTCGGTATTGCTGTTGACGCCGGTCAAGCCCAACTTGACTCCAAGATTGCGGCTGAAATCCTCGTTTGCCTCAACAATCCGGGTCTCGATCAAGACCTGCTTGACCGGCCGGTCCAACTCGTTGATGAGTTTACGAATCTCGTGGATTTTATGGGCCGTATCCTGGATGAGCAGGGAATTGGTGCGGGAATCAACGGTCACGCTGCCGCGATCGGAAAGCAGTCGGTTCTCTTCCGTTTGAACTTCGGCGACGGACACGTTACCGAACATCGTGCTCTGCACGTTGGGTTCTACTGCCCGCACCGACTTCAGCAAACTAGCGATGTCCTCGGCCTTGGCGTAGTTCACCTGGATAAGTTCGGATATCAGCGGCTCCAGTTCGCTGACCTGCCGGGATGCCTCTAAGGTTAGGCGCTCCTGGTTGGATATCTCCTCCGCCGGCGCGATCCATACCACTTTGCCGTGCTCGCGCCGAGCCAACCCCTTGGCCTGCATGATGGTATCCAATGCCTGGTCCCAGGGCACCTCCTTGAGGCGCAGGCTCAGATCCCCCGAGACGCTGTCGCTGATGACGAAGTTGAGTCCAGTGTCATCGGCAATCATCTGCAGTGCGCCGCGCACCGAGATGTTCTGAAAATCGAAACTGATCAACTTGCCAGTGTAACCGGTCCCGGCCGTATCCCCCTGCCCGACTGCTGGTCGTGCCGTCACCTCCAGGGTGAATAACCCCCCTGACTGAAATGATACGTAGTCGTATTCACCACGGGGACTGACCACTATCCGCACAGCACCGTCGACGTCGAAAACGTCCACAAACTGTACCGGGGTAGCAAAGTCGATGACGTCGAGTCGCTGTTCCAAAACAGTATCCAACATGGCGTCGGCAATTTCCAACACGATCTCACCCGACCGCTCTCGCACGTCGATGGCGGCATCCTCCCGATCCAGGTAAACCATGACGCGGCCCGCCCCATCCGGGCTACGGCGAAAATCGACCCGCTCAACCCGGCTACTGCCACTGCGTTCGACCTCACCCGTGATCGACTGCGTCCGCCCTGCATCACTTTCCCCGGCGATATAAACCTGGTCGATCAGCAGAGTCATGCCACGTGCCCGTGGCCGGCTCTCGAACGCCACCGCTGCAATCAGGTTAATGATGATCCGACAACGCTCCGCAGTGGCCACCACCATGACACTCTCGACCGAGCCCCGGCCGATCTTGATCAGTGGCGGCTCGACCCGACTACTCACGCCAAAGAAGTCCAGCACGATCCGGTCGGGGCCGCTGGTACGAAAAACGACCGGCTTGGGCATCGGCCCGGAGGCGCCGATATCCAATTGCAGTTGTCCACCCGAGAGCATCACATGTTTGATCTCGAGTAACTCGGTATCGGCGTTAGCGGTCGCGTGCAAACCGCCGAGTAAAGCCAGGTAGATGCTGGCCGTTGCCAGTGCGCGTCGTCCGGCGAGCCACGCCATCCTGGTTGATTCCATACCTCGCCTGCCCGCACTTTTACTCATGGCCCTGAATGTACCGTAATCTGAATCATCTTACTGCCCGGTGCTCATCCGGTATGGGCGAATCTCCCAGCGGCCAGTGGGGCCCAACACCACTTCTTCCAGGTCCAATGCACCGGCAGCGAGGTCTACGGCTACCACTTTGCCGTTGTTCTGACCGAGATAATTGCCCTCAATGACCTGGTGAATCTGGTTGTCAGGCGCCGTCACTAACGCGCTGACCTCGCCCTCGCGCACAATAGTACCCACCAACCGCAGAGAATCCAACGGAAAACTCTCTAGTTTTTCGCGGGGTCTCGTCGAATCGGGCTCCAGCGGGTCGGGCACCACCTCGACAACCTCCTCGACTTCCTCGACCTTGCCATAGACGTTCTCCGGGGCAAATGGATCGACCAGGGTGTCGGCGGTGTACAGGTAGGATTCCACCGGCGGCAGTTCCGGGAGCGGCTCCACCCGCGGCGTGGTGTTCTGGTGCGCCGATCGCACAAAATGCTCGAGATCCGCCAGCGAGTGCTCGCGGCTGCATGAGGTGCCAAGCAGAGCCACGATGACGACCGCGAGCGCCGGCCAGGGCCTACCTGCCAGACAGTTACGGCCGACCATCAGCCGCCCTCCTCCGTCAGATAACGGTACGTCTGGAGCATAACGGAAGTGGTCAGTCCGCCGCTGTCGTCCGCGTTGATGGTCATGTCGCCGACGGTGACAATGCGCGGCATTCTTGCCAGGTCGCTGATAAATCCGGCCAACTGGTGATAACCCCCGGTCACTTCGACACGGATGGGCAAAACCGCATAGAAATCCCCCACTTCTTCCTGCTGTGGATCAAAAGTCACAAAGTGCAGGCCGCGCTGGGTGCCAGCCTCGGTGATATCGATCAGCAACGAGGGCACCTCGGCACTGTCCGGCAACTGGCGCACCATGGCAGCAAGCATCTGCTCTATCTCCACCATCTGCGCCTGGTACGCCGGCAGGTTCACCACCATACCCTTCTTGCTTTTGTAGGTGTTGCGCAACTCCCCTTCCCGGGCTCGCTCGCGTTCCAGCGTCTGCAACTGGTCCTGGACTAGGAACTGCCAACCACCAAACGCTAGCAGCGCAGCCAACACCAGCGCCGCAACCACGACGAACCAGGCTGGCCAACTGGTTGGTTGGCCGATCTCAATGTCTCGCAGTTCATCGAGCCGACTCATGCTGTCACTGCCTCAGCCTCAGGGGTATTCACTGGGCGTTGTCCGAGCCTGCATCGGCGTCGGTCGGTGCCAAGGACGGATACATCACCCATAACTCGAACTGGTGGGTATCACCTACGTTGATGATGTTGAGTTCCGAGTGGCCGAAGATTCGGGTCTGGTCGAGGCGCTCCATCAGTGTCGAGACACGAGAGCTGGACTGGGCAATCCCGGTCAAGTTGATGCCTTTGTTGTCACGTTCCAGTGAGGAAAAGAACACACCTTCTGGAAGTTCGCGCGGCAGGTGATCCAAACCACGCACCAGGCGTATCCGCTCGGCTTGCAGTTGGTGGATAACACCCATCCGTTCAATCAGTTCGTCCTTACGTTGGCGTATCTCGCTGATTTTCTGTAACTGTCGCTCAACCTTTGCAATCTGGCCTTCAAGGAAAGTATTACGGGTACGCTGGAAACGAATCTCGCCCTCGAAATACCACCAACTAGCAGCGACCGTGGCCAGGCTCAGTACCCACAACATAATGGCCGTGGCCAGCGCGCGGCGCTGCTGGCGCGAGCGCCGCGCTTCCCGCCAAGGCAACAGATTGATGCCCTCGCTCATCCTGCCCCCCTGA
>JASLLH010000116.1:0-5433 GCA_030747115.1 Arenicellales bacterium
TATGATCCCGGCAGTCACCACGGCTCATTGAATCCGCCGGTGTACCTCAACGCCACCTATTCATTTGACTCTATCGCTCAAGGTCAAAGCCGGTTTGCCGGCGAGACGCCGGGCTACGTTTATGCCCGGGTGGGAAATCCCACCCAAGCGGTGTTGGAGCAGCGCCTGGCTAGTCTCGAAGGGGGTGAAGCGGCACTGGCGGTCGCTTCCGGGATCGGCGCCATTACCGCACTGATCTGGTCATTTGTCCGTTCAGGCGATGAAATCGTCGCTGATAAGACCCTTTATGGATGTACTTTTTCCTTTCTGGGCCAGGGCCTTTCCCGTTTTGGAGTTACGGTCCGCTTTGTCGATCTGACCGTGCTGGAAGAACTCGCGGCGGCCATTACCCCGGCCACGCAGTTTGTTTTTTTTGAAACACCGACCAATCCCAACATGCGGGTGATCGACATCGCGGCTGTCACGAAGGTAGCGCACGACCAAGGTGCCCGGGTCATCGTTGACAACACCTATGGCACGCCCTGGTTGCAGCGGCCGATCGAACTGGGCGCAGATTTCGTGGTCCACTCCATGACCAAGTACCTGAGCGGTCATGGTGACCTGCTTGCCGGCGCCGTTATCGGCCCGGCCGAGGACCTGTTGGCGGTGCGCACCGTGGGCTTAAAAGATATGACCGGGGCAGTACTCTCCGCCTTTGATTCGTTCCTATTGCTGCGCGGCATTAAGACTCTGGAACTGCGCATGGCGCGCCACTGTGACAATGCCCTGGCCTTAGCCCGTCAGCTCGAGGACCATCCTGCGGTGGGCTCGATCTATTACCCAGGCCTTCAATCCCACCCTCAGTTCGCGCTGGCGAGTCGACAGATGACGGCATTCGGCGGCATGCTTGCGTTGGAACTGGCCGGTGGCTACGAGGCTGGCGTACGCTTCATGGATTCGGTCAAGTTGGCGCAGCGCGCCGTCAGCCTGGGGGATGCCGAAACGCTGGTCCAGCACCCCGCCAGTATGACCCACAACAACTACACCGAAGAAGAGCGCGAGGCACACGGCATCAGCTTCGGATTGGTGCGGATCTCGGTGGGGCTAGAGAACCTGGAGGATCTGTCCGCCGATATCCTGCAGGCGCTGGATCTTGCGCACAACGCTTGAGCTCATATCGATGCAATACTCGGGGGCGGCTGGTTAATCGACCGTTTCTAAGCCGGGTTTTGCGCTAGCATACGCTGCCCGTCAGCGGAGGCTTTTCAACATGACTCTATCTACAAGCCTGGGACTGCGTAGTCTGCAGCAGTTGCGGCGCGCCTGGGTCGAGGTCGAACAAGGAGCGCTCAGCCGGATCACCGGCAAAGTGCGTGCCGGACTGCCGGCAGATGATCTGCACCTGATCCGCCGGCAGATCGACGAGTGCCTGTCCGAGGTCGGCGGCGCCGCCTCAGCCCGGGGCCGAGCGACGCGTCTTGGTGGTGTGTATCTTGATCTCAATACGCAGGGGCGCGCTCACTTCCTGCAACTGCTCGCCAATGAGTACGGGGTAGACACCGATGCTTTGCGCAATGCAACTCGGCACTGGCTGGCGCTGACTGCAGTCGATGACGCCGAGGCCGACCGCAAGGTGCTGCTGGCTGCCGAGGAGCAACTGCGGCAGATTTTGAAGTCTCCACGCGTGCGGTTGTTGAGCCAGTTCAACGATTTGCCTGAGGGCATCAAGTTTCTAGTCGACATGCGGGCCGAACTCATCGAGGCCAAAGGTGAGGACATTGCACTACAGGCTTTCGACCGCGAGTTCCGGGACCTGCTGGCGTCCTGGTTCGACGTGGGCTTTCTCGAATTGCGCCGCATTACCTGGAATGCCCCGGCCACGCTGCTGGAAACCTTGGCCGAACACGAAGCGGTGCACGCGATTCGTTCGTGGCAGGATATCAAGCACCGCCTGGCGGCGTCAGATCGGCGCTGTTATGCCTTCATCCACCCGCAGATGCCCAACGATCCGCTGATCTTTGTCTGGGTGGCACTGACCGCTGGCATCGCGGAGCGTATCAATGACCTGCTGCGGGTGGATCACCGTGAACTGGATCCGGCCAAGGTTGACACTGCGGTGTTTTATTCCATCTCGGCGACGCAACCGGGCCTCGATGGGGTGGGCTTTGGCAGCTTTCTGATTAAGCAGGTGGTCGACCGGTTGAACCGTGATTACAAGCAGCTTAAGAATTTTTCGACCCTCTCGCCCATGCCCGGATTCCGCAGCTGGATCAATGAAAGGCTGGATAAGTCGAAGGCGGGCGAGCAAGAGCATCCCCGGGTAACAGAAGCATTGCAGGCCTTGCGCGAGGCCGGAGCGCTTCAGCGCATGTTTTCTGATCGCAGCTGGTTGCGTGACCATGCCGCCCTGGAGCGTGCCCGCCAGCCGTTGTTGATCTTGGCCGCACATTACCTGGTGCAAGAAAAACGGGGTCAGGGGGCACGAGATCAGGTAGCAAATTTTCATCTCTCAAACGGCGCCAGTGTAGACCGCCTTAATTTTCCGGGGGACATCGCCCGCCGGGGTCAGGAGCGCGCAGCAGGGCTGATGGTCAATTATCGTTATCGACTGAAGGATATCGAGGCCAACCACGAGTCCTACCATGACAGTGGCGAGATAGCCCAGTCACGCACTATCTCTAGCCTGCTCAAAACCAGAATATCCGTTTGAGTTCTAAGCCTGAATAAAGCCTATTCCAGGCAGGCGTACCGGCATAGATTGCGTAACTCGCTTTTGCTCTCACGATTCATACAGCGTAAATCAGGCGCGCTGAGCCCTTTGTTACTGATTGCCGGCCCGTTTTTCTCCTATTGGAATAATCGAGGTTGCGAATCATTTGTATTCGTATTAGAATGCCTCCGGCAACGACCACCCCTTTGGGGGCGCTTCAGTGGGCACCTTGAACGGCTAAGTGGTCTGTGATCTAAATGAAGCATAGAAATTGGAGAGCCAAGTTGAAATACAGTTATTCGATCTTAAGGAGTCTCATAATCTCAAACCTGCTGGTGGCAACACCGTTGCTGGCAAGTGCGGCAGAGGTCAACGTCTACAGTTACCGCAAGCCTCAGCTGATCGACCCGATGTTCGCCGCATTTACCGAGCAGACCGGTATCAAGGTCAACTCGGTATTTGCCAAGAAAGGCATGCTTGAGCGGTTACAGAGCGAAGGTGCGAACAGCCCCGCCGACCTGGTGTTTACGGTTGATATTGGACGCCTCTCTGATATCAAGAATACAGGCTTGACCCAGTCGGTCGATTCTGCGCGCTTTGCCGGACATATTCCAAAAAATTACCAGGACCCCCAGGGCCACTGGTTTGGCCTGACCACTCGGGCCCGCATCATCGTTGCTTCCAAGGAGCGCGTGAAGATCGGCGAGATCTTGTCCTATGAAGATCTGTCTGACCCTAAATGGAAGGGCCGCATCTGTACCCGTTCGGGCAAGCATCCCTACATGGTGGCGCTGACAGCCAGCATGATTGCACATCATGGTGCGGCGGGGGCTAAAGTATGGCTCGCCGGCCTGAAATCGAATCTCGCCCGCAAGCCCAAAGGAAATGACCGGGCCCAGGTGAAAGCTGTCAAGGAAGGTGAATGTGATGTAGCGGTAATCAACCACTACTACATGGCAAATATGTTAAATGACCCAGAGCAGGTAGCGTGGGCCGAATCGGTAAATGTCCTTTTTCCAAACCAGAATAACCGGGGTACGCATATGAACGTCAGCGGTGTGGCATTAACCAAGCACGCGCCGAACAGAGCTGATGCAATCAAATTGATGGAGTTCCTGGCCGGCAGCCAGGGCCAGCAGATGTATGCGCAAAAGAACGGTGAGTACCCGGTCAAGTCCAGTGTGGCATGGAATGAGCTACAAAAATCATGGGGCAAATTCAAGGAAGACTCGCTGAGCCTGGCGGCGATTGCGGATAATCGTGCCGCAGCGATCCGCATGGCCGACGAGGTCGGATACAACAACTAGAGCAGTGTCTACGATCTGACAGGGTCGGGTTCGAGGGCTGATGGCTACCGCCTTATCTCACGCTCTGAAGCAGCTGCCGCGCCAAGGCCACCAATCCGGTTCCCCGCCGGATTGGTGGACGGCGGGCGCTCTCGTGCTGGCGGCGTTAGCGCTGATGCCAGTGGCTGCGGTGGTATTCTTTGCAGTGGACTCCAGTGGCGATATCTGGGGCCACCTGGTGCGCACCTCTTTACCGGGTTATGTGGGCAATACCCTGTGGTTGATGCTGGGGGTTGGGTGCAGTGTCTTTCTCACCGGAGTGTCCACAGCGTGGTTGGTGACTATGTGCCGTTTTCCGGGCAGGCGCATTTTCGAATGGCTGCTGCTGTTTCCACTGGCGATACCGGCCTACGTGATCGCGTACGCCTATACAGACTTCTTGGAGTACGCCGGGCCGGTGCAAGGCTTGCTGCGCGCGCTTTTTGGCTGGCATAGCGCTCGGGATTATTTTTTTCCTGAAATCCGCAGCCTCGGCGGAGCCATCACTCTTATGGGTTTGGTGCTGTATCCGTATGTATACCTGTTGGCGCGATCAGCTTTTCTGGAGCAGTCGGTCAACGTGTTGGAGGTCAGTCGGGTCCTGGGCCGTGGACCGTGGCGCACCTTTACTACTGTTTCGCTGCCAGCGGCACGTCCGGCAATCGTTGTTGGCGTCTCTCTCGCACTGATGGAGACACTTAACGATTACGGCACCGTAGATTTCTTTGCGGTTTACACCATGACCGCTGGATTGGTAGATGTCTGGCTGGGCATGGGTAGCCTTGCTGGTGGCGCTCAGATCGCGACCACAATGTTGGCGTTCGTGATCTTGCTGATCACCTTGGAGCGTATCAGTCGGCGCCATCAGAAGGTTTACCAGCAGTCCAGCAGCCGCTTTCGCGCCTTACCGGCTTATTACCTGGGCGGGTTTCGCTCCGCTCTTGCGATTATGGCTTGTGCTCTGCCAGTACTGGGGGGATTTGTTGTTCCGGTCCTGGTGTTGGGGCGGCTTGCAATTGTCTATTTTGAGCGGTCGTGGACGCCGGCTTTTCAGACCTATACTCTCAATAGCCTTTTGCTGTCAGCGTCGGCCGCATTGCTGGCGCTGTTGGTCGCGCTGTTTATCGCTTACAGCCGGCGCCTTAATGGCGGGCGAGTTCTTGGCTTTGCCACCCGCATCGCCGCCTTAGGCTATGCGGTACCGGGTGCGGTGCTGGCCGTTGGTATCCTGGTGCCGTTTGCCGCCTTTGATAACGCGCTGGATGCACTGTTGCGTCGGACTGTTGGGTTTTCTTCGGGGCTGTTGTTGAGCGGCACGGTTGTTGCAGTATTGTTTGCTTATGTGGTCCGGTTCCTGGCGGTGGCACTGGGGCAGGTCGAATCCAGCCTGGAGAAAGTCTCCCCGTCGATGGATATGGC
>JASLLH010000117.1:0-5397 GCA_030747115.1 Arenicellales bacterium
GGTAGCGTCTCGCGTTGCAGGTAAATCTGTAGGTCGCCAGTCTCATCCCGAATATGGGCAAAGCTGGCTTTGCCCATGATGCGCCGGGTCATCAGCCGGCCGGCGACGCTGACCTTGCACTCCTGTTCCTTCAACTCGGCCTGGTCAAGGTCACCGCATCGGGCAATGATTTCGGTCGCCCGATGCTCGCGCCGGAAATCATTCGGGTAAGGCTCACCTACGTCACGAAGTTGCGCCAATTTGGCTCGGCGTTGTTCGACTTGTTCGTTGTGTTCCGTGTTACTCATATCTGAACCAAGCCTTAGAGGCCGGCTTTCAAGCTGGCTTCGATAAAAGGGTTAAGATCGCCGTCGAGTACGGCCTGAGTGTTGCCGGTTTCCACTCCAGTTCTCAGATCCTTAATGCGGGACTGATCAAGCACGTAAGAACGAATCTGACTGCCCCAGCCAATGTCGGCTTTGGAATTCTCGAGTTGTTGCTGTTGTTCGCGCCGCTCGCGCATTTCGGCCTCGTACAAGCGGGCCCTCAGTACAGCCATCGCTTCGGCCTTGTTACGGTGCTGAGACCTGTCGTTCTGACATTGCACAACGATTCCGCTGGGCAGATGGGTGATGCGCACGGCCGAATCTGTTCGGTTGACATGCTGGCCGCCGGCGCCACTGGCCCGGTAGGTGTCGATGCGAAGGTCCGCCGGATTGATCGCGATCTCTATGCTGTCATCAATCTCGGGATAGACGAAGACCGAGGCGAAAGAGGTGTGGCGGCGGTTACCCGAGTCAAACGGGGATTTTCGGACCAATCGGTGTACGCCGGTCTCGGTCCTGAGCTTGCCGTAAGCATATTCACCCCTTAGGTGTACCGTCGCACTCTTGATGCCGGCCACTTCACCTTCAGATTTTTCTACCAGTTCAGTGACCAAGTCTTCGTCCTCAGCCCAGCGTAGATACATTCTGAGCAGCATTTCGGCCCAGTCCTGGGCTTCGGTCCCTCCCGATCCAGCCTGGATGTCGACAAACGCACTGGCAACATCTAGCTCGCCGGCGAACATCCTCAGAAATTCCAGTTTCCCGAGGCGCTTGCCAAGTTGCAGGACCTCCTGCTCGATTTCCGTCAGTGCTTCGGCGTCGTCCTCCGTCCGAACCAGTTCCAACAGCTCGATCGCGTCGTGAGTCCGGATGTCGAGGTCATCCAGGGTCTGAACAGTCTCCTCCAGCCGGGCACGCTCCTGGCCCAACTTCTGGGCCTGGGCCGGGTCATTCCAGACCGCTGGATCCTCCAGCCTCAGCAGCACCTCTTCGAGGCGCTCTTTGCGGGTGTCATAGTCAAAGATACCCCCTGAGCGCCTCGACCCGCACCCGGATATCCTCCAAGGCATGCTGGGCCGCACCGGTTTCAATCATCAACGACTGCCTCTTCTTTTGCGCACCAAGGGGTGAAGGATACCGGATTTAGCTCGGCTGGTAATGCCAGCCGCCGGTCGACGTAAGCGGTGTCCAGGCTGGCTGGCATTAACGGTTGATGATCGCGATGCTTTTAGCGACAATCCCGCCTCTGTTTGAACCGTGGCCGTTGATCCGGCCCACTACCTAAAGTTAAGTACGCGAAAATGCGCATTGGTGTTCCCAGGGAGATTTTTTTCGGCGAGCGACGCGTCGCGGTCGCGCCCGACTCAGCCCCTCTTCTGGCCCAGCTCGGGTTCGAAATTGCCGTCGAACGGGGCGCTGGTACCGCTGCCGGGTTCACCGACAGTGCCTACAGCGAGGCCGGGGCGACCTTGGTGGCCAGCCCGATCGAGTTATGGTCATCGGCCGAAATCATTCTCAAGGTTCGCCCGCCCGGCCACCACCCGGACCTTAACCGGGACGAATCAAGTCTGCTTAGCGCGGGTAAAACACTCATTAGTTTTATTTGGCCCGGCCAAGATTCAGAACTTCTGGCGCGTCTTGCTGCCAGCGGCGCCACTATCCTGGCCATGGACGCCGTACCACGTATTTCCCGAGCCCAGAAACTCGACGCCCTGAGTTCCATGGCCAATATTGCAGGCTACCGGGCCGTAGTGGAGGCTGCAGCCCATTGTGGGCGTTTCTTTACCGGTCAAGTGACTGCTGCCGGAAAAATTCCGCCGGCCAAAGTGCTGATTATTGGCGCCGGCGTGGCGGGCTTGGCCGCGGTCGGTGCGGCCGGCGGCATGGGCGCAATCGTTCGCGCTTTTGACACCCGGCCGGAGGTAAAAGAGCAAGTTGAGAGCATGGGTGCCGAGTTCCTCATGCTCGATTTTGCAGAAGACGGCAGTGGTGAAGGCGGCTATGCCAAAGTCATGAGTGAGGAATTTATCGCCGCCGAGATGAAGCTTTTTGCAGAGCAGGCACGGGAAGTGGATATCATCATTACAACTGCCCTGATACCCGGTAAGCCTGCACCAAAACTTATCCTCGCCGATACCGCTCGTGCTATGAAACCGGGCAGCGTCATCGTAGACCTCGCTGCCGAGCAAGGGGGCAACTGCGAATTGACGCAACCGGGGGAAGTTATCGAAATCGGGGGGATCACCGTAATTGGTCTGACTGACCTGCCGAGCCGGATGGCGGCGCAATCCAGCCAGTTGTACGGCAACAATGTTCGACACTTGCTGGCCGAGTTGTGCCCGGACAAAGACGGGCAGATCGACGTCAATATGGAGGATGAGGTAATCCGAGGCGTCACCGTGGTAAAAAATGGCGAGATCACCTGGCCACCACCACCACTGAAAGTAGCAGCCGTCCCACCAACACCACCGCCCACAACGCCTGCCGCGACAACGGCGGTGAAGCAAAAATCGCGCGGCTTGGGCACGTTGATCGCATTGCTGGTAGCGGTGGCTACCATTCTCGGGGTCGGCGCGGTGGCGCCGGCATCGTTCATGGCCCATTTCACCGTATTTGTACTCGCTGTGTTCGTCGGCTGGCAGGTCGTCTGGAGTGTCACCCCGGCGCTGCACACCCCGCTCATGAGTGTTACCAATGCCATCAGTGGAATCATTATCATTGGCGCCCTGCTGCTCATCGATTCCGACTCTGCTCTGGTAGCAACCCTTGCCGGCGTCGCCCTTTTGATATCCAGTGTCAATGTCAGTGGCGGTTTCCTGGTGACCCAGCGCATGCTGCACATGTTCAGGAAAGACACCTGATGCCTGCAGGGATCATTCCAGCGGCCTACATAGCCGCAAGCATTCTTTTTATCCTTAGCCTGGGCGGGTTGAGCCACCAAGAGAGTGCCCGGCGGGGTAACCTGTTTGGGATCCTCGGCATGCTACTTGCCATCGGCGCTACCCTGTGGGACGGGGCGGTCACCGGCTACACCCTTATTATCGTGCTGATGGCCGTTGGCGGAGCGGCGGGTGCAGCGGTCGCCTCACGGGTCGAGATGACCGCTATGCCGCAACTGGTGGCAATGTTGCATAGTTTCGTCGGCCTGGCGGCGGTGTTAGTCGGCATTGGCAGTTACCTCGATCCTGGAGCACAGTTCACAGATGCCGAAAAAACGGTGCACGACGCTGAAATTTTTCTGGGCGTGCTGATCGGTGCGGTCACTTTTACAGGTTCCGTAGCTGCTTTCGGTAAACTGCAAGGGGTTATTTCCTCGAACCCGCTGCTGCTGCCAGGCCGCCACCTCATTAACTTAGCGATCGGTCTGGTCTGCCTTTGGCTAGGTTATGTTTTTCTGGGTGCGGACTCTAATGCCGGCGGCATGTGGCCCTTGCTGCTGATGACAGCATTAGCGCTGGTGTTCGGTGTGCATATGGTTATGGCCATAGGTGGTGCCGACATGCCGGTGGTTATCTCTATGCTGAACAGTTACTCTGGTTGGGCTGCTGCCGCTACAGGGTTCATGTTGTCCAACGACCTGTTGATCGTGACCGGGGCGCTGGTTGGCAGCAGCGGCGCGATACTGAGTTACATTATGTGCCGGGCAATGAACCGGCGCTTCCTAGCCGTAATCCTGGGCGGCTTCGGCACCACTGGTAGCAGTACTAGCGCAACTGAGGTAACTGGTGAGGTGATCGCATTGTCGGCGCCGGAAACTGCCGAACTGCTGTCCACTGCCGGCAGTGTGGTGATCGTTCCTGGTTACGGCATGGCGGTCGCCCACGCTCAGCACCCAGTCTCGGAGCTTACTCGCAATCTGAAGCAGCGCGGGGTAGAGGTACGATTTGCCATTCACCCGGTGGCCGGCCGTATGCCTGGTCACATGAATGTGCTCCTGGCCGAGGCGAAAGTATCCTACGACATCGTTCTCGAAATGGATGAAATAAACGTTGATTTGCCGCAAACAGACGTCGTGCTGGTCATCGGAGCCAACGACATCGTCAATCCAGCCGCCCAAGAAGTACCAGACAGCCCCATCGCCGGTATGCCGGTACTTGAGGTCTGGAAAGCTGAAACCACGGTGGTCTTGAAGCGCAGCATGGCTACCGGCTATGCCGGTGTGGACAACCCGCTTTTCTACCGGGAAAACACACGGATGCTTTTCGGCGATGCCAAGGAGAGCATCGAACAGGTGCTGACCGCCCTCTAGGCGCTAATTCCCGTCATCCTTGCCTACTATTGACGCGGTATCAGCCTAAGGCCGCTCGCATGGCTTCGCCAATTCGGGCTGGATTGCGGGTTACTGCCACGCCGGCGGCCTCCAGTGCGCGAATCTTATCCTCGGCTGTGCCTTTACCACCGGCAACGATAGCTCCGGCATGACCCATGCGCTTGCCCGCTGGTGCCGTACTGCCGGCTATGAAGGCCGCCACCGGTTTTTTTAGGTGCTGGCCGATCCAGTCCGCGCAGGTCTCCTCATCCATACCGCCAATTTCCCCACACAAGACAACCCCCTCGGTTTGCGGGTCATCGTTGAATAATTTCATCACCTCCAAATGCTTGAGGCCGCCAACCGGGTCACCACCAATACCGACGCAAGTCGATTGGCCAAGACCCAGTTTGCTCAACTGGTC
Source organism: Arenicellales bacterium (assembly GCA_030747115.1). Taxonomy (GTDB): domain Bacteria; phylum Pseudomonadota; class Gammaproteobacteria; order Arenicellales; family UBA868; genus UBA12578. Next base: position 4,979 of record JASLLH010000117.1, read on the forward strand.
CACGATTTCATAAGTCAGGGTGCCCGAACGTGAGACCACACCGATCGGTCCTTGCTGATGGATATAGCCGGGCATGATGCCAATCTTGACCACATCTGGCGTAATTACCCCGGGGCAATTGGGCCCGATTAACACCGAGCCACTACCTTTCATTCGCTGGCGGCTGAGGATCATATCCTTTACCGGCACACCTTCGGTGATGCAGATAATGGTCTCGATGCCAGCCTCCACGGCCTCATCGATCGCGGCAGCGGCAAACGCCGGCGGCACATAAATTACTGACACATTTGCCCCGGTCTCTGTCCGGGCTTGTGCTACCGTGTCAAAGATTGGAATCCCTTCGAAAACCTGGCCGCCTTTACCTGGGGTCACCCCGGCGACAAATACAGCCCGACCATGGGCATAGGCCAGGCAGTTGC
>JASLLH010000118.1:0-5397 GCA_030747115.1 Arenicellales bacterium
GAGCCCGCTGGGGCGGGTTGCAAAACCTGAAGAAGTGGCCCACGCGGTCCTGTTTCTGGCCTCGGCCGGCGCGGAGTTCTCGACCGGCGCCATCATCGATGTCAACGGCGCTTCCTACCTTCGCAGCTGAGGCTGAACACAGGCGAGCCGCAAAAGAATCGATCGTAGTTCGCACACTACGGCTCCCGGAAAGCCTCGGCCCCGGTCTTGAGGACCGGGCGTATCAACGCATTCAGCACGCTCTGCGTGCCCACCTTGACCTCCGCCAGCGCGGTCATTCCCGGCGTGATCTGCATAACCGCAGGGTCATCCCCCAGGTAACTGCGCTGCGTAGTCAGGACTACCCGGTAGTATGGGCCGGTATTTTCATCAAAACTCGTGTCTGGCGCGATATGCGATACACGGCCGGGAAGACTGCCGTGACGGACGAAATCGTAGGCGGTCACCTTGATATCGGCATCCATCCCGAGGTTAATGAAGCCCCGGTCGGCAGGCTGTAATCTGGCATCAATAACCAGCCGCTCCAGCAAAGGCACGATCTCCAGTACCGCCTCACCGGACCGGATTACGCCGCCGACCGTGTGATAGCGGAAATTCTTCACTTCCCCCTCGATCGGGCTGCGGATCACTGAGCGGCCACGTTGTTCGTCCGCGACGCGTAACTGCTCCTCCAGGGCCGTGATTTCACCCTCGTTGAGGGACGCTTCCTCGCGGGCCTGGCGGCGGAAACGGGCAGTGGTCTCGTCGACCCGGGCACTGAACTCGGCGAGCTCGGAATGCAGGGTCTGAATGGATTCGCTGATAAGGGCAAACTGTCCGAGTTCCTCAGCCAGTGCCTCGGTCTCGGTCCCGACAGTATCCTGAGCCTGGCGGCGGAAACGGGCAGTGGTCTCGTCGACCCGGGCACTGAACTCGGCGACCTCGGCCTCACGGGTGGCTATGGTGCTCGCCAGGATCTCAACCTTCCCAAGTTTGTCCTCGACCCGGCGGCGGGCGGCAATCAGGGTAAGTTCCGATGCGAGCTTCTGACGGTGGAGTTCTTTCTGGACTGCCAGCTCCTGGCGGTCCAGGCTGAGGCTGCGCTGAACAGCCTGATATTCGGCGCGCAGTTCGGCAATCCGGCGCTGGCGCTGCGTCTTCTGCTGCTCAAGTACCTTGAGCGCACTCTCGAGTTCCAGCTGCCGCGCTGCGAAAGCGGCCTGCTCGGATGCCAGCAGGACCGGCTGGCGCTCGGCGATTTCCGCCGGGAATGCTATCGGCTGGCCGCTGGCTTCGGCTTCCAGCCGGGCCTGGGTAAGGCGGCGGCGGTCCAGGCTGTCTTCCAGTGTGTCGCGGCTGGTGGCGAGTTCGGCAATCCGGTGGTGGCGCTGCGTCTTCTGCTGCTCAAGTACCTTGAGCGCACTCTCGAGTTCCAGCTGCCGCGCTGCGAAAGCGGCCTGCTCGGATGCCAGCAGGACCGGCTGGCGCTCGGCGATTTCCGCCGGGAATGCTACCGGCTGGCCGCTGGCTTCGGCTTCCAGCCGGGCCCGGGTAAGGCGGCGGCGGTCCAGCCGTACCTGTAGTTCCGCCTGATTGATGCCCCTTCCGCCGAGATTCAGTGTCAGCAGGCGATCACCGGGCCTGACCCGGTCCCCTTCACTGACATGAAAAGCTTCGATAATGCCCCCTTCCAGATGCTGAATGACCTTGACTTCACCGTGCGGGGCAACCCGTCCCTGGGCCACAACAATCCGCTCTATCTCGGCGCCGTGGGCCCAGAGGATCACCGCCGTGAGCAGCCACATGATCAACCAGGCCGACCCGGGCAGGCGCGGCTCGCCATAGCGATGCTTCAGCACAGCCGGAGAACTCATGAAGCGCCTGCTGTCGGCCGTAACCGGGCCATGCCGAGTTTGGGCAGCACCTCGGCTGCCGAGCCCGCTGCCTGGAGTTGGCCGCCGCTCGCCAGCGCAATGATGCCGCCGCAGGCACCGAGCAGCACCGGGCTATGGGTAACCACCAGCACCGTGTGATCGGCGGCCAGTTGACTCAGTTGCTGGCACAGTGCCGTCTCGGCTTCGTGGTCGAGGTTGGCCGTGGGCTCATCGAGCAGCAGGACCGGTGGATCCCGCAGCAGCACGCCGGCCAGGGCAAGGCGCTGGCGCTGGCCGGCTGACAGGCGAGATCCGAACTCTCCCATTTCAGTATCAAAACCGTCCGGCAGAGCATGGATGAAATCCAGGGCACAGGCACGCTGGGCTGCGCGGCGCAGGGCGTCGTCATCGGCTTCGGGCCAGCCCATCGTCAGGCTTTCGCGCAGGCTTCCGGAAAACGGCGTGATGACCTGAGGCAGATACCCGATCCACCGGGCGAGATCAACCCGGGCGAACTGGGCGAGGTCTGCGTCATCCAGCAGCACCCGCCCATCGCTCGGCACATACAGTCCGCGCAGCAGTTTCAACAAAGTGGTCTTGCCGCTGCCGTTGGGACCGACCAGGGCGTGCAGCCCACCGGGGCCGATACGCCCGGAGAGCCCCGCAATCGCGTCCTGGGCCGCATCCGGATAGCGAAAGCGCAGGCCCTCAGCCCGGAGTCCCCCTTCGGGCTGAGCCAGCGCCAAGCCGCTCTGGCGGCGCTCGGTATCCAGCGCGAACAGGCCTTCAAGCCGTTGCCGGGCCAGACGATAGGTCGCCAGGGTCCGCCATTGTGTCACCAGCATGTTGAGCGGGCCTGTCACCCGGCCCGCCAGCATGTTGGCAGCAATCAGGGTGCCCAGCGTCATCTGCTGATCCAGGATCGCAAGCGCGCCCACCGACACCATCACCACGGTCGATGCCTGGGTCATCAGGTGCCCGAGATCGCGATAGCGGTCGGTGGTCTGTGACCGCTTCAGCGTTGCCTCTACGGTGGCTTCATGCCGGCCTAGCCAGCGCGTCCTGACGGCATCGTCCAGCATCTGGGTCTTGACAGCCTGGCGGTTGATGACGAATTCGTTCACGCCGGCCTCGCTCTGACGCTGGCGCTCCTTCTCTTCTGTCCCCTGCCGACGGACCTGACGGGAGGACACCCAGGCAAGCAGCAGAAATGCCGCCACCACGGCCGCGATCACCCCCGTCAGCGGCCGCGCGATGAGCACGATCAAGCCCATGGCCAGAACCAGAAAAGGCAGGTCCACGAACAGCAGCGCCACCGGGCCGGCATGGCGCGCCCGGATCAGCTCCAGGTCACGGAAGTAGGACTGCCAGTGGGAGGTGGGCCTTTTTTCCAACTCCGCCAGCGGCAGGACCAGCAACCGGTTGAACAGTCCCTCTCCGGCTGTCAGATCGAGCCGGGCACCGAGGGTCTGGAACAGGCGTGCCCGATGCTGCTTGAGCAGAAACTCGAAAGCCACCGCAAGACCGACGCCGGCCACCAGTCCTGTCAGGGTTGACAGGCCGGCGTGAAAGATAACCCGATCGTAGACCTGCAGCACAAAGACCGGCACCGTAAGGGCCAGCAGGTTGATGAAAAAGGAAGCCAGCAGCGCACGCCGGGTGACCGCGGCACGGACGGCGTGCTGCAGCAGGCCGGAGAGGGACTCGCGACCGTCCTCAGGACCCGATCGGCGCTCGGGTTGCTCGGGGGACAAGCTTCTGGCCTGACCCGGAAGCGGCGCTACAGGGCGATATTGTTGATCTCTAGGGTGCCCTCCAACTGCAACAACCCATACTGGGCGATGGCAAGATCAACAATAGCGGACAGGGTGTTGTTAAGCGCTTCGATGTGCTGCACCTCTGCAGCGAGCACTTCCAACAGGGGCCGTGCACCCAGTTCCAGTTCCTTTCGGGCCAATACCAGGAAGTCGGCCGTTAGCTGAGTCTGCTGGATGATTGCATCGACGCGGGTGACCTGCGTGGTGTACCGCAGCCAGAACCCACGGGCCTGCTGCTCTATATTGCGCTGGGTGTCGTGCAACTGCCACTGCGCAGCCTCGCTGCGGTAGCGGCTGGCGCGCAACGCAGTCACATTCTTGCGTCCACTGAAAAGCGGCCAGTTCATTTCGAACTTGACCAGCCGCTCTTCATTCTTGCCGGCCGTACCGCTGACGTTGTACTTGTATTTATAGTCGGCCTTGAGTTCGAATTTCGGCAGCATGGCGGCCTGCTGAATTGTCTCAGTGTTGTAGGCGTTACTCACCGATGCCTTGGCAAGCCTCAGGGCAATATTGGTCTTCAGTACCCGCTTAACGGCCTCGTCTTCCGAATCGGGAATGCGATCACCCAGCCGCAACAGCGGTACCGGCAGATCATCGCCGGCTTCTATCCCGAAGAGTTCGCGGAAGTTGTTCTTCATCTGGGCCACCTGGCCGTCCATCTCGGCGCTGCGGGCCTGGGCCCGCGCGTACTGGGACTCAGCCTGGGTGACATCCGAGGCAACACCGCCGCCGGACTCGAATTTGGCCTTTTGCGAATCCACCAGCCGCTTGAACTGCGCCTCGGAGTCCCGTGCAAATTCGGCGGCCTTGACGGCCCGATGCAGATTGAGCAGTGTGGAGATGCCTTGCAGCATCAGTGTCTGCCGGGACTGTGCCAGGCTGAGATCACTGTTGTCACGGGAAAGACGTGCGTTGGCGATCCCGGCGTTGGTCGAGCCGAAGTCATATACCAGCTGGGTGAGGGAAAGATCCCCCTCGTGGAATTCGAGATCGGTATCGTCAGAATCAAAATTCTGCTTGCGCTCGTTGCCGCCGTTCACCGTCATGCTGACCGTCGGCAGCCAGCCCGACCAGGAACCCTGATAACCCTCTTCACTTGCCGCCTGGTTGGCCTTCGCGGCCAGATAACGAGGCTGGTTTTCCAGCATCTGGTTCAGGGTATCGCCCAGCCCGGCCACACGTGACTCGTACAGCTTTGCGATGGCTTCACTGGTGACGCCATCGTCGGCTGGCGGGGTTTCCTGCGGGGCTACCTCAACCCGGCGGATAAAATCGAGTCCCGCGGTACCGGTCTCCTCGCCGCTCAGTTCAGTGATGGTGACGCCATCGTCGGCTGTCGGGGTTTCCTCTGCCGCCACCGGTGCGCTGCGCAAAGTCATCGCTCCCAAGACAACGATTAACCCCATGAGGCCTAACGCTGAAACATTCAGTGCTCTGTGCATTGCGGCTTTCCTTCTGGTTTAGAAAAATGCTTCGCGCCCTGGTGTGCCAATCCTGCCGCCGGGGGCCTTCCCCGGGCAGACCTGATTCACGCGGCAATAGCCGTTGGCTCAGCACTTGAGGTCGTCACAAGCAGAGGCGATGGTGTACTGGTAGTATACCCGTCCACTTCGATTTCAGGCTCGGGATCAGTGTCTGCCTGATCCACTTCGGCCACCAGGACCGTATCCGCGGCCGGGGCGGCGTCTTCAGCGCCGGCAGCATCAGCGGCATCGGCGACGACG
>JASLLH010000119.1:0-5392 GCA_030747115.1 Arenicellales bacterium
ACCCTTTCTAATGACTGCCTCCGAGCTCATTGACCTTCGTAGTGATACTGTCACTACACCAACCGCTGACATGCGCGCCGCTATGGCAAAGGCGCGGGTCGGTGACGACGTTTTCGGCGATGACCCCACGGTAAACCTGCTCGAAGCCCACGCGGCCAAACTGTTGGGCCATGAAGCCGGACTTTTTGTCTCCAGCGGCACCCTAGGCAACCTGCTGGCCATCCTTACCCACTGCCAACGCGGTGAGGAGTACATTGCCGGTAATCGAGCCCACTGCTACCTCGAAGAGGCGGGAGGCGGTGCCGTGTTGGCCAGCGTGCAACCACAGCCTCTAACCAACCTCGAAGATGGCACCCTGGATCTGGCTGAGGTAGCGGCTGCTATCAAACCAGATGATTTCCATTTCGCTGTCACCCGGCTGCTATGCCTTGAGAACACCTTCTGGGGCAAATCGCTGCCGCTTGATTATCTGGCGCGTGGCCGCAAACTAGCAAGCAAGCACGGCTTGCGCTACCACCTCGATGGAGCCCGGATATTCAACGCCGCCGTGCACCAGCAGGTCGCCGCCTGCGAGATTGCCGAGCAGTTTGACTCCGTGTCCGTTTGTCTTTCCAAGGGGCTTGGTGCACCAGTAGGTACAGTATTGATCGGGCGCGAGGATTTCATCAACCGCGCGCGGCGCTGGCGTAAGATGCTCGGCGGCGGCACGCGTCAGGCAGGAATCCTAGCAGCCGCAGGGCTGCACGCACTGGATCACCATATCGAACGCCTGGCCGATGATCATGCCCATGCCGCTTTGCTAGCCGAGCTGCTGGAGGGAATAGACGAGATCACAGTCTTGGCGGAAGAACAGCGTACTAATATGGTTTTCGCGTCGGTGCCAGATGCAGACCGGACTCCACTTGGCAACTACCTGCAGGAACAAGGCATTCGAGTACTGGCCGACGACGACCCGGTTCGATTAGTCACCCACCTGGGCGTGAGCGAAGCGGACATACGGCATACCGCCAGTACAATCAAACGCTACTTCAGTCGACCCCAAAACGCCTGACTCTCGCTACATTAGGCCGCTCGGGGTCGTGTCTGCAGGGTGTCGTCAAACGCCGGCCACAGTGCGGTAGCGCGTTCACGGCTGCGCTCGGCGGCCTCCGCTTTAACCGGGCCGAATCCCCTCACTACCAGCGGTAATTCCGCGATAGTCACCGCCGTATCCAGGTTGTCAGCGCGCAGCCCAGCACACAGCCGCTCCAGGGTTTGCCCGTACTCGGTCAACAACACCTGTTCCAGTTGTCGTTCACTGCCTGAACGAAATGGATCGAGCACCGTACCGCGGATACCCCGCATGGCGCTCAGCACCCGCAAAACCGGAAATATCCAGGGTCCGAAAGTTCTTTTCCGTGGTCGACCGGTTGCTGGATCCCGCCCCGACAATAGTGGTGGTGCCAGATGCAGCGCGAGGCGGTAATCACCTTCGAACTCGTTAGCCAGTGCCCGGTGAAACGCGGGCGCCGAATAGAGTCTCGCCACTTCGTACTCGTCCTTGATAGCAAGCAAGTGAAATCCAGCACGCACCACCGCCCTCGCCAGGATCTCGCCGGGCACAGCTGAGGCCGCCGCCGCATTCTGGACTTTTTCTACCCACTCTTGCAGACGCCGTGCCGAAGCGCGGCCGTGGGACTGCGCAAGGCTGCTGCTGTACCGATCGAGTGTTTCCTCTAACGGCGTTTCCTCAGCGCGGCTCGAGGATTCTTGGTCCGCATCCGCGCCGAGTAATCTGGATACCAGCTCTTTTTGTGCCGCGCTCGCACGGCCGAGACGAAATGCCTGCTGGTTCATCTCCACTGACTGTCCATTGAGTTCAATTGCCCGTTCGATAGCCGCTACCGGTATGGGGAGCGCGCCGACCTGACAGGCCATGCCCAGCATCACCATGTTGGCAGCAATGCTGTCGCCAAATGCAGCTACCGCCAGCCGAGTCGCTGCCAGCGTGTAGAACGACCCGCCAGCGCTTTGCTCGCGGATGGCTGCCAACAGCGCATCGGCCTGGAAGGGTAAATCCGGATCGTGGAAAAAATCGACAGGCATCACCTGTTCGGTGTTGATTACACAAATGCTGTCGCGACTGAGTTTTTGTAAGCAAGTTAGCGAGGCCGAGGTCACCAAGTCACAGCCAAGCAATAAATCCGCACCACCGTCGGCGACATGGGTCGCGTTGATATCATCTGGCTTGGGAGCCAGGATAATGTGGCTGGTTACCGCCCCACCCTTTTGCGCGAGCCCGGCCATATCCAGCACCGAGCAGCCCAGGTAGGCAAGATGGGCTGCCATACCGATGATTGCGCCCGTGGTCACTACACCCGTGCCGCCAACACCTGTCAGCACGATGCTGAAATGGTGCTCGAGAGGGCCAATCTGTGGTTCGAGCAGTAGGGAATCAGTTAGGGCGGCTAGGCTCTTGTGCTGCGCCCCACGCTTGCGCTCAGCACCCGTGACCGATACGAAACTCGGACAAAACCCCTTCACACAGGAATAATCCATGTTGCAGGCCGACTGATCGATGGCCCGTTTGCGCCCCACTGGTGTAGCCGCTGGCACCAGGGCGACACAATTTGACTGGACGCCGCAGTCGCCGCAACCTTCGCAGACCTCCTGATTAATAAATAGTCGCCTGGCCGGAGTTGGCAACTGGCCGCGGTGCCGGCGGCGGCGTTTTTCCGCAGCACAGGTCTGGTCGTAGACAATCACCGAGGTGCCCCGCAAGTGGGTGAATTGCGCTTGCAATTCGGGCAATTCGTCACGATGGTGAATGCTGACCCCGGGGGCCCAATTGGCCCCCCGGGGATACTTAGCTGGCTCATCGGTGACCACCGCGATATGGCCTACACCCTCGGCATGAACCTGGCGAGTAATGCGGGGTACATCCATCGGTCCATCCATGGCCTGGCCACCAGTCATTGCCACCGCATCGTTGTAAAGGATTTTGTAAGTGATATTTACCCCAGCGGCAACACATGCTCGTATCGCAAGTAGGCCGGAGTGGAAGTATGTCCCATCGCCGATATTCTGGAAGACGTGTTCGGTGGTGCTAAACGGACTTTCTCCGATCCAACTGGCACCTTCGCCACCCATTTGCGTATACCGCGCGGTTGATCGGTCCATCCACTGGGCCATATAGTGGCAACCGATACCGGCCAGCGCCCGGCTGCCTGCAGGCACCATAGTGGAGGTGTTGTGTGGGCAGCCAGCGCAGAAGTACGGTGTGCGCACCATAGCTGGGAGTTTTCCGGGTTCGCTATTGACTCGTTGGTCCAGCGCGGCAACTATCGTGCGTAGCCGATTATCGTCAGCGCCGCTGGCATTCAACAATCGGCGTCCGACTTCAAGTGCGATTAGCGTCGCGCCTAACCGGCCATGCGCCGGGAACAAAACATCACCTTTCTCATCCAACTTTCCGATGATCAGAGGCGCGTCCGCTGTGCCATAGAGTATGTTGCGCACCTGCTCCTCGATCAGCCCGCGTTTTTCCTCAACCACAATCAAACGGTCGAGTCCTCGGGCGAACTGCCGTAAGCCTTTGGCCTCCAGCGGCCAGACAAGGCCGACTTTGTAGAGCGTGAGACCAAGCGCATCAGCGCGAGGCTCGTCTACTCCGAGCTCCAGTAACGCTCGCCGAACATCCAGATAAGATTTACCAGTCGAAATGATGCCGGTTTTGGCACGATTATTACCGAGCACACGTCGATCGATCGGATTAGTCCGTACAAAAGCCCCAATTGCGTCGAGTTTGAACTCGTGCAGCCGCCGCTCCTGCTCTTGTGGGGTATCAGGCCAGCGCAAGTTCAGACCGCTGTCGGGCAGCAGGAAATCACTGGGGACCTCGGTCTGCACCCGCTCCAGATGCACTGAAACTGAAGCCGCCGCCTCCACCGTGTCGTGCACACTTTTTAGTCCGACCCAACAACCGCTGTACCGCGATAGCGCCCAGCCATAAAGGCCAAAATCAATCAAGTCTTGCACCCCGGCCGGGTTGAGTACCGGAATAAAGGTGTTGATTAGTGAATACTCGCTCTGGTGGGCCGTGGTCGACGACTCACACGCATGGTCGTCACCCATGATGACCAGCACGCCGCCATAGCGGCTGGAACCGGCCAGGTTGCCGTGCCGCAGCGAATCTCCAGATCGATCTACCCCCGGTCCCTTGCCATACCACATGGCGAACACGCCATCGAAACGCCCGTCACCGCCCAGACCCACCTGTTGAGTGCCCCAGACCGCCGTTGCTGCGAGGTCCTCGTTGACGGCCGGCTGAAACTGCAGCTGATGCCGGTCGAGATGTTCATCCGCTAAGACCAATTGCTGGTCCAGCGCACCAAGGGGCGAGCCACGGTAGCCAGTAACATAGCCTGCAGTGTTGAGTTCCCGCAGCCGGTCCAATTGACTCTGCAGCATAGGCAGCCGCACCAGCGCCTGAATGCCGGTGACGAATACCTGCCCGCTTTCGAGGGTAAATTTGTCGTCCAGTTCAACTGCTCTGAGATTCACGCGGCCTCCTCCTGGAACTGCTGTCGAGAATTCCCATACACTGCCTTTTCTCACGACCATCGTACCAGAGACCTGCCAAGAAATGACATACTCGAACGCCTAACGGGGCCTGCTACCCGGCCCTGGTATAGCCATCGGCCATACGTATTTTCAGGGCCTTAGGGATGCTATATTCCTGCGCTATGGAGAGGACGGCAACGATATCCAGGCTTGGTGGGGTACCTTTTCCGACCGCTAGTCGTGACCCGGTACGTTACGGCTTTTTGCTCCTGTCCGAGTACACCATGATTGCGTTTGCAGCCGCGATTGAGCCATTGCGTATGGCCAACCGCGTCAGTAGTTGCACCCTTTACGAGTTTCCGCTCTTTTCTATCGATGGGCAGCCGGTGGTCGCCAGTAACGGCCTTGAAATCCAGCCGGTCGCCCACTTGACGGGCCGGGAATCGCTCGATGCGCTGTTTTTGTGCACTGGCGTCAATCTCGAGACCGTTAACGAAGCTGCGTTGCTGGAACGACTTAAGCCCTTGGTCAAACGCGGTATTGCAATCGGCGGCATCTGTACTGGCAGCTATCTCCTGGCTCGGTCCGGCCTGCTGGATGGTTACCGTTGTACCGTGCACTGGGAGAACATCCGTGACATGCACGACGAATTCCCACAACTGGTGGTTTCCTCTGATCTTTTCGAATTGGACCGCGACCGCTATACCTGCTCTGGCGGTACCGCCCCCATGGACATGATGTTGACCCTGATTCGCCAGACCCATGGCCGGGAACTTACTGCACAAATCTCCGAGCAGTTTCTGTGCGAACGAATTCGCGACGGTTCAGACCGGCAGAGAATTCCACTGCG
>JASLLH010000011.1:0-31441 GCA_030747115.1 Arenicellales bacterium
GTCTGCGCAGCATTTTTCAGGAGCTGGGTTCACAGGATTTCGCGCGTTTGCGTCTGGGAATCGGCCACCCAGGCAGTCCAAATGATGTCACGGACTATGTGTTACGCACCCCTTCAGTTGACGATCGGAATGCAATCGGCGATGTGATTGAACGCACCCTCGATCTCTTTAATGGCATTGCCATGGGTGACTGGGAGAAGGTCATGAACCAGCTGCATAGCAATCCTCGAGAGACTGAGGACTGAATGGGATTTCGCTGCGGTATCGTCGGTCTGCCCAACGTCGGTAAGTCGACCTTGTTCAACGCACTGACCCGCGCCGCGGTTCAGGCTGAAAATTATCCCTTCTGCACGATTGAACCCAATGCTGGCATGGTTGAGGTACCCGATACGCGCCTGTATACCATCGCGGATCTTGTACACCCCGCAAGAGTTGTTCCTGCGTTCATGGAATTTGTGGACATCGCCGGCCTGGTGTCCGGTGCGTCACAGGGCGAGGGTCTCGGAAACCGCTTTCTTGCCCATATTCGTGAGGTCGACGCAATTGCTCATGTGGTGAGGTGTTTCGAGGATGTGGATGTGACCCATGTTGCAAACCGGGTCGACCCACTGGCGGATGTACAGACCATAGAGATCGAACTCGCACTTGCGGACCTCGCGACAGTGGAGGGAGCGCTCCATCGAGCCGAGAAAGCCTCAAGAAGCGGCGACAAAGAACAGCGCCACCTGATGGATCTGTACCAGCGGACCCATGAGTGGCTGGAGGCCGGAAGCGCTGTTCGTAACATGGAACTGGATCCTCAGGACAGAAGTGTGATCAAGACGCTCTGTCTTCTGACTGACAAGCCGGTGCTCTACATTGCAAACGTTGCTGAAGGCGATTCGCGTGGCAATGCCTGGATCGATACGTTGCGACCTCATGCTCAGCGAGAGGGCGCCGAGATTGTGTTGATCAGTGCCGCAATCGAACAGGAAATTGCTGCGCTGGACGATCATGATCGTGAGGCATTTCTCCAGGAACTGGGCCTGGAAGAATCCGGTCTGGACCGCGTGATTCGGGCGGGTTACAGACTACTGAGCCTGCAGACGTTCTTCACGGCGGCGGAGAAAGAAGCAAAAGCTTGGACGGTCAGAACCGGTATGCGGGCCGCACAGGCGGCCGGCGTGATTCACAGCGATTTCGAACGGGGGTTCATCCGTGCTGAAACCATTGGTTACGAAGATTACGTTCGCTACGGTGGCGAGCAGGGTGCGCGGGACGCCGGCCGGCTTCGCTTGGAAGGCAAAGAGTACGTTCTAAACGACGGTGATATAATGCATTTTCGCTTCAACGTCTGAAGCAACAAGTCTCCCGCTTAAGGCTATGTAGCTCAGCTGGTTAGAGCACGGCACTCATAATGCCGGGGTCGGTGGTTCAAGTCCACCCATAGCCACCACCTTTTCAAAGTTGCGCCCCCTTGTGTTGTTACTCCTGGCCCGCGTTCTCTGCCAGCAGATGGGACCGGTATTTCATATCCTCAATCAGGACATGCTCTTCAAACCACTTGGAGAGAAACTCGTGCATCTTTCGAGGCAGATCTTCGGCACCGGCGGATGCGAGCAGTTTCTCTACCTGCCGGGTATATTCTGTGTGCAGTTCAGCATGTTCTTCGACCAGGGGATAACCGCTGTCTCTCAAGACATTTTCTTCATAGCGAAAATGAATCTGGGCGTAGTTGCTCATCTGCATCAGACATTTCATCTGGTCGAGTGCTTGGTGTGAGCCTGTTGCAGACAATCCGGCGCATTTACTGATCAACTCCAGCAGCCGTTGGTGCTGCGCATCCAACTCAGCATGTCCGACACTGACGGTTTCGCCTCGTTCCTGATCGATACTCACTGGGCTTGACCTTATGATCCGGGTAATTAATCAATCCTAAAGGCGCCCCCGCAACTGGGATTGATCTGGATCAGGGCTTATAAAGGAAACGTTTTGTTCCCAAGGATCCGGGCAGCATCCCAGAGCCGGGGGTCTGTACCTTGACTGTGCAGGCGATGGACAGGCAAGGCTTTCGGGCCCGTTGCGCAAGGGCGGCGGTTACCGCTGCGGTGATGGGCACGCCTTAGTGAGCGGAATTGTCCTGTTGCGGTGAAAGCGGCGCAGACCCAGGTTATCGCTAACGAGTTGATGCACCATGCGTTCGACATTCTTGTTTATTCTGTTGGTGCCGCTGTCACAATTTCGCCCTTTGTTGAGTCAGGTCAGTTTCAGAGTCCCGGGCGCGTAGTTCCGGTGTGACCGTGAGGGGCGCCGGCTACGGCGTACTGCTGATAGACTGCAGCACAAGAGGTGTTTATTCTTGCTGTACACCCAGCAGTGGATGCGTAACTGATGCAGGCACCGAGTTTTACGATCGGGGTTGAAGAAGAGTACCTGATGGTGACTCGCGCCACGCGCAATCTGATCCGGCGCGCTCCTGAAGGACTGATGGCCGACCTTTCGGCCGAGTTGGGACAACAGGTAAGTCCTGAGTTCCTGCAGTGTCAGGTTGAAGTCGGCACAACTGTGTGCCGGAATATTGAACAAGTCCGCGCTCAGCTGCAATCACTGCGTCAGGCTGTCGCAAACCGGATTGACCCCTATGGGCTTGAACTGGTAGCGGCTTCAACACACCCCTGGGCGCGGCCGGAAGAGCTCGAACATACCCCCAAGACCCGCTATGACGATCTGGAGGAAGACCTGCAGCAGGTTGCCCGCCGCCTGATGATCTGCGGTATGCACGTGCATGTGGGGGTTGAGAACGATGAGCTGCGGATGGATCTTCTCGATCAGGCGGCCTATATCATTCCACATTTTCTAGCGCTGAGCGGCTCCTCGCCTTTCTGGGAAGGCCAGGATACCGGGCTGCAGTCCTACCGGATTGCGGTCTGGGATGAGATGCCCCGTACCGGGTTGCCGGAATCTTTTGAAAGTTATGCCGAGTACACCCGCCATGTGGAGGTGCTGACCGGCGCCGGCATTATTGAAGACGCCAGCAAGATATGGTGGGACCTGCGCCCGAGCGCGAGATTTCCCACCCTTGAGCTGCGTATTACCGATGTTTGCACCTCACTCGAGGACGCCGTCTGTCTGGCTGCACTGTTTCGCTGCTGGCTGCGGATGCTCTATCGGCTGCGCAGTCAGAATCAGCGCTGGCGCCGCTATGTCCGTATGCTGATCGCCGAAAACCGCTGGCGCGCCCAGCGCTACGGCTGCGCGACAGAGTTGCTGGATTTCGGCCGGGGCGTACTGGTCCCTTATGCGGAGTTGCTCGAAGAGATTCTTGAACTGGTTGCCGAAGATGCGGCATTTTTCGAATGTGAAGATGAAGTGGCTCATGCACGGGTGATTCTTTCACGCGGCACCAGTGCTCAGCGGCAGTTGAAGATCTTTCAGCGTGAGCGCAGTGCCGGGGCCAGCCAGGAGGCGGCACTCGCCGCTGTGGTTGACTGGCTGGTCGGCGAGACCAGGCGGACGCTGACCTGAGCCAAGGCCCCGGCAGTCCACTGCAAAACCATCGCCCGAGACGCAAGGTTCTCTCCAGTATCCTCGGCATAACGAAAGGAAGTTTTCAGCCGTTGCCCGGCGATCTCTTCCTCGACCATATTTCAACACCCACGATGGTGACCACCAGGACACCCGTGACGTAGGCAATCACTGCCCCTTCAAGGGCAACCAGGCCAAGCCGCGTACGCAGCGGCGCGAAGGTGATGGCGAGGATCTGGAGTGCAACGCTGGCAACGATGATCGTGTTGACGACACGGTTGCTTGGAACGGCGCTTGTGAGGCTGATGCACCACTTGTTCGTTTACACTCAACCCACGGAAAGAACCCTGGAAAAGCTCGAAGCGGTCAATGCGATTTTCCTCAAACCCTGATGACGGCCCTTGATGCGATCGCGTAATAGTCAGGAATAGGGTAGACGGATGAAGATCATACAGGGCAATGTTTATGCCAGGCGGCTCCCGATGGCGTCTGGCTACCAGACGAAGCGCACGGCCCGCGGATCGTCAACGGCATGATCGCGGTTCCGCCGGGCCCCGGGCTCGGGATCACCATTCCCGAGGGCTGTTTCGGCTCCCCGATCGCGGGTTATTCGTAGCGTCAATAGATCAAGGTCGCGCGACGGGAAATAGACACACTGTGCCTCGGGAAGAACACGCACATGAACGATCACACCGCTTCTGACTGGTATGAAACGAAGGCGCTTGCGGACGGCATCTTTCTGATCCGCGAGCAGCATGTTGCGCACTGGCTGCGCTGCAACATCTGGCTGGTGAAAGGACGGGACCGAAACCTCGTGATCGACTCCGGTATGGGACTGTCACCGCTGAAGCCGCGCCTGCTGGCGCTCGCGGGATCATCCCTGACCGCGGTCATGACGCATTGCCATTTTGACCATGTGGGCGGTCTTTTTGAATTTGACGACCGTCTCGGCCACCGGGCCTGCAGCGACAACTACCTTGACCCCATGCCCTGCTTTAAAAAGACCGGCGGCGAAGCCTTTGTGCGCGCAGAAACCTTCAGCGCCTTGCCCTTCGATGGCTTTTCGTTTGCATCCTACGAAGTACGACCGGCGCCGCTCACGGGTTACCTCGACGAGGGCGATGTCCTGGATCTTGGCGACCGCTGTTTCCAGGTGTTTTCCCTGCCGGGGCACTCACCCGATTCGATTGCGCTGTGGGAGAGCAAAACCGGAATACTCTTCAGCGGAGACACCATTTACGATGGTGATCTGTACGATACGCTGTATCACTCTGATCCCGATGCCTACCGCGAAAGTCTGGAACGGCTTCGCGCGTTGCCGATTCAGACGGTTCACGGAGGGCACTTTGGCTCTTTTGGCAAAGACCGGATGAACGAGGTGATTGCAGGCTATCTCGCGGGAGAGGGCCGGCTGGTGGATCCGCAGGACTGGGTCAGCAAGCAGCTCTTGTAGTCGTGCAGATCAGCGGTTGGTCCGAAGCGCATACCGCACGCCTAACAGGAAGACTCTGAGATAATCCACGGCATCCCCGAGTTCTTTGGGTTCCTTATGAGTTTTCGTGAACGATACCTGAACCAACAGATGTTGCTGGAAGTGAGTCCAGCTGTAGTTTTCTTCGTATCAAACTATTTTGGTGGTCTGATGGTTGCCACGGCCGCAGTCATGGCAGCAACCACCATTACGACAATACTGGGTTATCGTCTTAATCGGTCTGTCCCTGTATTGCCGCTGGTCACGCTATGCCTGGTGCTGTTGCTGGGTGGCGCAACACTTGCACTTGGTAGCGAGACTTTTATCAAAATCAGGCCAACCTTAGGCAGCCTGTTGTTTGCCGGGGCGTTGGCTCTTGGGCTTCTCCTGCAGCGGCCGCTTCTTGAGCGGGTTCTGGACGCCCGGATCGACCTGACGCGTCGCGGTTGGCACGTACTGACCTGGCGCTGGGTAGCCATTGCTGTTCTGGGAGCTCTGGTCAATGAGATCGCCCGGCGTAACTTTTCGACCGACACGTGGGTGCTGGTTCATACCCTCGATATGCCGGTGTCAATTCTGCTTTACATTAGCATTACGCGGATTACTGCTACACGCTACTGGTCGGAAGCGATCGACCAAAGTGACGTCGGCACTGATCAGGCAGGGCAGGAGCAAAAGAAATCCTGACTTCCGTGAGAATCTAAAAGCACAGTAAAAAAGTTCATTGTAATTTGGGATATTATTAATATCTCTTCCGCCCAACTTGTTCCGAGGAATTAATTATGCAGGCCATTCTTAAAGCGAATAAATCGAACCCAATTCCCCAGGCGATTTTCTGCATTGCGGCTTTTCTAGCTATAGGACTGCTAGATCCAGTGCAGGCGCAGTCGACTACCAACTCGTCTGACGAAAAAAGCACGCAACCAGCATCTCAGTCAGCCGCTGATCACTCTGATCAGGTCATCCTGAAAAACGGTAGCGTCATCAAGGGGACGATCGTGTACGTGGAAAAGGATTCACTTCTTCTTGAGACCGACTCCTTCGATCCAGTCAAGATTTCGGTATGGGATATCCAGTCCATCAAGACCGACGATGCGGTCGATGTGGTACTGGACAACGGCGAGCTCTGGCGTGGCAAGATCAGCACAAATGACAAAGGGGAGATGGTGCTTGAACCCGATGAGGGCGGCAAAGATCGACAACTCAATTTTGGATTTATCGACGGCATCTATCACTTGCGCCCAGCGTGGGACAACGTAATGACGATCGGCGGCTCTCAAACTACTGGCAGTAGCGATGTTCTTGGATTTTCCATCTCCGGGACCTCAACTCGCGATTCTGAAAAGGATCGGCTGACACTGCTTAGTCAACTGACTTACGCGGAAGCCAGCGGGCAACTCGTCGAAGACAACTGGAGCGGGACCGCCAAATACGATTACTTCTTCAGGCCGCGCATGTATCTCGCACTGGCCGAGGAGATAAAGCACGATAAGATGCAGGATCTAAAGTTGCGTACAGTGACAAGCGGTTCTCTGGGCTACAATTTCGTTCGCAAACCAGAAACGCTATTTGAGGTAGAAGTGGGTATAGGAGCGATGACGGAACAGTTCTACAAGTCATCCGACGACAGTTTCGTCGCGTTACGGGGGGGCGTTAACGCTAATACGGCTATCGGTGACAAGATAACAGTTAGCGACGTCCTGGTTATATACGCGAGTGATGGCACTGACCGGATTCAGGGTGTCAATACCTTCAAGTTTGATCTTGAGTTGACCCATCGATGGGGGCTGGAGATTGCTAACATTATTAATCATTACTCCGGACCATCATTCATTTCGACAGATGATCCTGATATCAAGTGGACTATTGGCGTCTCGTCTAAATTCTGAGCACTAGATTATTTGCTGCGCCAGATCACCAGGGTAGGGGAGTCTGGTGTGAATGTGCCTTGTTATAGTTATTTCGTTGGAATCTGTCGTTTGACCGGAAGCGGATTCTGCTCAAGGCATTCTTCCATTACTCTCAATTGACGGCGGGCCTGGGTTACGGTGAATTCGGGTTCGGCGCCACAGGCAATAACGTCATATACGTTATCGTAGAAGAGTTTTACGCCACTCAGAAAGGACTGCAGTGTATATCCCACCGCCGGCATATTGCCGAGAGTAGGGGGTGACCACGATTCCTCCCGCCAGGGTAACGTTTCTTCAGGGTAGACTCGGTCAACAGACCACTTTTCCCAAAGCGCCTGCTTTGGGGCTTCTTCGGGCAGAAAGTATTTCCAGTGGAGTTCTGTCTCACCGCCAGAAAGGCCCCCATGGGTGCCACAGATGTTATATCGTTTAGGAGAATACGCCAGATACTGGCTGATCAGCACCTCGATCAGGGGAGCTTTTCTCTGCCGGTCGAACAGGGTAATCAGGCACTGATCGTCTGCATCACCACCAAAAGGGTTGTTCGAATCCATACGGCAGAAGACTTCGGGTTCCGATTCGTCGCCAAACAGCAGCAGCGCGTGATCGATGGCGTGCGGTCCCGTGTTAAACATGGTTCCGCCGTGATTGGCCTGGAACACCTGCCAATCCCAGCGCCTGCGAAATGAACCCCAGTAGCTTTGTACCAGCAGGATTTTGCCCAGGACCCCGGAATCGAGGACTTCTCGAATCTTTCTAAAAAACGGCTGGGGCCGGTTGTTCTGTACGGGAATCAGATGTCGGCCGGCCTCGGCAGCGGCTTTTTCCATCAGGTCAAGATCAGCGACTGTCGGGGCGATAGGCTTCTCGCATACAACGTGAGCCCCTGACGCGAGCGCTTGAGTGGTTGCGCTCACATGGTGAATTGGCGGAAGCGCATTGATCAGCAGATCAAAACCTCCGGCGCTTATCATGTCCTGGTAGTCGGCATAGGTTCGGGCGCCTACTTCCGTGTTGGCCTCATGGGTTCTGGATTCGATCTGGTCAGCGACAGCGACGACCTGGAACTTGTCGCGAAAGCGATTGGTTAGCACCCCATAGTGGATCGGATGTCCACTTCGTCCTTGACCTGCAATCGCAACCCTGATCATCATTGCTTCTCGGAAAGCTGCGTGAAGGAAAGTGTTGTTATTTCTCTCGCGCCTGGTAACGCTTAATTATGAATAGTGTGAAAACACAATGCGAGCCCTGTGGTTAACCGCTGCACACTTCTACCTCGGGAGGTTGCTGTACAATAATACGGCACGACCGTGACCAGGTTCAGACACCCGAGGATGCTGCCCAGGTAGCGCGGTGTATTTCATTTTCTGCGTCCCATCATGAATATTCCAGACCCGATAGTCCGCCAAACTCACAAGGATGAAAAACATGGATGAGCAATCGCTTGGTGGAGATTTGCTGCTTCCTTCTATTCTGTTGACAGCGATTCTGGTCGCATTGCATCTGCTTGCACCCCGGTTCCGGCGAGTGCAGTTTATGACCCAAGCGGGGTTTACTTCCTTCAGTGGTGGTTTTGCTGTTGCCTTTGTGTTTCTTCACATGCTGCCGGGACTGGTTGAGAGCAAAGACTCTGTGGGCGCGGTGCTGCATGCCCATTTCGCCGAATCTCATCTTGTTGATACCGGTGTTTTCCTGCTCGCGTTGCTGGGGTTTACCGTTTTTTATGGGCTGAAGCGGTGGTGCCGGGCAGAGCAGGGGAAGAGCACTGAAAACGCCCGCCGGTCATTTGTGATCTCGATCGGGTCGTTCAGCATCTATAACGCGGTGATTACCTTTACGATGCCAGAGCGGTTATCGGTCGATCTGGTTACTGCTTTGGTGTTTACCCTCGCTATTGGCCTGCATTTTGCCATTATCGACGCAGAGCATGAGGCTCACGAATCTGCGTTGTTCAATCACTGGGGCCGCTATGTTCTGGCGGGATCGTTGTTGGTAGGGTGGGGCCTTGGGGTTACCGTCGGCGAGCACAGTGCGGTGGCAGCGGCTTTTCTCTCGTCGTTGCTGGCGGGTTCCGTATTGCTGAATGTTTTTCACTATGAGTTGTCAGAGGTCAGCGATTCGCGATTTGGTGCATTTCTGACTGGCATTGTCAGTGGAACCGTTCTTTTACTAATCGTCTTTCTCCTTGAGCACGGCGCGCAGTGAGGGGCATGTACTATTCAAGAATAAGCGGCAGTTGACCATTCCGTTGTTAGGCGCAGGCTAGACGGACCTCCCTTCAGAGACCTTGCACTCCAGAATAATCCTCTCGGTTCCGGGAACATTCGTTACGGCGCCGAGTTGTAGACCGGCATGCTGGAGCAACGTCCGGTAGCCTTCGATCGATCGCACCGAGCCGCCGACCAGCAGATTCAGATTCAGATCCGTGAAACACCCGAGTATGTCGGTGCCATTCTGGTTCCCCCTGGAAAACTCGATAAGGAACAGCCTTGTCTCGCGCCGGGTCATGCTGCCGGCCACGTTGCGCAGCAACTGTAGGCATTGCCTCTGCGGATGGTTATGGAGAATGTTTTTCATCAGATAGGCATCAAAGCCATCTGGTATCGCTTCAAAGAAATTTCCGGCAATGGACCGAAGCCGTGGCGGCAGCGGGTTGAAAGATCGTTGTGTAGAAATGTTGTTGATGACTTCCGGCACATCAAAAAGGGTTCCGTGGGTATCGGGATGTCGGCCAAGAATCGCCTCAAGCAGGGTGCCGTTGCCCGAGCCGATATCAATAATGCTGGAAAAACGCCCCCAGTCGATTTGATTTGCGATGATCTGGTCTTCGTCGGTATGGGTGGCCAGTTGACTCATCGCAGCTTCAAACATCTTCAGGGCTTCCGATTTGTCATTGAGGTAGGGTATGGTGCCTTTCTCCCAGGTTGGCGACAGCCCCCGGCCGCTTCCAGTGCGCACGTACTCCAGCAACCGTCCCCAGGGCTGGTAACGAAAATCCGCCCCATTCAGGCGCGCGGCATCCCGGAGCGATCCGGGTACATTGCTTCGCAGCAGTTCCCCGGTTGGGGCTAAAGTCAACTCGCCGTCGGGGTTGATCGAGTGCAGACCCAGCGCCTGTGCGCAATTGAGCACCCGGGTCAGGGCCTGGGTGTCAGTCCCTGTGGCGGCGGCCAGAGTATCAGCGGTAACAGTACCCTCCCATACATGATCGGCAATGCCGAGTTCGGCGTAAACAAATACCACCATGGTTGACCAGTTGCCGTAGATGTAGCGAAACAAGGCCGTCCTGGGAGATTCAGACATTTCTTGGGGCCCCGGCCAGCATTGCAGTAATCTGCCCGGCGAGGGCGTTTACATTTGGCTCTTGCAGCATGGTGATGTGTGTTCCCGGAACCCGCCCGACGTATGGCACGCCCTCGGTATACCGGGACCACCCAACCGTACTGTCGGCTACTGAAGTTGGCCCGGCAAGTTCGGGATCTTGCGTTTCGGCACAAAAAACCGCCAGCGGTACGTCAGTGGGAAGTCGGCCAGGGCGGTAGTTCATACCGGCAATCGCATTGCTACGGTAAAGCTCGATAAAGCGGCTGAGATAGTCTGCTGACGTACCTTTCGGCAATAGTCCGGCTGCTACCAACGATTTTGCAAACCATTGATTCTGCTCATCATCGGTCATTTCCCGTAGCGCATCTGCATCAAGAATAATTTCGGC
This sequence comes from Arenicellales bacterium, assembly GCA_030747115.1. Taxonomy (GTDB): domain Bacteria; phylum Pseudomonadota; class Gammaproteobacteria; order Arenicellales; family UBA868; genus UBA12578. The sequence goes on from JASLLH010000011.1 coordinate 10,598, forward strand.
GTCAAATATTTTTTGCATCCGAATGGCAATATGCATCAGCCAGTCAGTATGGTCCCAGCCTTGATAAGCGCTATCTTGATCATTTTCGGGCGGTGGATTGTCAATAACCCCCACCATCGCTATGGACTCCTTTCGGCGACACAACTGAGAGGCCATCTCAAAGGCAACCAGGGCGCCAAAGGAATGGCCAATTAAGCGGTACGGCCCTTCCATTCCAGCGTCCTCGAGCACCTCAAGGAAGTAGCTCGCGATAGCGGGAACAGAAGTCAGTAACCTGGTGTCACTGCCATATTGTCCGGGCGCCTGTAAGCCCCAGACCTGATGTCTTGTTCCAAGTTGGGCAGCCAGGCCTGCGAGATAGAAGGTATTTCCGCCAGCGCCCGGGAGCAGTATCACCGGTTCGCTATCAACCGCCTGGGCTAACCCGACCAGGATCGGGTCTTGCACATGATCCGACTGCCGAATCAGTTCTGCTTGCGCTTCAATCGTAGCGTGGGAATAGAAGGCAGCAAGTGGAACGCTGACAGCAAACTCCTTTTCGATCTGCCAGGCAAGGCGCACGGCAAGTAGTGAGTGTCCGCCCAACTGAAAGAAGTCCTGGCGGATTCCGCTTACGTCCTGATCGAGAATGTCTCTCCATATACGGGTTAACTTGAGTTCCGTAAGGTCGCGCATTTGCCCTGCGCCTTGTGCGCCCTGATCAGATCTCAGTACCGCCTGCAGAGCGTCATTATTGACCTTGCCATTTGCGGTAAGCGGCAGTTCCCGCATCGTAACGAAACGATCCGGAACCATGTATCCAGGCAGTCTGGATGCAAGAAAAGAGCGCAGTTCGTTGAATTGTGTCTTCTGCGATGAAACGATACATGCGGTAAGACCGCGGTCTACGAGCAGCACCCGACACTGGTCGATCTCTCCAAAAGCCAGGATCAGTTGTTCAATATGACGCGGTTCGACACGGTAGCCGCGGACTTTACACTGCCGGTCAGCGCGGCCAATGTAGTGCAGTCTTCCGTCAAGATCCATCCGCGCCAGATCGCCCGTGCGGTAAGACCGCATCAGTTCGCCACCGGCTCCAGGGTTGTCAGTTGGATTCCATTCGATGAACGACGTTCGGGTGGGACCTTCCTGATTGCGGTAGCCTCTGGACAGGCATCTGCCGCCGATAACAACCTCACCAACCGCACCCCGAGGCACCGGCTTGAGATCTTGGTTAACCAGATACACGGAGCAACCGGGCAGAGGTTTGCCCAGCGGTAAATCCTCCGGTCCCTGATATGGCGTCTCGGGGGTGAGGGTATGGGTCAGTACGCCGATAGTGGTTTCGGTCGGACCGTAGTGATTGATAATGATCAGGTTTGGAGCAAGATCACGGACTTTGTTGATTAATACGGGCGGAGCAGATTCGCCGCCGAGTATCAGCTTCTTTCCGGGCAGCGGGGCACTTGGCAATCCTGTTTGCAGTAGCGTTTCCAGGTGACTCGGAACGATCTTCAGGTAGTCGATCCGGTGTGTTGAGAAGTAGTCGGCGATCGCGTTGATGTCAGTGATCTGTTCCCGGTCCAGCATGTGAACGCATCCACCCGCTGCGAGGGTTGGGAAGAGTGCTGTATTGCCGAGATCTGCCGCAAGGGTTGAAACGTGAGCAAAGGCATCACCAGGACCGATATCCAGAACCCGTTGGATTCCCTCAACATAGTTGCTCAGTGCCTTGTGGGAAACCTCAACTCCCTTGGGGACACCGGACGAGCCCGAGGTATACATGATATATGCCAGGTCATTGTGACCGGCTGTTGTACCGGGTGGAGGCGGTTGGAGTGTCAACTGCGAGGGTAAATGCTCTAGTTCGATAGTCTTAAGGTCCCTTGCTGTTGCCGAAACCGTCCCGGTATCGCCAATAACCGTCCGTACCCCGCATTCATTAAGCATGCGTCGGACCAGGTCCGGCGGTGTGTCGGGGTCTATTGCGAGATAGGGCGCCCCTGCTTTCAGGATACCGAAAAGGGCAATGACAGCTGCTGCGTTGCGCGGGGCGATCAGGGCGATTGCTGATGTCGGATCGGGGTGATCTTGGCGCAGGACCGATGCCAGCGCATCGGATTTGCGGTCGAGTTCCTGATAAGTCAGAGATTGATCTGATGCGTACACAGCAGGCAGTCCAGGCGTCTTCTGTGCCTGCTGGTGCAGCAACTGAATGACTGTAGGCGCCCGCCCGGGCTCGGATATCGGTGGGGTCGACAAAGGCTGCCCGCTGGTTCCAGAGAGCGGCAAAGTGCCAAGAGCCTGTTCGGGGCTTTTGATGAATTCGCTGAGGATGGCTTCGAGATCAATTGCCATCTGCGCAATGGTCTGCGGTCGGAACAGATCCCGGTTGTATCCAAGTGACACTCTGGGGTTATTGGGATGTTCAATAATGTTTGCCGTGAGGTCAAACTTGCCAGCCGCTTGCGGGATGTCGAAGATAGCGCATTCGATTGCGGTATCAGGCCGTATTGTTTCCAGATCAGCGACATAGTTGAATGAGATGTCTGTCATAGGTGACCGACCCGGGTCACGAACAGGGTTGACGAGCTGGGCAAGCATCGGAAAGGGATAATCAGCGTGCCCCACGGCCTCTTGCGAACGATCACGGATCAACTCAAGAAATTCGGTCACGCTGCAGGCCGGATCAATTCCAGCACGGATGAGCACCGGATTCACAAAATAGCCAACGATCCCGGTCTGGCCTGACTGTGAGCGGCCAGCCGTGGGGGTTGAAACCAGCAGATCATCAAGACCGCCGTACCGGTACAGGAGGAGGAACCACCCCGCCAGGGTCACGGTAAAGAGGGTCGTGTGATGGGTTCGTGCGAGACCCTTGAGGCCAAGCATGAGTGCAGGTTCAAGTTCTCTCGTATGCAGTGCTCCGGCATATGTCTGAAGAGCGGGGCGCACAAAGTCTGTTGGCAGTTCAGTTATCGGCAGCGGTGGGTAAAGGGTCTTGCGCCAGTACCCTGCCAGGGCGTCTCCGGCGGGTCCGGATAACATCGCGCTCTCCCAGGCAACATAATCCCGGTACCGATTCATATCTGCACCCAGGGTTTGTCCGCTGAGCAGTTGGGTAAGTTCCCGGTACAGAATTTCCAGCGACCAGCCGTCACAAATGATGTGGTGCATGGTAATCAGGAAGGTGACGCCCTGATGACCATGAAAAGATCGGACCCGCACGGGCGGTGTTGATGCAATATCGAAGGGCTGGTCGTGATGTTCAGCAAGCTGACCGGAGATTTCATCGGGGTGTCCGCCAATCTCAATGGTCTGGTAGTCGATGTCACTGTCTTCCGGCATAATTTTTGCAACGGGTTCGCCGTCAAGGATCGGGAAACAGCATCGCAGCATCTCGTGTCTCCGGATCAGCATGCGCCAGGCTGCTGACAGTTTCTCGGCGCCCGGGTCTTCAGAAAATACGATAGGCAGCGACTGGTTGTAGGCCGTGCTTTCAGGAGCGAGGCGCCACAGGTACCACAATGCCCGTTGCCCTTCAGATAGTTCCGTGGGTCCGTCGGAGTCAAGGTTGTTCCTGCCGGCCAGTGTCTTTTCGGATATTCCCCTTAGTGCTTGACTGACCATTGAGACAAAGTCGCTGAAGGACTGACAGCGCGCCACTGCAGGAACCGCCAGTGATACATCCAGTGCATTGCCGACCTGATACGCCAGCATGGCCGCCATCATCGAATCCATCCCGAGTTCGGCGAAAGACGAGGCTGGATCGAATGACGCGTCTTTGGCCAGGCCAATAGTGAAACAGACCTGCTCATGAAGATGAGCCGACAAGGCCTCGGGATCATCGTAAAGGGTGGCACGCAGCGGGTCGGGGTCGGTCTGTGTTGAGACCGCCGCCTCCAGAGTAGGTGTTGCCTGGCCTGCTTCTGGTTCTGTCCAATTTGTGCGCTGGGTGTCCGTCTTACCCTTGTCATGATCATCGATCCAGAAGGTTTGCCGTTGGAAGGGATAATTGGGCAGGGTCAACCGCTGCCTGGTCCTCCCGCGGTGGAAAGCATTCCAGTCCACCGGCGCCCTATCGGCGTATAGCGCAGCGAGGGTCCGACGTATTTGCTGGCAGGCGTCTCGCTTCGGGTGCAACGAGGACAGCCGGCGGATGCCCGGCGATGGAATCATCTCCTGACTCAGGGCGGTAAGGGTGATCCCAGGTCCGATTTCCAGATGACAGTTGAGGTTCGTCTCTTTAACCGCGGTAAGGCCATCTGCAAAGCGGACAGTCGCGCTGATTTGTTTCGTCCAGAAAGCGGGGTTGAGCAGCGCTTCGTCCTCTATTCTCCCACTCATGGTAGAAGCGAACGGTATTGCGGGCAATTGCAGATTGACCGATTGGAGAACGTCGCCGAATTCGTCAAGAACAGGCGTCATCAGGTATGAATGAAAGGCGTGGGATACCGACAGCATCTGGCAGTCAATTCCACGTCGGGTCGCCAGCGTTTGCATCTTGTCAACCGCGGTTTTCCGGCCAGAAAGGACAATACTCTCGGGCCCATTTACCGCAGCGAGCGAAAGTTCGACAGAGGTTTCCAGAAGCAGTTGATTGGCTGCGGCTTCGCTCATGCGAAGCGCAAGCATGGCTCCGCGATCAGTTCCGGTGCGGGGAAGGGACTGCATCAATCTGGCCCGGGCACCGACCACTCTGGCCGCATCCGTTAAGCTAAGTACTTTTGCAGTGACGGCAGCCGCGTATTCGCCGATGCTATGGCCAATAACTGCGGCAGCTTCTATGCCCCAGTCAGCCCACAATGCGCTCAGACCCATCTGCAGAGAAAAGATGGCCGGCTGGCTATAGCCGGTCTGATCCAGTTCGTCAAAGTCCCGGTCAAATACGGCTTTGTGCAGTGGTTGTTTCAGGTCTGGCTCAAAGTACTGCGCACACTGGTCAAAGGTGTTGCGAAAAACCGGTTCAGTGCGATAAAGATCACGGCCCATGCCGGGATACTGTGTGCCTTGTCCGGAAAAAAGAAAAACGCAGCCCATAAACGGGTCAGCTGTACTGAAACTCGAGTCGGCTAATAAATCGGCCATCTCCCGAGCCGTCCGGCCGGTAACCGAGATACGCTGTGGGAAATGTTGCCGGCCGACATTGCTTGTGTAGCAAAAGTCGGCCAGGCGGCTATCCGGTAGTTCTGCAAGGGTTCTCTGATAGTGTTTGGCCAGTGTGCTCAACGCTGCGCCATCGCGAGCACTGAGGGTCAGAATATGATGCGGGTCGAGATCTTTCAGGAAGGTGTCGCGGGCCGGTTTCGGCGCTTGGGAAACGACAACGTGGGCGTTGGTCCCGCTGATGCCAAAGGAGCTGACGGCACCGGCGCGCGTGCCTCCACGCTCAGGCCATGGCACAAGTTCTCGGGGAACCGTAAACGGGGTCTGATCCCAGTCCAGCGCCGGGTTGGGGGTGTCGAGATGCAGGTGGGGTGCAATCTGACCGTGCTGCAGTTGAAGTACCAGTTTTATCAGACCGGCCACACCGGCCGCGGCTTCAAGGTGTCCGATATTCGTCTTGACAGATGCGATCGGCAGTGAAGTCAGATTGGAAAAGACCGCCGCCAGCCCATTGAGTTCGATGGGGTCTCCAAGCTGAGTTCCAGTCCCATGGGCTTCAACATAGCCGATATCTTCTGTCGCCAGACTAGATCGCGACAGCGCAAGGCGGATCAGTTTTTCCTGGGAGCGACTGTTTGGCACAGTGAGCCCGCTGGAGTGGCCGGTGTGACTGGTGGCAGTACCGCGGATGACTGCGAGTATCGGGTCACCTTGGTTCACGGCTTCACTGAGATTCTTCAGTATCAGCATGCCACAGCCTTCAGAGCGCACATAGCCGTCGGCGCGAGCATCGAAGGTTTTGCAGCGACTATCCGCGGCCAGTGCATTGGCCGATGCCAGGTAAGTCGTCAGCTCGGGAGAGAGAATCAGATTGACGCCCCCGGCAATGGCGAGCCGACTGTCGCCGTCTGCAAGTGACCGGCACGCAAGATCAACCGCAACCAGGGAGGATGAGCAGGCAGTATCAACGGCGAGACTCGGTCCTGTCGTACCGAGGAAATGGGAGATCCGTCCCGCGGCAGCGCTGGGTGCATTGCCGGTTGCCATGTACCCCGTCTGGCGGATGCGTTCGGCAGGACTCAGGCGCTCGGCATAATCCCGGCTGCTGATGCCGACAAACACCCCTGTTGGACTCCCATTGAGTTGAGATGGTGGGATGCAGGCGTTTTCGAGCGCCTCCCAGGTCACTTCCAGCAGCAGTCGTTGTTGCGGATCGAGCGTTATGGCCTCACGTGGTGCCAGATTAAAAAACGCCGCATCAAAGGTTTTGACATCGCTCAAGAATCCCCCGTGATATGCCGCGTCGTGTTGTGGTGCACTGTGATAGCGGCGGCTGTCCCAGCGGTCGGTAGGGGCTGGAGCGATTGCATCAACACCCTGTGAGAGCAGATCCCAGAACTGGTTTGGCGTACCGGCACCCCCGGGAAAGCGGCAGGCCATACCGATGATGGCAACAGCATCATCGGACCTGATGGCTATGAACGGTTCTGGTGAATCTGCTGTTCGGGAGCCATTTGGGTTACCGAGAAATCGCGCCAGCAAGCGCGGTGTCGGGTGGTCAAAAGCGGCAATGGGCGCGATTGTTTCCCCCAACCGCTCAGAAAGACGATCAGCCAGGGAGACGACATCAACAGAACTCAGACCGAGGGTAAAAAAGCCCTGGTCGGGGTCGATCAGGTTGGGGGCAGAAATCTGCAGTAATTCGCCAACCAGATGCACGATCTCGTTTTGGAGATCCGATCCGTTGGCCGGTTTTTTCGCGACGGATAACTTTTCTGTGCCGTTTGTGCACGGCGCATCAGCATCTGTGCTGCCTGGGGCCAGCATGGCATGACTGGGATTCACCGGGTAACCCATGCTGAAAAGCCGGCCGACGACGAGTTGAATCTGACTCTTCGCTGCCTGCTTTTCGAGGTCGGTTGCCAGAGTAACGGCATCGCTGCCACGCAGTGTGTCCCTGATGAATCCGCTCAGCCTGCCTGCGGGCCCCACCTCAAGGAATGTGCGCACGCCATCCTGGTACATTGCCTTGATGGTCTCGCGAAAGCGAACCGGTTCACGCCACTGACGCGCAAGCAGATCAACCACCGGTTTGTGTTGATCAGGAAATGGTCGCGTTGTCTGGCAGCAATAGACTGGGAACGCCGGTGTGTGTGTTTCGATTGGACGGTACAGCGTTGTCAGCGCGTCTATGAGGAGTGGGAAGTCAGGAGTGTGTACCGGCTCTGTAACCTGATCGAGGCGAAAACACAACTCCCCGGCATCCTTGAGCTGCTGCTCCTGTCCAGCAATAGCTTCAGCAGGACCGCTGGCTATGATCTGGGATGGGCAATTATCAAGGGCCAGGTGTAACGGCGGCTTTAGATCGAGTCCTGGTATCGAGCGCATCGCGAGCATTTGTCGTGGTGCTGTGCGTCCGGCAGCCTGGGCAATCACTTGGCGAACGGTGTCAAAAAGAGCCCCAGGGTCTACCAGCATCCCTGCTGCAGCCAGCGCGGCGTTTTCGCCATGACTGTGCCCCACCGCGCAGTCACCGCAAATACCCAGCGCCTTAATCAGTTTTGACATGGCGAGATTCATTACCAGAATCGCCGTTACCAGTTCCCCGCTCGTTGGGGGAGTCTTGGACTGACTCTTGTTTCCGAAAAGAAATGGGTTGGCCTGAAAGGCTTTCCGGTGTGCCGGGGATAGGTTACCGAACCAGTCTTTAACCAGGGGGAAGGTGTGATAGAGATCCGAAAACATGTCGTCATAATGTGCCCCGTAGCCAGGGAAAACGAGGGCGAGTTTGCCGTGGCGACATGATCCCGGGCAGTGACCAAAGAAGATCCGGTTGCCCACATTCAGTTGATCGAGACTGGTTTCACGAATCAGGGAAATTGCCTGATCACAGCGATCGGGCAATTCATCATCGGGCTTTGCCAGTATTGCTATCCGGTAATCCAGATGGCCCGTCTGATCCGTTAGGCGGAAATCCCTCAGTTGCAGTGCTTTGAGCAAAGAGTCTTTGCTGTTACGGGACAGGCTCCAGATTTTTTGATCGGATTCCATGGCCGGTATTGTCGCAGAAAAGAAAAGTAGTTCATCGGCTGTGGTAGTATTTTTGTCTGTTTGAAGTGCTACGAGATTCGCAGTAGAGGATGTACCAGCAGTTGAAGTCCGACGTATTTTGTGACCGTAATGTAGCCATCCACGGTCAAAGCCAGGCATCAGGATAATTCTGTAAGTGCCCGGTCCCAGTTCCTCCCGTCTTTTCCTCTCCTTCGGCGTTGACCGGGTTGATCTGCTGCACTCGCTCTCAAAGTTGACAAAGGCGGATTTCGCGCAGAATCAGGCCAGCGATATCACGGTTATTGAGGCCGGTAGAAAACCGATCCGCGCCGGGATAATTGCCGATTCCGCCGACGATTTGGCTGTAAAGATCTCGCAAGTCAAGGAGCGGCTCAGTAGCGATACCAATGTACCAGCGAGTTTTCAGACGCCCTCAGGAATCTATTTCGGTGACCTTGAGCAGCTCGGCGGTATTGGCAAAATTGCATTTCTGTTCCCGGGGTTCGGTTCGCAGTATCCCGGCATGCTGAAGGGTCTGCGCTGCCGAATCCCCGGCTTTGACGGGCTCTTTGAGGAGTTGGAGATTCTTGTCAGTAGCCGGATGACACCCTCGGGCGGGCCATCCGCCAACGACAATGACGCTGACCGTGTTGAAGCGTCTTTATCCCTAAGGCCCCAGGAGCAGATCCGGGGAATTCCGGCATGTTTACTTTCGAGCGTGCTGCTTCAAGGTCTGCTGAAGGATATCGGTGTGTGCTGTGATGTAGCGGCGGGTTACAGCGTTGGGGAACTAGCGGCGCTGATCTGCGGAGGGTACATCAAGTGGACCGATCAGGAGAATCTACTTTCGATACTCCAGCGGTTTGGAGATTACGCACTTTGGTCCGATGACATCAATACGCAAAAAGCGTTCCAACGGATCGCGGTCAATGGTGAGTTTCGTCGCGTGTTGCCAAGGGTGCTGGCCGAATGGTCAGACACACTGTCCGTGCAGTTTGATAACAGTGCACATAATGCCATTCTTTATGGAAAGCCGCGTGCGATCAATACGGCAGCCGAGCAATTGAGCCGCGAAGCCGGCGTTGTGACGATGCCGCTGCCCTATATGGAGCCATTGCATACGCCTTGGTATTCCAAACAGGCTAAACAATTGCGCATGGCGTTTGCAGATCATGAAGTGGTGCCTGGTGATATCCCTCTTCTATCGGGAAGTTTGCTCGACTTTTTCTCGGTGGATCAAGCAGAACTGATCCATGAGCAGGCAGGGCATCAGTGGACCCAGACCGTTAGATTTCACGAAGTGCTCACTCGACTGGCCCGAGAAGGGGTGTGTTCTTTTGTTGAGGTGGGCCCCGGTGCCATGTTGACGGGATTCGCCATGGACACAATCGGCCGAAGCCGAACGCTTGCCGTAGCGACAGATAAACAAGGCGTTGATTCGGTCCGCCAATTGCAGAGCCTGATAGCGCAGTTTTTTCTTCGGGGTGCGCAGGTGCGACCTGATGGCTTGAGAAAAAGGCTGGGCCCATCTTCGTCTTTACCGGAGACGTTGCCGCAACCCAGTGAAGCACAACCAGGGATGCCGCGAATAGAGGAACTGAGAGCGCATTTCTCTCTTATGCGTGAGTTTCTTGATCAACAGCAGCGCCTAATGCTGAGATTCAGACAAACAGCGGGCGGGCGAACGCAAAGCGCGGCCGTAAGGCATTCGTCGGATAAAACTGATCGGCGGGAACCAGCGTTGCAGAACGGCCCGGAAGCACCCACAAGGTCGCAGCAAAGTGGGGGACAAACAACAGTTGAGTGGAGTCTCGACTCTACTAAGCACCACTTTCTGCGGGATCACTGTTTTGGTAGGGTGGTATCCGAGAAACAACCTGAACTCAGGCCGCTGCCGGTACTCCCCTTCACAGTATCGGTGGAATTCATGGCGCGCTCAGCGATCGAAGTTGCCGGAGCCCACTACCGGACGATCTCTGCAGAAAACATCAACAGCCTGCAATGGATTACGGCCGACACCGGTCAGTTGCGTATCACGGTGGTTGTCCGTGAGCAAAAGAATCGGCAAAAGGTAGTTGAACTACAGCCACAGGAAAGGGTTTTTGAGTGCCAGCTTTATGCGACGGCTGGAGGCGTCACCCATCAGGAGTCGAACCGTCCTGCTATAACCGCGCAGATTCGCGTGGCGCGGCGTTTTGGCGGTGCCAAACCTTTGCATCCGAAAGTGGCGCCGATGGCACCCTCTAGTACACCCCTTTTTAATGTTGATGAGTTGTATCGGTACTGTCTGTTTCATGGGCCGGCGTTTCAGGTGTTGAAGGATCATGCCTATATAAGTGATTCCAAGCTGAGTATGACCTTGGCGTCTTCCGCTTTTGGTGGGAATGATGGTAAGGACGGTCAGCAGGTCTCCCAGACATGGCCCTGCCTCATGGACAGCACCGGGCAGATGGCCGCTGTTTGGTTGCTGGAGCAGGGTGCAGTTGCCTTTGGCAGTTATCCCTCCAGGGTGGCATCCATGGAATGGTTGTGTCCACCACCTGCGCCGGGGCAAACGCTGCAGTGCATCGCTTACTGTAGTCGCAAAGGTGAAGATATCCGGGCGGATTTCGATTTTACCGACCCCGAAGGAATAATTGTTGCCCGGGTTCGGGGCATGGTAAGCCGATTTTTTGACTTCCCGAACGACTATTACGCCGCCGTTAGCTGGCCAGGTGGAGGCAAGCGGCTTACTATCCGTAAAGAAGGTCTTGCGCCGGGCTCGTCGCGGTATCACAGGACCGTGAAGCGCTTCCCGGAGCGCTATTTCTCCCAGAGCGGGGCGATCTGGCTCAGGGTGTTGGCTCATACCTGCCTGAGTAGAGATGAGCGGGCCCACTTTGCGTCAATCCCAGGACAAACCAAGGACCGCCGTGAATCGTGGTTGCTGGGGCGGATTGCAGCCAAAGACGTCCTGCGTGACTGGTTCGAGGCGGAGCATGATCTCCGTGTTGCGCCTGCCGATCTTGAACTCACCGAAGGAGAAGGCCTATACCGTGCCCGGTATGTTTGCGATCCTGAGTTTGGGCCGATCCCCCCGGTGCAGACGGTAACTGAGAATGACGATATTGCTGCAATACTGGTCATCAGCGACAGGGTTATGATGACAGCCAGTTAGCGGCGCAGGTAAATGGGGTACACGTCTCAAAGAAGAACTGCTGATATGCAAAACCCGGATCCAAAATCGATTGAAACGATGATTCTTGACTACCTTGAAGAGGTCGCTGAAGACATGGGGCTGATGGCGACTGTCTCTCTGGATACTTGCCTTGGGGGGGAGCTTGGACTATCGTCGGTTGATACCATGAATCTGCTAGCTGCAATCGATGTGTATCTTGGCCGGCGCATCCGTTATGAAGCGTTGCTGATGCCTGAGGGCGAGTATGCCCGGGAACTGACGCCACGCGAGATTAGCACGTACGTGATCGAGCACTATGACGATCAACTGGATCTTGAACCAAAGGTGATGTGAGCCGGCCCGGTGATCAGGCTAAGTGGGTAGTTTAGGCAGGTAGTGTCGGTAGTAATGTAGCAATGAAGTTGAGTGAAGAAGCAGGCATTCGGTGCGTGACCCTTTCTCCAGCGGTTGGGGAATCTTTGGGGGTCGCGGTGGCTTCGGTGAGGTCCGGGGGGTGGGGCCTGCTGGATACCCGACGGGAAAGACTGCCTCTGAAACTGGTCACCGACATATTCGAACGTCTGGTTGAAAGGACCACGGGGGCAACCGGTCTGCCCGGCCTTGCCATGCATTGGTCCGATACCCGTGGTCTCTCAGTACCCAAGCCCTCGGAGGAAGTGAAACACGTTCTTTTGGTGCAGTTGCCGGCTGGAACACCGTTGGAAGACTGCAAGGAGCTGATCAACTGCCCTGGCCGAGTGCTGCTATTGCAGCCTGAGTCGGCCCCGGATCTGCAAAGCTATGTGAAACATCCCCTGGCTGATACCGGGCGGGTCAGCGGCTGGGTCGTGGCCGGCAACGAGGTGACCGAGTCAGATAGCGACGTTAGTGCATTTGTGGCAGCGCAACGGGCATTGGCACTTACAGATCAGCCGGTCTTTATCCACGGCGGTCTGGGGCCACGCGCGACCCAGGCATTAGCGGCGATGGGAATTGCGGGAGCAGTCCTCGACGGTGCGCTTGTCGGGATGCCCGAAGCACCCCGGTTCTTTAAGCCGCAGCGGGAACAGGGAGTTGACGGGGCCAGCCAGTGCGCGGTTGTCGGGTACGAGGGCGGCAACCTTGAACCGGTGACGCCATTCCAGATTGACCTGGCGAAGCGATACCTGTCAACGGGTCGACTGGTTGGAGCGATACAGAGCGGGCGTGTTCAGCCGCTGACTGAAACCGGACCGCTGCTGGATCCTTTTGCACCCGGTTCAGCATTGGCCCAAAGTCACGGAACACGGTTTCCTTTGGTGCAGGGGCCGATGACCCGGGTCTCGGACGTGCCGGCGTTTGCTGCTGCAGTCGCGGAAGCGGGAGCCCTGCCGATGCTGGCCCTCGGCCTCATGTCGGGGGAGGATTCGAGGTCTTTGTTTACTGCGACTGCCGCCTTGATGGGCGGGCGGCCATGGGGTATCGGAGTGTTGGCTTTTGCTCCCCGGGATATAAGAGACGCACAGATCTCTGAAATTCTTTCGGCCCGACCAGATTATGTGATCATCTCCGGCGGGCGGCCGGATCAGGCCCAGGAGTTCGAAAATCAGGCTATAAGAGCCTATCTGCATGTGCCGACGGCCGGCTTGTTGGAGCGTTTTCTTGACGCCGGGTCACGCCGCTTTGTTTTTGAAGGACGTGAATGCGGCGGCCACGTAGGCCGTTTTGGGTCCCTGCAGTTATGGGAACAACTTGGCGATGTACTGCTGGGCCAGGTCTCAGGTTCCGATGCGGGTGATATCCACGTGTTGTTTGCTGGCGGAATTCATGATCGATGCTCGGCTGCCGGCGCGGCAACCCTGGCCACGCCCCTTGCCCAGCGCGGTATATGCACAGGGGTGCTCATGGGCAGTGCCTACCTGATGACCCGTGAGGCCGTTGATTCCGGCGCAGTAGTTGCTGAATGTCAGCGTGTTATTACGGAGTGTACCGAGACGGCACTTCTGGAGAGTCGACCCGGTCATGTTTACCGGGTCGCGAAGACACCGATGGCAGAGCAGTTTGGACATTTCCGATCCAGGTTGATCAGCGAGGGTGTCTCGGGCGACCAGTTGGGGGACGAGCTGGACCTGTTTGGACTCGGCCGTTCGCGGATCGCCACCAAGGGTGAACAGCGAGATGCACAAGGACACTGGCGCGCGGTTACTGAAGATATCCAGCGTCAGGAAGGGATGTACATGGTCGGGGAGGCAGCTGCCTGTTGCCATAGCGTCACTTCTATGAACGCGCTGCACGAGTCAGTGGCAATGGGGTCGCAGGATGCTGCCGCCCGATTCAAAGAGAAGCAGCCGGTTGTATCCAGCCCGGTGACCCAACGACCGCCCGCCGATATCGCAGTTATTGGCATGGCAGCTCTGGTGCCGGGTGCGAGTCATCATGACGTGTTCTGGCGGAATATTCTGGATCGTCATTCGGCCATCATCGAAGTGCCGCAAGACCGGTGGGATTGGCGATTGTTTTATGAGGAGGAGGGGTCCGCAAAAGATTCCGCGCTTTCAAAGTGGGGAGGTTTTTTCCCCGAGATTGCATTCGATCCAAGACGGTATGGTATCCCCCCAAAGGTGATGCCGCATATCGGTGTACCCCAGTTGTTGTCTCTGGAAGTGGCGCGCCGTGCACTGATCGATGCGGGATATGAAGATGGTGAATTCGACCGGGAAAACACATCTGTGATCGTTGGCTCGGCCGACGGCGGCGGCCTGCTCGGCGATTCGCTCATTGCCCGCGCACATCTGAATCTGATTGAACCGGACAGTGAGGCTTGGGACCGTCTACCGGAGTGGAGCGAGGACGCGTTTGCCGGCGTATTGACCAATATCTCGGCAGGTCGCGTGGCCAACCGTTTCGATCTGGGTGGGACTAATGTGACTCTTGACGCGGCCTGTGCATCGGGCCTGATGTCTGTTGCCATGGGGGTCAGTGAGCTGGTTGACGGCACTGCCAACATGGCTCTGGCCGGCGCGATTGATGTGGGGCAGGTACCGTTTCAGTTTCTTGGGTTCAGCAATACCCGGGCCCTGTCGCCCACCGGGAAGTTGCAACCTTTTGGCCAGGGGGCCGATGGGACAGTTATGGGTGAGGCCATCACCTTTATCGTTTTAAAACGCCTTGTCGATGCGGAGAGAGACGGTGATCGGATCTATTCGGTGATCAAGGGGATAGGTACTTCCAGTGACGGCAAGGGACTGGGTATGACGGCGCCCCAACCGGCGGGTCAGATGCGGGCACTTAGCCGGGCCTACGCGCAGGCCGGATTCGAGATGTCGTCGATTGGCCTTTATGAGGCCCATGGTACGGGAACACCGGTAGGCGACAAGGCCGAAGCCGAGACCCTGTTTACGCTGCTGGATAGGGATGCTGTCCAGCAGTCGGATTGTGCGGTCGGTTCGGTAAAGAGCCTTACCGGGCACACCAAGAACGCGGCTGGCATGGTCGGGCTGATTAAGGCATCACTCGCCCTCTATCACCGGACCCTGCCGCCTCACGCTGGTATCGATCAGCCGATAGATGTTTTCAAAAGAGCGGAATCCCCCGCCTATTTGCCCCATGCCGCAAGGCCATGGTTATCCTCATCAGTTTGCCGTCGTGCCGGAGTCTCTGCCTTTGGCTTTGGCGGGACGAATGCCCATGCTGTGCTGGAGGAATATCCGGCTGAACGGTCCGGCAGGCCTGCGGAATATGGCGCCGGCCAATGGACATCAGAACTGTATCTTGTTGCTGCACGCGATCGCTCTGCTGCGGTCGCAACCTGCCGGAATCTGGCCGAACTGATCAGGTTGAAACCAGACCTGAATCCGCGTGACCTGTCCTATACCCTTGCGACAGATTTCGACAAGCAGGCCCGACGCCAGTCAGAGCAGGGTGTGATGCTGGCAATTGTTGCACCATCCATAACAGATCTGGGAAAAGACCTTGAGAGTGCGGCTTTGGCATTAACCGATGATGGGCCGGTCTCGTTGCCGACCAATGCATATATTGTCGAGGGTGTATCGAATTCAGCCAAGGTAGCTTGCCTGTTTCCCGGGCAGGGGTCGCAGTATCCAGGAATGGCCGGGGGTCCGGCTGTGTACTTTGAGGAATTTCGGGCGCTGCTCGAAATTGCTGATGTATCGAGTCAGTCGGTACTTGGCGAAAAGATATCCAGATTTGTATTCCCGCCATCCCTTTGGTCCGATCAGGATCAACGGAGTGCCGCTGATGCGCTCAAACGTACCGAGATCGCGCAGCCGGCATTGGGCGTCATAGAGTTTGCCTATTTCAGATTGTTGCAGCGTCTGGGACTGCGATCTGACATGGTTGCAGGCCACTCTTATGGCGAGTACCCGGCACTGGCTTCAGCCGGCGTATTGGCCGTGAAGGATCTGTTTGATCTTTCTGTAAGCCGGGGTCAGGCGATGGCCAACTGTAGACGCGACGATGGCGATTCGGGAACTATGGCTGCGGTTTTTGCCTCAGCCGATCAACTTGATTCAGTGCTGAAGCAGGTCCCGGGCCTGGTGTTGGCCAATGATAATGGCCCCGAGCAGGTGGTTGTTTCCGGCGATGCGAGCACAGTTGACCAGGCTATCGAACTTCTTGATCAGCAGGGCATTCGGGCAGTCCGGCTGCCGGTAGGCGGGGCCTTTCACTCACACCTTATGAAAGCGGCGGCAAGGCCGCTGAGCGATGCTATTCAGTTGACCGAGATCTCATCGCCGGCAATACCGGTTTATGCGAACCACGATGGAGCGCCTTATCCCACTGACCCTGCCAGAATCCGGAGTCAACTCAGCGAACATCTTTTGCGGCCGGTGCAGTTTGCCGAACAGATAGAGCAGATGTATGCCGATGGTGCGAGGGTATTCGTTGAGGTCGGTCCAGGCCGTTCCCTGACCGGGCTAACTGGCCAGATTCTGCAGGGCCGTGACCATACGGCGATATCGGTTGAGGGCGATATAGAAGGTATGCAGGGATTTCTCCTGACCGTCGGAAAATTGGCGGCCCATGGTTTTCTGGATAATGTCGTTGCCCTGTATCGCGATCGATCGCCCGCGCTCGTTGACCTGGTTGACCGCACTGAAGAAATCGATCCGAACTTCTGTTGGTACCTCAATGGGGCATTCTGTCGTCGTGGTGATCAAACACGTGGCCAATACGGGACGGCGCCATTTCTCACCGCCGATAGCGCAGCGTCGTCACACTCGACCATCGTTGATCAGGAGCCGGTAGTTAAGCAAGAGCCGGATGAGCGGGTTGCCAGCGCGAAACCTCATGCGCAAGCGATGAACCAGAACGGGAGAAATTCCGATGACAGCGCAGGTCTAACGGAGATCTACCGGGAGTACCACGAGACCATGCGTCAGTTCCTCGCTGTACAGGAATCGGTAATGAGCGCGTTTTTGGGGGATGGTGCACTCACGGCCGGGGGTAATTCGCTACCGGGACCCGATGAGATTTCTGGTGAATTGTCTCGCGGGATTTCCAGGGTCAGCGATGCTGATCCAATGGTTTCGCGGCCGGCTTCGGCAGTCGCCTCTGCCGAGGAAACCGAAATACCGGACGCTGATGTCGCGAGTGCGGTCGCCGATATTCCAGCAGCAGCCTCACCGGTTACTGCAGAGGCGGATACTGCCAATGTAACGGCGCCAGCCATTAACATGCACCAGATTCTGACTGGTCTGGTCAGCGAGATCACCGGCTATCCCGAAGACATGCTGAATCCGGATCAGGATCTTGAGGCCGAACTTGGTGTGGACTCGATAAAACGGGTAGAGGTGATCGAATCGGCACTGAAACTGCTACCCGATACTGCCTCGGAAGAGCTGCGTCGGCGAATCGACGAGTTGATTCGGCTGAAGACCATCGCTCAACTCGCCGAACAACTGCAGGACGCAGCGGGTGAATTACGCGAAGCAGCCGATATTCCAGCAGCAGCCTCACCGGTTACTGCAGAGGCGGATGGCGTAGACAGGGGTGCTGCCAACATGTCGCCAGATTCTGACCCGGTGGAATTCTGTCCGCGCTACTTAATCAGGGGAATGCCCGAAGAGCTCGCAGCCTCTTCGGTCAGTCGCGGTACGGATGTCAATACGTTGACGGGCTTGTATTTGGTTACGGAAGACAGTTCTGGAATTGCTCGCAAGCTTGTGGGGTTGATGCGCAAGGCAGGCAGCAAGATTGGACTGATTGCCAGGGACTCTCTTTCAGACGAGGCTAAGATCAATGAGCAGATTTCGGCGCTGCGGAGCCAGCACGGACCAGTTCGCGGCGTGGTCCATCTGGCCGGATTGGGCGCGTTTGATATGCCTTCCGGGTTGTCGATGTGGCGAGAGGAGACAGCAGTGCAACTGAAGAGTCTCGCCGTTATTCTGACATCCTGCGTAGCGGACCTGAGACGGCCGGCACACCAACGGTCCCGAGTGATCTCCGCGTCGACGCTTGGTGGTGATTTTGGCCGCGGTGCAAGCCCCGTGTCCGGATTGCCCGTTGCCGGTGGTGCAGTAGGACTATTGAAGTCCCTGAGATACGAATGTCCTGAGATTGCCGTACGAGCAGTGGATTTTGACCATGTCGACGCGCAAACGACTGCCAGTCGGCTTTTGTCTGAGTTATCAGTGCCGGCTGGGCACACCGAAGTCGGCTATGTTGGGGGCCAGCGTCTTGCATACCGTGCGATCCCCGGACCTTTGCCTTCGCACACGCTGGTCGATGGCGCTTTGCCCGGACCTACCTGGACGGTGGTGGTGACGGGCGGGGCCCGCGGGATCACCGCCCAGGCCGTCAAGAGGTTTGCCTGCCCCGGCATGACGGTATTGCTTCTGGGAATGTCACCAATGCCCCCGGACCCGGAGCCTGAAGACGTATTGCGCTGTGATTCGCCGGAGGCCTTGCGCGCCATGTTTCTGGCCAAAGGTCTGCAACAGGGGGATTCAGTCACACCGGCTGAGATAGAGCAACAGGTGCGCGGTGTGGTACGCGGGAGACAGATCAGCCAGACGATTGAAGAGCTCGAGCACAAAGGGGCGAAGGTTGAATACCACCAGGTTGATGTCCGCAACGAAAGTGCAATGGAGCGTTTTTTTGAGTTTACAAACTTTCGATATGGGCCGATTGATGCTTTGGTACACGGAGCGGGCCTTATTGAAGACGCCTATCTGGAGCACAAGGATATGGCTTCGTTCAACCGGGTATTCGACACCAAGGTTGACTCAGCCTACCTGATCGAACGGTATCTGGATCCGAAGAGTCTCAAGTTACTGTTACTGTTTTCGTCAACCGCTGGCCGCTTTGGGAATGCGGGGCAAGGTGACTACGCGGCTGCTAATGAGACTCTTAACCGATTTGCCTGGCGTTGGCGTGAAAAATTCCCGCAAGCACGGGTGATCAGCATATGCTGGGGCCCCTGGGCTGGTGCGGGCATGGCTTCAGAGCGCGCGCTTGAAAAATTCCGCACTGCGGGAATTATTCCGATCAGTGAAAGATCAGGAACGGATTTTCTGGTGGATGAGATGCAGCGCGGCCAAAAATCCGATGTCGAGGTGATCGCAGGCGAAGGTCCCTGGGATACGGTACCGGCATTGTCACTGGATATTCTGTTTGACCTTGGGCTGCTGATGCTGGGCCGGGGATCAAAGGACGGCTCAGCGCCCAAGCGTGAAGACGGACTTCCCGACTAGGTCTGCTTTTTTTCTATCTCGAAAATATCACAGTGGGTGATAGCCGCTATTGGGTGATTGGCAAGGCCTTGTTCGAGCAGTTCACGGGTCGGTGCGTTGATAATGAAAGCAGATCCACCGCCCTCAATTGTGTAGACATCTTCAATTATGCCTTCGTCCTTGTAGATCTGCAGCAGTTCGTTACTTTGTCGAAGTTTTTCGCGGTCGATCTGGGACTCGGTGTGTTTATCTCTTGGACGGAACATGATCAAGAATTTCAAGGCAATATCTCCAGTGCATCGTGGGATAACAAGAATCCGGTATTGAGAAAGATCTCGCAATGATAGTCCAGTTGAACATGCGGGTAACATTCGGGAAAGAGCTTTTTCAATATGCCCTGTTCGGACTCAACCGCAGATTCTACTGGTGCAACGGTTGCCGCACGGGAAAAAAACTCGGCACAATAGGCGGTTCTTCCAATCCATAGTCCGCCATTTAGGTACCTGAACTCACTATGGGCTTGTCGTGCCAGTGGTTCCTCGAATCGCGCAAATTCCCGCTCTGGCGGCCAGTTGATTCGGTCAGCGCCAAAAAGAATATCGCAGGAGAACTGATGCTCATAGCGGTCCAGGGCCTTGGCAGGGTCTCCAATGAGAATAGCATCCCGTGAATCAGCATAGAGGACGTACGGGGTATCGACCAAAGCCAGGGCACTAGCCAGTACTGTCGGCTTATCGCGACTGTTCAACCATGGATTAATGTCTTGCCCAAAGACCCGATACGGGACGCCCAGGTACTCCAGGCTGCTCTCGAACATACCCATGGCGGGATGGCCGTTGTTGCAGGTAATAATGGTGAGTCCGGGAGGTATCGTAGGGATTCTGGGTGGGGTTGAGAAGAAAGCCGACTTGATTGGTTCCCACCAGTACTGGTAGTCATGTTTGCCGTGTCCGTGTACCACGCAGGGTCGGGTGTTGAACTCCCTGACGAGAACTTCCATCGTTTAATCGTATTTCAGGTATCGATGATTGTTGGTGCAGGTAGCGTGGGTGAAGTAACAAGAAGGACTCGAAATGGTGAAGGTTGCCGGCTTGCGATTGGCGCGGGCTGATAACAACCGTGAAACCAAACCGCATTTAGGTCGGCGGCTGTCAGACGGAAAAAGAAAAACCCCGACATGGGCAGATGTCGGGGTTTACCGATCCCCTCTGGCAGGGGGGTTGTTTCCTGAATCCCGATGGAAACTCTATTAAGTTTGTCTAAATGTTGCTTCGGTAGGGATTCCGATTGCGATGCGAGCGGTCAGGTCGGCAGGTGTTCCTTGCCGGTAAAGTGTTTGTGACCGTCATGATACTCATTGAGAAAGTGACTGGCATCCTCAATCGGAATGATCTCGGTGTCGGATGATTTGAACAGGGGGTTAATACGTACTAACTTGGCCAGTTCGTGGGTGTTTTCACACTCAGCGATAATGATATGCCCGCCAGAGATGAGCACGTAGCAGGCCTCAATATGACCCTTTTTAAGAGCGTTTTCCATAACGACCTGGCCATGTTTGCTGTGGTCGATATTGCCAGCGCCATGACGCGCGCCACGTGAGCGATTGATGATCATAAATTTCATAAAACCCTCCTTGGGGTGTTAGATTGGTTATTGGAAAGCATGCTACCAACCAATACTTTTTCTTCGATCAGCGACTTCCTCTCCATTCTCACATACGTTTTCGGGTGATTCAAGTGCACAGTGTAGTGGTCTACAAAAACCGGACACCGAATTAAGGCGTTAAACTGCCATAACGAGGTGAGTGTAGTGGTCTACAAAAACCGGACACCGAATTAAGGCGTTAAACTGCCATAACGAGGTGAGAGATGACAAGAG
>JASLLH010000120.1:0-5340 GCA_030747115.1 Arenicellales bacterium
TCGGGCGACCAGTTCTATGCCTACCTGCGCGACGCTTTTGATACGCTTTACGCCGAGGGTGAAACTACGGCCCGCATGATGTCGGTGGGCCTGCACTGCCGCCTGGTGGGCCGGCCCGGTCGGCTTGGCGCACTGGCACGTTTTATTGAGCACACTCGGCGCTTTGCCGACGTGTGGTATTGCCGGCGCATCGATATTGCCCGCCACTGGCAACAGCGCCACCCGGTACCGAGTGCCGGCCGCGGCGAAGGGGAATCGTGATTCCACCGAGCGAGATGAACCGGGCCGGGTTCGCCAAAGCCTTTGGTGGCGTCTACGAGTGCTCACCCTGGATCGCCGAGCAGGTCTATGACACAGGACTTACTGCATTAGAGGACAGTGCCGAGGGCTTGTCGCGGGCGATGGTCGAGGTGGTCGAAAAGGCTGGGCACGAGCCGCAGCTTGCCCTGCTCAAGGCACACCCGGATCTTGCCGGGCGCCTGGCCGTGCGCGGCGAACTGACCTCCGAATCAACCGCCGAGCAGGCTGCGGCGGGTCTTGGCCAGTGCACGCCTGAACAGTACGCCGCTTTCAGGCGCCTGAACGAGCGATACACGCAAAAGTTTGGCTTTCCCTTTATCCTCGCGGTGCGCGGCTATGACCGGGATGGAATTCTCGAGTGCTTCCAGAGCCGGGTCGACAACGAGGCAGATGTAGAATTTGACCAGGCTCTCATCCAGGTACACCGGATTGCACGGCTTCGTCTCGAGGCACTTTTTACCAAAGGTACTTGATCCCAGCCATGAGCCAAGCCGCCGATATTCCCGAATTTGCCCGTCACCTGGTAAACCTGGTATCACCGCGCCTGGGCGGCGAGGCGCTTGCGAGCAGCGATGATTTTTTTGCACCCAAGGAACGGTTGCTGCAGGACAGCGAACCAGTCTTTATCCCTGACAAGTTCGACGAGCACGGCAAATGGATGGACGGCTGGGAAAGCCGGCGCCGCCGCGGCGGCGGCCACGACCATGTGGTAGTGCGCCTGGGTACGCGCGGTATCGTACGCGGCGTGGATATCGATACGCGGCATTTCACCGGCAACTACCCACCGCAGGCTTCGCTGGAAGCAGCCGACGGCGACTTTGACTCCCCGGTTGATGAACTGCACTGGCGCGAGTTACTTGGGCCCAGCGACCTTGGCCCCGACAGCCACCATTACTGTGCGGTAGCCGATGCCGGGCCGGTCAGCCACCTGCGCCTTAATATCTTTCCCGATGGCGGTGTTGCCAGGCTGCGGGTCTATGGCGAGCCATTGCCTGACTGGTCACGGACCGACCCTGGCCAGGCGCTGGAGTTGTCGGCCATCGCTAACGGCGGACGCATTGCGGGCTTTAACGATGCACACTACGGTGATCCCTGGGTCATCCTGATCCCCGGGCGGGGCATCAATATGGGCGACGGCTGGGAGACGCGGCGGCGCCGTGAGCCTGGCCACGACTGGATTCTGGTGCGGCTCGGCGCACCGGGGGTGATTGAGAGGGTGGAAGTCGATACCGCACACTTCAAGGGCAATTACCCCGATCGTTGCTCAATCCAGGCCGCCCTGGTCGGCAACACCACTGACCAGGCACTGGCCGGCCTGGCTGGGGAATGGCCAGAACTGATGGCGCCCGTGAAACTCGCCATGGACCACCAGCATTTTTTCGCGGCGCAGGAATTGAGCGACCTCGGTGCCGTTAACTGCGTGCGGCTCAACATCTTTCCCGATGGTGGTATCAGCCGTTTCCGGGTATACGGCCGGCCGCAACTCTGACCGAGCATGGTGGAAGCCGTTACCCCCAAGCGATTGACCAGTCAGGCTTTTGCGCCTTTCGGTGACGTGATCGAAGCGCGTGACAGCAGCGCGATGATGATCAATCGAGATACCTCGACCCGTTTTCATGATCTGGCCGCGATAGATGTAGACGCCGATGATGGCCGCGCGCTGGTGAATATTTTCCGCGCCACACCATACCCGGCACCGCTGCTAATCCGCATGATGGAAAAGCATCCCTTGGGCTCGCAACTATTTATGCCACTGGAGGGGCAGGCCTACCTGGTCGCCGTTGCGCCACCGTCGGCTAAGGTGGTGCCAGGCGATATCTCGGTTTTTATTGCACTCGGGAACCAGGGCGTGAATTTTCGCCCCGGCACCTGGCATCACCCGCTGCTGGCGCTCGCGCCACAGGATTTTCTGGTGATCGATCGGGAAGGGTCCGGCGAGAACCTGGTGGAGCAGGCGCTCGATCAGCCGCTTAAGGTCGAAGCCGACACAGCAACATTGTGAGCCGGGTGTTGCGGGCGACGGCAGCATGACGGATTCCGGCCAATGGGGCACAATAGCTGTGCGGCGATGGTTCAAGAGAGGTAGCCGATGAAAAAACTATGCACCACGATTACTCTTGCCGGCTTGCTGAGCTGGTCGCTGCCGGCCGTGGCGCTATTGCCGGGAGAGGCCGACGACGGCAAGCCGTTACACGACAGCCGCTGCACCAGTTGTCACGACAGCATGTTTGGCGGTAACGGCAGCATCGTATACACACGGGAGGATCGCCGCGTCAAAACCATCGAGGGCCTGATGGGTCAGGTGGACTTCTGTAATGAGCAGATCGGAGCGGGTCTCAACGATCACGAACTAGAGGACATCGTCGCCTATCTCAACGAAGCGTTCTACCAGTTCGAGATCGAATAACCCAGTTCAGGGACGCAAGATGACTTTGGGTGCCGCACACCGGCCGGCATGCAGTTCGCTGAATGCGGCTGCACCTTCACACAAGGGCTTTTGATCTATCCTCTTTTGCGCCTCGTAACTGATCGCCACTGGCTGTTAAGCGCTTCTATAAAGTTTGGTCATCACGAATTCGCGATGGCCCAACGCCTCAGCGGCGGTCAGCCGGCCATTGCAGGTGCGAAGCACCATATCGATCAGGGCATCACCTGCCTGATCAAGGTTCATTTCCCTGCGCAGCAGGCCCGACACATCAAGGTCCACGTGCTCGCCCATGGTCCGGACCGTGCGGGGGTTGGCTGTCACCTTGATTACTGGCTCTATAGGGTTGCCGATGATGTTGCCTTGTCCCGTCGGAAAGACGTGCACGGCAAATCCACCCGCGGCCTGCAACGTGACACACTCGGCAGCGGCTGAAGAGGTGTCCATGTAGTACAGGCCAGGGCCTTTCTCGGGGGTTTCCGCAGGCGCCAGTACGTCGATGTACCTCGCGTTCTTGCCGATCTTCTGCAGGTTGCCCATCGCTTTTTCTTCGATCGTGGTCAGCCCGCCCTCGATGTTGCCTTTGGTCGGCTGGCTCTCGGCGAGGTCACTGGTCTTGTGCGGCTCGATCACTTCGTCCATGTAGGCCTGCCAGGTGGCAAACCATTTGTCCCCGATCTCCTTCGTGGCGGCGCGCTCCCGGCACAGGTGTTCGGCTCCGGTGATCTCAGAGGTCTCGCCGAAACAGTTGGTGGCCCCCAGTGCGTCGGTCTTGTCGATAAAGTTGCCGACCGTCGGGTTAGCGCCCATGCCTGAGGTGGTATCCGATTCGCCACATTTGTGTGATACCCAAAGATCTGCAATCGGGCATTTTTCGCGGGTGAGTTCGGACGCGGCCTGTAGAAAATCCTTGGCTGTACGGCTGGCTGCCGCGATGGTGTCGATATCTCCGTGCTGCTCGATGGCAAAGCCTTGCACTGGTTTACCGGTTTGCGCGACGCCCTCCACCACACGCCCCGTCCAGCCCGGTTCAATCCCAATGACCACGACCGCAGCGACGTTAGGGTTGCTGCCTGTGCCGATCAGGGTGCGAAAATGTAGCTCCAGGTCTTCACCGAATTGCAGCCGGCCATAGTGATGAGGCAGCGCCAGGGTGCCCTTGATGTTGTTGGCAACCGCTTCGCAGGCCGCATTGGAAAGGTCATCAAGAGGCAGGAGAACCACGTGGTTGCGTATCCCGACCCGGTCGTTCTGGCGCCTGTATCCGAAAAAGGTCAGGTCACTCATCGGATCACCACTTCTTGGTCTTCAAATTATGGACATGCACATGGTTGCCCTTGGGGATATCGGCCACCGTGCGGCCTATATCCTGGCCATACTTGATGATTGCATCGCCGCTCTTGAGATCGGCCAGGGCAAATTTGTGGCCGAGCGGTATGTTTTCGTTGACAGTTACCGTCAGGGTTTGATCTGAATCCATCACCCAGCCGTTGAGGTTCTGGCCGGTGAAGATACCCTCAACCACGACGACACCGACGCTGTCGCCTTGCTCGTGCACGAGAAAATCCGGCGGCTGGTTACCCAATCTATTCACCTATAGTGATTGATTGATTCTTATATAAGAATCTTGAATGTGTTATAACTTACTCTGCAGGTGAGTGTCAAAGCCTTTTCCCAGTTGCGACAGGCTGGAACACTGCCACGGCCCCAGCGCCGAGGTGAGCCGGCCTGGGGTCGGAGGAACTGACGGGAAACTGGTAGGAGCATGAAAAAACGACCACTTTACGAAAAGGTCAAAGAGACTTTGCTTGGCAGACTGGCTAAGGATTTCTGGCGGCCTGGCGAGTTGCTGCCCAGCGAATTGAAACTAGCCGAGGAATTCCGGGTAAGCCAGGGTACGATCCGCCGGGCGCTAGCTGACCTTGTATCCCAGAATATGTTGACCCGCCATCAGGGGCGGGGCACTGCTGTGGCGGAACACACGCCGTTCGGGTTTTTTCACCTTTTCCGCGATGATGGTGTGCGCGAGCTCCCCGAAAGCAAGACCCTGCGGCTGAGTGGGGCCCGTGCCAACCGCAGCGAACGCGATGCCCTGGAGTTGGCGGCTGGCAACAGAGTGATTCGTATCTTGCGTATCCGCTACCTTAACCTGGAACCCAAAATGCTCGAAACTCTCACCCTACCCCAGAAATTATTTCCCGGACTTGAGAAAATACCGGCGCGCGATCTGCCCAATACGGTGTACCGTTTCTATGAGCAGCAGTTCGGCATTCCCATAGTTGGCAAGCGCGAGCGCTTGCGCGCGGTGGCGGCAACACCCACGGAGGCACTCCACCTGAACATAGAAGTCGACAGGCCGCTGATGGAAATAGAGTGTGTTGCCTTCAGTCACGAGCGCCAGCCGATCGAGTGGCGGCTCAGCCGCTGCCTGACTGACGAGCACTACTACTGCAATCCGACTGAGTAGCCGTAACGCTGTATCAGTAATTCCAGGCGATGGATTTTGCGCGCGCTACCGGGGTCACCATCTTTCACCCTGCGGGCCTGAACGCTGCGCGGGATTTCAGTCCGCCGCCGGCGCGAACTGCAAAGTAGCGGCCACTGCCCGCTGCCAG
>JASLLH010000121.1:0-5155 GCA_030747115.1 Arenicellales bacterium
GTTTGCCTTTTAATCCGGTTTTATGAGTTTCACTTGGGAGTTGAATCCGCGTTCATTTTCAAGGCCACCACCGTGTATTATTTTTTCTCCCAACTCCCCTGGGCAATCGTCTCTTCCAGGATCTCGGCGGCCCGGAATACGTCCATATACGACTGATAAAGCGGAGTAAAGCCGAAACGGATGATATCGGGTGGGCGAAAATCGCCGATCACACCGCGCGTACTCAACGTCTTTATCAGCGAACAGCCATAGTCATAACGAAATGACACCTGGCTGCCGCGAGTGTCTGCATTACGCGGGCTTGCCAGTTGCAACTCCGCACAACGTGCCTCGACTTCCGAGATAAACAACTCACAAAGAGCGACGGATTTTTGCCTGATGTCGAGCATGTCAACATCGACATAAACATCCAGCGCACAGTCCAACGCAGAAAGTGAAAGCACCGGGGGCGTGCCTACGCGCATGCACTCAATACCCACCGCAGGGTGGTACTCGAGATCAAAATCGAACGGCGCCTGGTGTCCCATCCAGCCCGAGAGCGACGGCATTACTTTGTTCTGGTGCTCCGGTGCAATGTAAAGAAAGGCGGGTGCACCCGGGCCGCCATTCAGGTACTTGTAACCACATCCCACTGCAAAATCGACTTTTGCTTCGGTAAGGTTGACTGGAAATGCGCCAGACGAATGGGCCAGGTCCCACAGCGTGAGCGCTCCCGCATCATGGGCAGAGCGTGTCAATCGCGCCATGTCGTGCTTGAAGCCGGTCTTGTAATCGACTTCGGTCAACATCAATACCGCAACTGACTTATCTATTGCACCGTCGATCTTGTCAGGCTCGACCAGTTTTAATTCGTGATTACGCTCTAGTAGATCACGTAACCCTTGCGCTATATGGAGATCAGTCGGAAAGTTGCCGCTGTCTGAAAGAATTATTTTGCGCCGAGGGCGCAGCGCCAATGCGGCTGCCAATAACTTAAAGAGATTGACGGAAGTGGAGTCGGCAACAATGACAGTGCCGGGCTCTGCCCCAATCAAACGGCCAATTTTTTTGCCTACCCGAGATGGAAGGTCCATCCAACCGTGCTCGTTCCAGCCGCGAATGAGGCTGTCGCCCCACTGCTGGGTAACGACCGTGGCGATTAGCGCAGGAACCGCTTTTGGCAACACACCCAGCGAGTTGCCATCGAGATAAATCACATCTTCGGGAATCTCAAACGCAAAACGTTTCTCCCGCAGTGGGTCATCACGGTCAAGTGCCGCAATTTCCTCCAACGTCCGGCGCTCCATCGAGTTACCTTAGCAGGTGAGAAGAACGATCAGTTTAAGCGTAGCAATCAAACAAAAGGTGCACAAGGATGGGCAGGAAACCCAAATATCCGCTATTTAGTCGATGCCAATCTCGAGTGCTTGTTTGTTTACTTACCACAGCGTTTTAACATAAGGCTCTTGTCTAGCTTCAAAAACTTCCATTGCCGTACGCTGCCAGTTCGGCCGATGGGTGCACCTCCCCTACCCTCTGCCCAGCAAAGTTATTCACCGGTGACACCGCGAGATTCAAAATCTCGGCACGGCGTGGGGCGTCGAGCCCAGCAAAACAGGCCAATACCCAGCCCATTGCACACTCTGCTGCCCGCGCCGCGCCATCGTCTACTTTAATGGCGATGCCGATACCGGCCGCGGGCACGGCACCACAGTAAACGCCTTCAGCGCCAGTTTTAACGATAAAAGCGCCCGCACCTGCTTTTATGGCCCGTGTGCACCAGCGGCCGGTACCGGCGACCATGAACGGTTGTTCGACCATGGCCTGGTAGATCGCCAGTGTTGCCGCCCGGCGCCGCTCGGCCAGCCCTTTGCCGTTGGCAAAACGCGCAAAGGCTAGCGCTACTGATTTCAACGGCATACCTGCGACCAGTATGCCACAGCCATCAATTCCCGCCGGGGCATCGAGCAGCGAGACCCCGCCCAACTCGCTGACAATGTCCATTGCCCGCTGCTGCACCGGATGTTTGTGCCGGGTATAGCCTTCAACCGGCTCGCCGCAGTGTACTGCGGTGGTCATGAAGCCCGCGTGCTTGCCCGAGCAGTTATTGTGGATGGGGCCGGGCTTGCTGCCCATTTTTGCCAACTCGTCACGGTCCGTTGTCCGGCGTGGCAGATGCGCCCCACACTCGAATTGACACTCAGTGAGGCCTACTCGGCCTAACCAGGTTCGCAACGCCTCGATGTGCTGTGGTTCGCTGTTGTGTGAGGCACAGGCGAGTGCTAGTTCCGCGGCGCCAAGGCCAAAAGCTTTTGCCGCACCACTTTCTACCAGTGCCAGTGCTTGCAGGGGCTTGATGGCCGAGCGCGGATAGATTAAACGTTCTGTATGGCCAATTGCGGCGACGATCTGACCATCGGCTCCGATCACAGCAATGGCACCGCGATGGCGGCTTTCTACCATGGCTCCGCGGGTAACCTCTGCCAAGACGGGATTTGCAGTCATTGCTTCGGCTTCCTTTGCCTGTTCAGCATCCGTATCCTACTCGGCCAGCAGATTCGAGCAGGTAGCATATATACTATCGGCCCGCATCGACCTCGGCCATGGGAGCCACACTGATCGATTCCGTGCGTCACCCGGACCCACCCGTTCTCGAGACCCCGTTGCACGATCTGCATCTGGAACTCGGCGCTCGAATGGTGCCTTTTGCCGGTTATCGCATGCCGCTCAATTACGCTGATGGGATTATCAGTGAGCACTGCCAGGTGCGCGCCATGGCGGGCCTTTTCGATGTCTCGCACATGGGCCAGGTGACGGTGCAGGGTCCCGGTGCCGCCTCATTCCTCGAATCGCTCATGCCCGCCGACATAGAGGGCCTTGCCGCGGGGCGCCAACGCTACAGTTTTTTTACCAGTGAAACCGGCGGTATCCTGGACGACCTCATGGTCCAACGGATAACGGATTGTTTCACACTGGTGGTCAATGCCGCCAATAAAGCAGCGGACCTGATCCTGCTGCAGCGCTCGTGCCCGGCCGATTGCACCTTAACTCTCCTCAATGATCAGGCCCTGTTGGCGCTGCAGGGCCCTGCTGCGGCCACCGTTTTGGAGCGACTTGCGCCGGCGGCGGCTGCCATGTCGTTCATGGAAGTGCAGGTGCTTGGCATTGCCGGCTTTCAGTGTACGGTCTCGCGCAGCGGCTACACTGGCGAAGACGGTTATGAGATCTCGGTGGCTGCAACAGAAGCCGAGGGTCTGGCCCGGGAACTGTTAGCAGCAGCCCAAGTGGCGCCGATTGGCCTTGGTGCGCGCGATTCGCTGCGGCTCGAGGCCGGTCTGTGCCTGCATGGACAAGACATCACTTTAGAAACTTCGCCGATTGAAGCCACCTTGCAGTGGGCTATCCCCAAGTGCCGACGGCTGGGCGGCACCCGCGCCGGTGGTTTTCCAGGCGCGCAGCGCATCCTCACCGAGTTTACACAAGGTGTGACGCGTATGCGGGTTGGCATTAAACCCGACGGCAAAGCCCCGATCCGCGCCGGCACCGTGCTGCAGTCCCATTCAGGCACACCAGTCGGCGAGATCACCAGCGGCAGTTTTGGGCCGAGTATCAAAGGGCCTATCGCGATGGGCTACGTCGACGCCGCGCACGCTGCTGCCGGCACTGCGCTGCATGCCCTAGTGCGTGGCAAACTACTGCCGACCAGGGTAGCTAACCTGCCTTTCTCACCGCACAATTACTATCGCAACAAAAACCAAGGAGTCAGCCCGCATGAGCGAAATCAGATACACAGCAGATCATGAATGGGTAAGCCTAGACGGCGATGTCGCGACCGTCGGCATCACCGACTACGCTGAAGAACAACTGGGCGACCTGGTCTATGTGGAGCTTCCCAGCGTCGGCCGCGAAGTCACTGCTGGTGACGAAACTGCCGTCCTCGAGTCGGTCAAAGCCGCCGGCGACGTCAAATCGCCGGTCAGCGGCACAATTGTTGAGGTCAACGAGGCGTTGAGCGACGCCCCGGAGAAGGTCAACGAAAATCCGACCGGTGAGGGCTGGTTTTTTCGGGTCCAGATTACCAACGCCGCCGATCTGGAGACCCTGATGGATAGGACTGGTTACGACAGCCTCATTGCTTCCCTGGCTTAACCTCACTCGGCTCACCAAAATTCGAACATTGTGCCCACCACCTTGAACGCTCAACGCCAGAGCCTTACCGACCTTGAGATGCACGGCGATTTCATCCGTCGGCACATCGGACCCAGCGATGAAGACACCAGCACGATGCTGGCGTCGCTCGGGTGTACCTCGCTAGATGAATTGCTTCAGCGTGCGGTGCCAAATGACATCGTCAGCGAACGGCCATTGGAAATGGAGCCGCCGCGCAGTGAACGCGCCGCCAGCACTCATTTGCGGCACATGCGTCACCGCAACCAGGTATTTATCTCGATGATTGGCTGTGGCTACCATGGCACCGTAATGCCGCCGGTCATCCGCCGCAACGTGCTGGAGAATCCCGACTGGTACACGGCTTATACCCCCTACCAGGCCGAGGTCAGCCAGGGCCGTCTGGAAGTGCTGCTGGGTTTCCAGCAGATGGTCATGGACCTGACCGCGATGGACCTCGCTAATGCCTCACTGCTTGACGAAGCAACAGCTGCAGCTGAAGCCATGAGCATGTGCCGACGCCTGGCCAAAGCTAAGTCCAACGTCTACTTCGTTGACCACTGTGTGCACCCGCAGACCCTGGCGGTATTGAAGACCCGCGCCGGGTTCATGGGATTTGAGATTCTCGTAGATGATCCGTTTACAGAACTGGCAAGGCGCGAGTTTTTTGGCGTGCTGCTGCAATACCCGGCCTCGACCGGTGGCCTGCGTGATCTCACCGACGCCATCGCGACTGCTCACGAGAAAAAGGCGCTGGCCGTCGTGGCGGCCGACATCCTGGCGCTGGCGCTGGTCAAGCCGCCGGGTGAGATGGACGCCGATATCGTCATCGGCAATGCGCAGCGCTTTGGCGTGCCGATGGGCTACGGCGGTCCGCATGCTGCCTTTTTTGCAACCCGCGACGCCTACAAACGTTCCACCCCGGGCCGCATCATCGGGGTCTCACGAGACGCCCAAGGCCGGCCTGCCTTGCGCATGGCCCTACAGACCCGTGAGCAGCACATCCGTC
>JASLLH010000122.1:0-5077 GCA_030747115.1 Arenicellales bacterium
GGAACTGGTAAAGCGGTGCAGGATATGCCGTATTGAAGCAGGCTGTCGGCGTCAACGCAGGCCGTCGCTGCTATACGAGCGCTTTCCCACTTGCGTGCAGGGCGTCAGCCCGGCCGAATGCCGCGCAGGCGTTCACTGCGTCGGCGCAGTAACTCGACCACCGTCAACAAGCAGATAGACAGAATTACCAGGATAGTTGCTACCGACAGGATGGTCGGACTGATCTCCTGGCGGATACCCGACCACATCTGGCGCGGCAGTGTAATCTGATTCTGGCTACCGATGAAAAGTACGATTACGACCTCGTCAAACGAAGTGATGAAAGCGAACAGCGCTCCGGAGATAACTCCCGGTGTGATCAACGGTATCTGAATCTTGAAAAAATTATAGAACGGTGTACCACCGAGACCGGAGGCAGCCCGGGTCAGGTTGTGGTCGAAACTGATCAGGGTCGCGGTCACGGTAATCACCACAAACGGTATCCCGAGTACGGTATGGGCGATGATCATGCCGGTAAACGTTGCCACCAGCTGAAACTTGGCAAAGAACATGAACATACCGGAGGCTGTGATGATGAGCGGTACGATCAGTGGCGAGATCATGATGGCCATGAGTGCTTTTCGAAACGGCGTGTAGGCGCGGCTCAATGCCAGAGAAGCCAGGGTGCCGAGAGTGGTCGCAAAAACGGTCGCGAAGATCGCAATGAACAAACTGTTTCGTGCCCCGTCCTTCCAGCGGTCACTGCAGACGGTGGTGATTCCGGGATCGGAGCAGTCGCCCACCATAATTCGATACCAGCGTAGCGAGAACGCTTCCGGGTCCAGCCGCAATAACTCGGGGGTGAAATGCAGAAATGGGGACTTAGAAAAAGACAATGGGATGACAACGATCAGTGGGGCGACCAGGAAAAACAGCACCACCGCACAGATAGCGAGGTAGGTGTAGTGCCACAAGCGCTGGCTGGGGGTGGCGTAAGCTGGAAGCGCCATGAGGTCAGCCCATTTTCAGGTTGTCGATCCCGACAATCTTGTCGTAGACCCAGTAGAGAACCAGAATGGCTGCAAGGAGTAATGTGCCCATCGCGGCTGCAAGGCCCCAGTTGAGGGATTTTTGCATGTGGTAGGCGATCATGTTGCCTATCAGCTTGCCGTCCTTGCCGCCGACTAGGTCTGGTGTAATGTAGTAGCCGATCGCGACGATAAAGACCAGGATCACGCCAGCGCCAATGCCGGGCAGGGTTTGTGGCATGTAGACGCGGAGAAAAGCGAGTGACGGGGATGCGCCGAGATTCTGTGCGGCCCTCATGTAACTCGGTGGAATGGTCTTCATCACGCTGTAAATCGGCAGGATCATGAAGGGCAGCAGGATCTGGATCATGACGATTACGGTGCCGGTAAAGTTGTACATCATGGGCAAACGATTCTCGTCTGACAACACGTGTAGATTCACCAGTGTGTCGTTGATCACGCCTTCCTGCTGTAGCATGACCATCCAGGCGACGATGCGCACTAGTAGTGAGGTCCAGAAGGGCATCAGCACACAGATCATCAGCAGATTGGCGTACTTAAGTGGTAGTGTCGCCAGCAGGTGCGATACCGGGTAGGCCAGCAGTAAGCAGCCGACGGTAACGATCAGGCTGACCAGCAGGGTCCGCCACCACAGCATGACGTAGACCCGCCGTTCTGCTGATTGCATAACGATGTTTTTGTCGACATCAAAACGTCGGTCTACTGAATTCAGGTAGTAGCCCATGGTCTGTGGCTTTTGCATCGCTACCAGCGATTGCCAGAAAACAAGATCACCCCAGCGATTATTCGCCTTGATCATGGCTTCCCGGTAGGGGGGGCCCTCGATTTTCTTGAACTTGCGTAGAGACGTCCTGATCAGACCTTTCCAGCCCGGTTGTTCATAATTCATCCGGGTGCTGGATTTTCCGGTCAGAATCTTCTGGGCGGAATTAAGATCCTTGTACAGCGCAGCAAAGACCGCCTCATCGGGGGTGCTTTGGCCATCCCATTCCTGCAGGGCCGTAAACAATCTGGAACACCTGGCGTTGGTCAGCGGGGTCAGTGCGGTACATAGGTTGAAGGTTGCCCGTTGTTGCAGACGCTTCCTTCTCTCCGGGTCTTGTTCCTGGAAGACTTGCTCGACAATGCTCTTCAATGGCAGCCACGTGTTGGCTTCGCGCCAGCGCGGATCGACCTCGATCATGGCGTCTTTGTAAGGACCCTTGGGCGGGATCTGGTACAGCCAGCCCGGATTCGATGGGTCAACGCGGGTACCGGCGTTGTTCTTGATAAGAAACTTGTTTACGGTAGTAAGGTCCAGATATAACGCTTGGAACAGCGTTTCATCCGGGAGCTCTTGCCGGTCCCAGTGGTCGAACAGGCTGAAGGTAAGGGGCAGTTGCTGGTTAATTAGAGTGTCATCGACGCTTCTCGTCAAAAGATTGCCGATGGGTAGGATGAATACCACTAACAGAAATAAAAAAGCAGGCAGGACCAGGCCGAGCGCCCGGAGTTTATTCCGGCGCAATGACCGCTGCAGGCTGACCTTGAGCGGGATGCCGTCCGCAGTCAGGATAGGTGCGGATACAGTAGTGGTGTTTGCCATGATCGTCCTGACTCCAGCCCGTTCTTGGAAACAACTCGGGACCGGACGCAAAGGCGCCCGGTCCCGGCGAAATTACCGCAACAACGAATTAACTGTGGCTACTGTCCCATCCAGGCGGTAAACCGCTCGGCAATCGCATCGCCGTTATCGGCCCACCAATTCGGGTTGGCAAAGACGGCATTTTCCATCGCCACATCGGCATTCGGCATATGCGGCATGATGTTGACGCCAGTATTGAAGAACGGCTCGTTCGCGGCGATGATTTCCAGGCCAGACGCACGCATCGGGCCGTAGTTAATCCATTTACCCTGGCCAGCCTGCTGTTCCGGCGCAGAAGCATGGATCAAAAAGGCCAATGCCTCATCGTAGTTCTGCGTGCCTTTGACCATAACCAGCCATTCCTCTTCGAGCACCTGACCGTCCCAGTTGACTACGTAGTCGGCACCCTCAGAGAGCATGGCAGCCCCGATTCGACCGTTATAGGCCAGCGCCATGGAAACCTCACCGCTCTCGATCAGTTCAAGCGGTTTGGAACCCGATGACCAGAACACGACGTGGTCCTTGATTGTGTCGAGCTTGGCAAAGGCCCGGTCGATACCTCCCGCAGACGACATTACCTCGTACACATCTGCTGCGGCGACCCCATCGGCCATTAAGGCCATCTCGATGAGTGCATTGGCCCAGGTATGAATGCCGCGTTTACCTGGAAACTTTGCAACATCAAAAAAGTCGCCGATCGTCTTGGGGTTGCCGGCTGCGTTCCCGTCAAAGGTGCCATTTTTAAAGAACGGCACGTAGGACCAGAAAATCTGTGGCACTACGCAGTCGTTCGGTACCGGAACCATGGTGTCTTCGTCCATGGACTTGCCGTTAGGCGCCTTGGTGAACACATCGCGTGGCAACTCCTCGAACAGACCCTCGTCGCAACCCACTCGGGCTTCGTGCGGTAGCACGTCGACGATGTCCCACTGGACGTTGCCGGACTCCACCTGGGTACGTACTTCACCGAGGCCGCCGTTGTAGTTTACGAAGGTCGCCTTACCTCCGGTAAAGGTGTCACCATACGCTTTTTGCTGGCTCATGGTGTAAGCGCCGCCCCAGGAGGCTACCGTGACCTCGGCTTGGGCGGGTACGACCAGGGCGGCACCAATGACCGCCGAGGCTAGGGTTGTCATAAAGAGCGATTTACTCATTCTCAGTCCTCCTTTACTTGTATTGAAATGCCGTCAAACTGAGACGGCTGCCATATCATCAACGGGACCGCCCTAGTGGGCCGCCTCGACGACATCGAGAGCCCGGCAGTCTTCCATAGACCAGCCGAACTGTACTACATCTCCTTCGCTAAGTGATGCGTGGTGTGATGCGTTGGGGATCTTGACGATAAAATCGTTGTGGCCGCAGACTGAGGCGCGGGTCCGGATGTGGTCACCCAGGTAGATGAGTTCCTGGATATTGGCTTCGAATAGGTTGGGGAACTTATCCGGCGCTGGGTTGACCTCTACCCTTTCCGGTCTCAAAGAAAGTGTCGTTTTGCAGCCGACTCCATCGACGTTAACGTTAAGTGCTCGTACTTCACCACCGCCATCTATCTCTACCAGGCAGCTGTTGCCGTCGATCGATTTCACCGACCCCATTAGCCGATTGTTTTCGCCGATGAACTGGGCGACGAAGGCGTTCTCAGGTTGTTCGTACAACTCGTTGGGTGGCGCCAGTTGCTGAATGATCCCGTCATCGAACACTGCAATGCGGTTAGACATAGTCAGTGCCTCGGCCTGATCGTGGGTAACGTAGACCACCGTGACCCCGAGGCTTTCATGGATATGCTTGATTTCGTATTGCATCTGCTCGCGCAATTGCTTATCCAGCGCACCCAGCGGCTCATCCATCAGTACCAGCTCTGGATCGAATACCAGCGCTCGGGCAACGGCGACCCGCTGCTGCTGGCCACCGGATAACTGCGCCGGTCGTCGATCACCAAAGGGGCCCAGTTGCACCATGTCGAGTGCGCGTCGGGTGCGGTCCGTGATCTCGGACTTGCCGAGTCGGCGCACCTGCAATGGGAACGCTAGGTTTTCGTTGACTGTCATGTGCGGAAACAGGGCATAGTTCTGGAAGACCATGCCGATGCCGCGTTTGTGCGGCGGTACCGCGTTGATTGGGCGCTCGCCGAGGTAGATTTCACCATGCGTGGCCGGTTCGAAGCCGGCCAGCATCATCAGGCAGGTGGTTTTGCCGGAACCAGATGGTCCCAGCATAGTGAGGAACTCTCCCTGTTGAATGTCAAGGTTCAGGTTCTTGATGACCAGCGTTTCGCCGTCATAACTCTTCTGAACCTCCTTGAAACGAACAAAAATCTCGTTGCCAGTCATCCTTTGGTATTCCCCCCTTAAGGTGGAATTTCTTACCGCCCGGGAATCATTTTGATTCCTGTTTGCCGATTTTGGGCCGGGTCTGTAGGCCAGGG
>JASLLH010000123.1:0-5041 GCA_030747115.1 Arenicellales bacterium
TCCAGCGCATGGTCGTCGTTTTCGGCCAGGTAATCGGCGACCCCAGAGACCCGGGTATGAATGTCGGCCCCGCCCAGGTGTTCGGCGCTCACCTGTTCACCGGTTGCGGCCCGCACCAGTGGCGGCCCACCGAGGAAGATCGTACCCTGGTTGCGCACGATAATGGTCTGGTCGGACATAGCGGGAACATAGGCGCCGCCAGCAGTGCACGAACCCATGACTACAGCGATTTGTGGGATGCCGGCAGCTGACATATTTGCTTGGTTATAGAAGATCCGGCCGAAGTGGTCGCGGTCGGGGAACACCTCATCCTGGCGCGGCAGGAAGGCACCCCCGGAGTCCACCAGGTAGATGCAGGGCAGGTGGTTTTCGGCCGCGATGGCCTGCGCTCGCAGGTGTTTCTTGACGGTGATGGGGTAGTAGGTGCCGCCTTTTACCGTGGCGTCGTTGGCGACCACCACACAGGTTTGCCCTTCAATCTGTCCGATCCCGCTGATGAGGCCGCCGCTAGGTACCTCGTCATCATATAACTCCCAGCCCGCCAGTTGTGAGAACTCAAGAAAAGTCGTGCCGGGATCCAGCAGTCGATCGATGCGCTCGCGCGCCAGCAACTTGCCACGGGCGTGGTGTTTATCGCGAGCCTGCTCGCTGCCACCCTGGGCAACCTGTGCCAGAGCCGCGCGTAGCGCAGCTGTCTTCTCCAGCATAGCCTTACGGTTCAGTGCATAGTCATTCGACTGTACATCGATCCGGGTGGGAAAAGGACTCATGACAAAGTCACCACTGTTGGATTACCAGCCACCACGCTCCAGCCAGGCGTCTATGTGGTCGAGTCGGTCACAGCCCCAGAATGGCTCACCATCGACGAACATGAATGGCGAGCCAGCGACCTTGCGGGCCAGCGCCTCGTCGGTGGCTTCGCGCAGGCGCTGCTTGATCGGCTCGGACTGGATGCTGGCTTCGAGACCCGCACGTTGGTGGCCCTGTTCAGCCGCGATAGCGAGCACTGTGTCGGTATCGGAGATATCACGGTCGTCCCGGAAATAAGCCCGGTAAAGAGCCTGGGCAAGGGTCTGTGCCGCAACCTGGTCGTTGGCTTCTATGGCGTAGTACGCGCGGCCGGCGGCCAGCGTCGAAATCGGAAATTTCGAAGGCTCTACAAAGGGAATCCGCCAGTAGCGGGCACAGCGGGCTATGTCATGGGCCGAGTACTCGCCAATCAGCGGATAGGTGTACAGCGGCCTGCGCTCGCTGGTTTTCATGATTATGCCCAGCAGGTAGGGTCGCCAGAGAGTCTCACGCTGGTGGCGGGCGGCGATCGCCTCGATGCGCTCGGATGCCAGATAGCCATAGGGTGAAGAGAACTCAAAAAAGAATTCTATACGGTCAGTCATTGATCATTGCCTTCAACTAGGTACAGACAAGGGTTAGGTCAGACGCTCGAAGGCCATGGCCGTAGCCTCGCCACCACCTATGCACAATGAAGCAATACCAGTTTTAAGGTCGTAGCGCGCCATCGCCGATAACAGGGTGACGATGATGCGCGCGCCAGAGGCACCCACCGGGTGGCCCAGGGCGCAGGCGCCACCGTGCACGTTGAGTTTGTCGTGAGGTATGTCAAGTTCACGCAAGGCGGCCATGGCGACTACCGCGAATGCTTCATTGACTTCGTATAGATCAACGTCTTTGGCATGCCAGTTGAGTTTGTCCAACAGCGCCCGTATGGCAAACACTGGCGCAGTGGTAAACCAGCCCGGCTCCTGGGCAAAAGAGGCATGGCCGAGAATTTTTGCCAGCGGTACGTGTCCGCCTTTCTCGGCGTCAGACAAGCGCATCAGCACCAGTGCGGCTGCGCCGTCGGAAATGGAACTGGAATTGGCCGGGGTCACGGTACCGTTCTTGCGAAAAGCGGGTTTGAGATGAGGGATCTTCTCAACGTTGGCGCTAAGGGGTTGCTCGTCGGTATCCACCGTGATGTCTTGTTTACGACCTGGTACCGTTACGGGCGTAATCTCGTCGCCGAAAGCACCGTTTTCGATCGCCTCTTTGGCTCGGGTCAACGATTCGATGGCAAAGTCATCTTGATCTTCGCGGCTGAAGTTGTAGCGCTCGGCACAGTCCTCGGCAAAGTGGCCCATCAACTTGCTGTGATCGTAAGCGTCCTCCAGCCCGTCTATGAACATGTGATCAAGCAGTTGTCCGTTACCCAGGCGGTAACCGCCGCGGGCCTTGGTTAAAAGGTAGGGCGCATTGCTCATACTCTCGAGCCCGCCGGCGACCATCAGTTGGCCGCTACCGGCCGTGATCAGGTCATGGGCCAGCATGGCTGCCTTCATGCCCGAGCCGCACATCTTATTGATGGTGGTGGCCCCGGTTGCTAGCGGCAGACCGGCGCCCAGCGCGGCCTGGCGTGCCGGTGCCTGGCCCTGCCCGGCCGGTAGAACGCAGCCCATCAATACCTCGTCCACGGTCTCGGGGGTAATCCCAGCCCGTTCCATCGCCGCGTCGATGGCGCTGGCACCAAGCGTTGCCGCGGTCAAAGGGGCGAGTACACCCTGGAACGCGCCCATCGGGGTGCGGGCGGCTCCGGTAATCACAATCGGGTCATCTTGCATTGCTTTTTTCCTTAGGCCGATTCGTTGAAAAGTTCCCGGCCAATCAGCATACGCCTGATCTCGCTGGTGCCGGCGCCGATTTCATAGAGTTTGGCGTCCCGCAACAACCGGCCGGCAGGGCTGTCGGTGACGTAGCCAGCGCCACCTTGCAGCTGTATGGCGTCAAGCGCCATCCGTGTAGCTCGTTCGGCCGAGTACAGTATCGCCCCGGCGGCATCCTTGCGCGTGGTTTCACCACGATCGCAGGCAGCCGCCACTGCGTAGACGTAGGCCCGGCTGGCATTCAAAGTGGTGTACATGTCTGCTAGTTTGGCCTGGATCAACTGGAAGGCACCTATGGGTTGACCGAATTGTTCGCGGGCATGTACGTAAGGGAGGACGATATCCAGGCAGGCTTGCATCACGCCCAGCGGGCCGCCCGATAGTACCACCCGTTCGTAATCCAACCCGCTCATTAACACTGCAACGCCTTGGTCTAGTTGGCCCAGAATGTTGCCTGCTGGTACTTCGCAATCCTTGAAAACCAACTCGGCGGTATTAGAGCCGCGCATGCCCAGTTTGTCGAGTTTCTTAGTGCTTGAAAAACCAGCGAAGTCACGTTCCACGATGAAAGCGGTAATGCCGTGGGAACCGGCATCTGGCGCAGTCTTGGCGTAGACCACCAGCACGTCGGCGTCGGGCCCGTTGGTGATCCACATTTTGGTGCCGTTCAGCAGGTAAATTTCACCTCGGCGTTCGGCCCGCAGCCGCATGCTGACCACATCCGAGCCGCTGCTGGCTTCGCTCATTGCCAGTGCTCCGACATGCTCGCCGCTTAGCAGGCGTGGCAAGTAGCGGGCCTTCTGCTGGGCGCTGCCGTTGCGACGGAGCTGGTTAACGCACAGGTTTGAGTGAGCGCCGTAAGAAAGACCCACTGATGCCGAAGCCCGACTGATCTCCTCCATCACCACTGTGTGCTCAAGATAGCCCATACCGGCACCGCCGAAACGTTCCTCCACGGTGACACCGAGCAGGCCGAGTTTGCCGAACTTGAGCCATAGATCGGCAGGGAAGTCGTTGTCCTGGTCTATCTGGGCCGCGCGTGGGGCGATTTCGCGGGTCGCGAAATCGGTCACGGTCTGGCGCAGCAGATCGAGCGTCTCGCCGAGGGCGAAATTGAGACTCGGAAGGGCGGATGGACTCATGGGCTCAGGACGGATGTTGCTCCATAGCGGGAAATGGCCGGCCGGGTCTGGCCGAAGGGTGCCATTCTAGATTGACGTTTACGTAAACGTCAACTGATTTTTCGACTATTTTCGACCGTTTTGTCGTCGTTAAATGGCTAAGGAGTAGGCGGTCTGGTCGCGGGTTTTGCTGTGGCCAGGCCGGCGGCAGTCAATGGCAGTGTCGGTGGTGTTTGATTTGGGTTTAGCGGTCAGGTGCGTACTCCCGGTGTAAGGTTCATTACTGTAATTGCTGCACCGCACTGGACGGTAACACCGCTTAGGGTGCAGTGCGACAATTCAAGTAAATTAGGAATAAACTGTGAAAGACCAGTATGTGATCAATGACGCCGGCCTGCGCATAGCAGCGCGACCACAGCCCGGCCGCCCCCCTTGGGTGGTGTTTCTTGGCGGTTTTGCCTCGGACATGACGGGCACCAAAGCCGAGTATTTGGCTGCGTGGTGCCGGCAGCGGGAACAGGCCTTTCTGCGCTTCGATTACACCGGCCATGGCGCCTCCGATGGCTGTTTCGAGGAGGGCACCATCGGTCAGTGGCG
The DNA here is from genome assembly GCA_030747115.1 of Arenicellales bacterium. Classification (GTDB taxonomy): domain Bacteria; phylum Pseudomonadota; class Gammaproteobacteria; order Arenicellales; family UBA868; genus UBA12578. The sequence continues at coordinate 4,376 of JASLLH010000123.1, forward strand.
TGCCGATGCGCAGGCCGTGATCGAGCAATTGACCGATGGCCCGTGCGTGCTGGTCGGCTCCAGCATGGGGGGCTGGATCATGCTGCACCTTGCCTTGGCGCTAGGGGCCCGGGTTCAAGGGCTGGTCGGGGTGGCCGCGGCGCCCGATTTTACCCGCGCGCTGGTGTCGCAGGAGCTCACTTCGGCCCAGCGCGAGGAATTGCAGCGCTCTGGTCAGGTCTTGTTACGTTCGCCCTACGATCCCGAAGGCACGATCATCTCGGCGGCGCTGATAGAGGATGGCGAGCAGCAGTGTCTGCTTGACCGGCCGATTGCCATCGATTGTCCGGTGCGGTTGTTGCAGGGCATGGCGGACTCGGAAGTACCCTGGCAGATCGCGTTGCAGCTGGCCACGGCACTCGCCGGTACAGATGTGCAGGTGCGGTTGATCAAGGACGGCGATCATCGCCTGTCTGCACCGGCCCAGTTGGCGCTGCTGGGCGCGGCGCTCGACGAGGTGCTGGCTGACAGCGCCACAGCCTGAGCCAGCCGCCGTTATTGCTGGCCGACCCCGCCGATGATCGCGCATGCTAGGATTGTTGCGCACGGGGGGTACATGCAGGAGCTGATAGAGAAGATTCAGACCGAGGGAGAACACGTTGGCGGCGGCATCGTCAAGGTTGACAG
>JASLLH010000124.1:0-4953 GCA_030747115.1 Arenicellales bacterium
CAGCAGCAACAACTGCTTGAACTCGAGTCTGTGCGGGTTGGGCTAAGCGATGACTTGAATCGCCTGCAGGGGGTGCTCAACCTTGAACAACGAGCAAGCGCAACCCTTGCCCAGAAAGTTGTGACCTTGGAGTTGGCCCGTCACGAGACCGTTACCCACCTGAATGGGTTACTCGCTCAACTGGACAGTGAGAACCAGGGTCTGGATGCCAGCCTTAGGCAGTTGCGCAATGAAAAGTACCGGGCCGAAGTAACACTGCAGGACCGCGCACGGCAAATCGAATCACTTTCCCAGCAAGTCGAAACATTGCTGAGCGAAAAACGAAGCCAACCACAACCCGCACTGCCAGCGGCTGTCACCGACAACCCCACATCGCCGCCTGCGGCAGCCATTGCAACCGCAAACGACCCACCACCACAAAAACTATCCGCTGCTGCCGAGAAGACGAGCACCAACCTATCGACAGCCACTGCCTCCTCGCTGGCTGCCCCCGAGACCGGCAATGCAGTGCACGATGTAGAGCCCCGACCGGTCGCCGGCAACCCTAAGCCGGTCTATCCGCCACTCGCGATCCGTCAGCAGTTGGAGGGTACGGTAGTCCTTGCCATCGACGTGTTGCCCTCGGGCAAAGTCGCGAACATCTCAGTGGAGGCTGGCAGCGGCTTTACGTTACTCGACCGGGCGGCGATAAAGGCAGTATCACAGTGGCGGTTTACACCAGCCCATCGGGCCGGCGCCCCAACGATGGTGGTGACCCAGTCGATCCAGTTCCAACTGGGAGACGGCCGCAGCTGAGCATCACCAACAACGCTCAAATAACGCCTTCGCTGCGCAGTTGTGCAATATGATTGTCACTGTAGTTAAGGGCTTGCACCAACACTTCGTTGGTGTGTTCCCCGAGTAACGGTGGCGCCCTGTCACAGTTAGGCGGGGTACCTGTCAATTTGAGCGGACTGCCCAACATCTCTAATTCCCCGAGCGAGGGGTGGGCCGCTTTTACCCGCATGCCTCGATGGCGCACCTGGGGATCATTCAGAGTCTCATTGATTTGATTGATCCGGCCACAGGGAATGCCAACTCCTTCGAGTAGTGTCAGCCACTCATCAGTGGCCCGCCGGGCCATCACCCGCTCTAGTTCCGGCACCAGATTGTCCCGGTGGCGCACCCTCTCTGCATTTCGGCTAAAACGTTTGTCACTGGCAAGTTCCGGGCACCCTGCCAGAACGCAGAACCGTTCGAATTGTAGGTCGTTACCGACCGCCAGTATCAAGTGGCCATCGCGGGTGGCAAACACCTGGTAGGGAACGATATTAGGGTGGGCATTACCCAGGCGCACTGGCGCATCACCAGAGGCCAGGTAGTTCATCGCCTGGTTAGCAAGCACCGCAACCTGGCAGTCGAACAAGGCCATATCGATGTACTGTCCCTCGCCTGAGCGCTCCCGCCCCAACAACGCCGCTTGAATGGCTGATGCCGCATACAATCCGGTGACAATATCGGCAATCGCGACACCGACTTTCTGCGGACCGGCACCGGGCACGCCATCAGGCGCGCCGGTGATACTCATTAGTCCCCCGAGCCCCTGGATCATAAAATCATACCCGGCTTTATCTGCGTAGGGGCCGCCCTGGCCAAAGCCTGTAATCGAGCAATACACCAGTCCCGGGTTGAGCCGTTGCAGCGAACCATAGTCCAAGCCGTACCGCGCCAAAGTCCCCACCTTGAAATTCTCTACTAGGACATCGCAATACCGCGCGAGATCACAGATGATTTCCTGCCCCCGGGGATTAGCGATATTGATGGTGACAGAACGTTTGCCGCGGTTGGTGCCTAGAAAATATGCCGCCTCTTTAGTGTCAGTACCAGCGCTATCTTTTACAAAAGGTGGGCCCCAACTGCGGGTATCGTCTCCCTGGCCCGGCCGTTCGATCTTGATTACCTCTGCGCCCAGGTCCGCCAACATCTGGGTGCACCAGGGACCGGCAAGAACCCGACTGAGATCCAGCACCCTGATATGAGACAGTGCACCCATCGTATCAATTGCTGAACGCCTGGATCCCGGTCTGGGCCCGGCCGAGTATCAACGCGTGTACGTCGTGGGTACCTTCGTAGGTATTTACCGCCTCCAGATTCATCAGGTGGCGAATCACATGATATTCGTCGGCCACACCGTTGCCGCCGTGCATATCCCGAGCCAGACGTGCTATATCGAGTGCTTTGCCACAGTTGTTGCGCTTTAACAGCGATATTGCCTCCGGTGCGGCGCGCGCTTCGTCAACTAACCGCCCCAAACGCAGACAGGCGTTCAACCCCAGGGTGATCTCGGTCTGCATGTCGGCAAGTTTCTTCTGGATCAACTGGTTGGCGGCGAGTGGCCGGCCGAACTGCGGCCGCTCGAGAACATAACTGCGCGCGGCGTGCCAGCAAAACTCCGCTGCCCCCATGGAGCCCCAGGCAATACCATAGCGGGCTCGGTTGAGACAGCCGAACGGCCCCTTGAGGCCGCTGACGCCGGGCAACAGGTTCTCTTGCGGTACAAACACGTCATCCATCACGATCTCGCCGGTTACCGAGGCCCGCAGCGAAAACTTGCCTTCGATCTTCGGTGCGGACAGGCCTGCCATACCTTGTTCCAGGAGGAACCCGCGGATCACCCCTGCGTCATCTTTGGCCCAGACCACGAAAACATCGGCGATCGGCGAGTTGGTGATCCACATCTTGGCCCCAGCTAAGCGATAACCCCCGTCCGTCGCGTGGGCACGGGTCTGCATAGCGCCGGGATCCGAGCCGTGATCAGGCTCGGTCAGGCCGAAACAGCCCACCCATTCACCACTTGCAAGCTTCGGTAGGTACTTATCGCGCTGCGCCTCAGAGCCGTAGGCGTGAATAGGGTGCATAACCAGACTCGACTGCACGCTCATCATAGACCGATACCCGGAATCAACCCTTTCGACTTCACGTGCGGTGAGACCGTAGCAGACGTAATTAAGGCCAGCACAACCGTAACCGTCTATGGTCGACCCCAACATGCCCAGAGCTCCCATCTCGGCAAACAAGCCGCGGTCTACCGTCTCGTGGCGGTGTGCCTCGAGAATCCGCGGCTGTAGTTGCTCCTGGCAGAAACGGCGAACGCTATCGCGAACTAAACGTTCACCATCGGTCAAGGATTCCTCAAGCAGCAACGGATCCATCCAGTCAAAACTCACCCCCTGGGCATCACTCATATTCGGTCTTCCTCTGGTTGGCGGGCACCGCGAGCACTCGGCGATGCACCCTGCACGACAGTATAATGCGTCGCCTTACGTTTCCTGAACTACTCTCTGCAGTACCCCAACCCATGACTATCGAACAAATCTGGCCACTGGTGCAGGTTATCCTGATCGACATCGTCCTTGCCGGCGACAACGCCATTATTGTTGGCCTGGTCGCTGCAACCGTACCGTCGGAGCAGCGCTCACGCGTCATCCTCGCAGGGATCGGCGCCGCCGCCGTCCTGCGGATCGGCTTTGCCCTGGTCACGGTGCAACTGCTGCAGATCATCGGCCTGATCCTGGCCGGCGGGCTGCTGCTGCTGTGGGTCTGTTGGAAACTCTGGCGTGAACTGCGGGCCACCGGGGTGGCCGACACAAGGTCCGCCGACAATTCCCCACCGCCAAAATCAGTCGGTCAGGCGATTTTCCAGATCATGTTGGCCGACGTTTCTATGTCGCTGGATAATGTGTTGGCGGTAGCGGGAGCGGCCCAAGAGCATACCCAGGCCCTTATTTTCGGGCTAGTCCTGTCGGTAGCGCTGATGGCTTTCGCGGCAACCCTGGTGGCCCGCCTGCTGGAACGCCACCGCTGGATTGCATACCTGGGGCTTGGGGTTATATTCTACGTGGCGGTAACCATGATCTGGGCCGGTGCCCAACAGGTGATCGCGACTACCATCAGCTGAAGAACTTGGCCTGAACGAAAACTCGATATGAAACCCGGAAACTTGCCAACCCTGCTTTGGGTCCTCGTGCTCCTTTCTTTTGCTCCAGTAGGCGTTCACGCCCAGTCTGAAGACCTCGAACGCGCAGTCAATGCCTACAACTCGGGAAACTACGCGACCGCTGTCTCCCTGTGGCAATTCCACGCCCGCCAAGGAAACCGCGAAGCCCAATATGCCATGGGTGTGGCCTACCACGAGGGCAATGGTGTAAGCCACGACCTCGAAAAGGCGCTGTCGTGGTTCCGCCAAGCCGCCGAGTCCGGCCATCCAATAGCCATGTTCAACCTCGGCGTGGCCCGTTGGGAGGGCCGCGGGGTCAAGCAAAGTTTCGCCCGTGCCGTGGACTGGTGGGAACAAGCCGCCGGGCAAAACCACGCGCTCTCGCAATACAACCTGGGACTGGCCCACTATCTCGGCAAAGGCGCCGAGCGCGATATCGACAAGGCGCGGCACTGGCTGGCCCGGGCCGCCGACCAGGAACATCAAGATGCACGACGGGTACTCAGCATTATCGGTGGTGAAAGCGGCGATACTGCCACCACCGCTGGTGCAGAACCCACCACTAGCGCAGCCAGCGCCAGTGACAGCACAGCGACAAACGAGAGCCTATCACCAGACCAGGTCATCGAGGCCGCCTTCAGCGCAGCCAACGTCGCTGACAAACCGCTCACGGTCCGCAACGAGCCTCGTGCCAACGCTGCAGCCATCAATACCATTGCCGCAGGTACGCCAGTGCAGATCATCGGGAGACTCGGCGCCTGGGCGCAGGTGAAGATCCCCGGTGGCAGTCCCGTCTGGGTCTTCGGCAGTTATATCGACGGTGCGCCCACCGGACGAATCACCGGAGATCGCGTTCGGGCCCGTACCCAACCAAGCACCGGATCCGACTCAATCATTGCCGGTAATTTCAGCAAGGGTACGGCTGTCACCGTACACGACGAATCGGGAGACTGGAAAAAAGTCAGTGCACCCGAAGT
>JASLLH010000125.1:0-4908 GCA_030747115.1 Arenicellales bacterium
CCGGGAGGCTACCGTGTCGGAGACGGAATAATGAGAGGGTGGCCGTCCCGTTGCGGACAGACATCGGCCAGCATCTGCGCCAGGCTAAAGTAGTCAACCTGCCCGGCGTCGAGTTGACGCTTGTCATTGCTGGATGAAAAAACCAGTTCACCCAGCATCTCCAAACCCCCGATCAGTCGCTTGTGGGTGGTGCTTTGGCCAGTGGTATTCGACCGCGCACGTGGCACGAAGTACAGGCGAACCTCTCCCGTTTCCACATCCGCTGCTGCCATGATGTTTGCGGTCAGTTCCATCTTTCGGGTGTCGTTCTTTTCGATCCAGGTCCTAGCCCATTGACTCGCGCGTGACTCAACGTCCATTTTCTCGCCACGCCAGAAAGCGAAGTGCACCGGGTAGCCATGGGTCACCAGCTCCGCAGCGGTACCACAACCCTCTGTCAGGCGTTCTATCGGGAAGCGTGCAAGGCGGGCCGGACGACGAAAAGCATGGTAGTGCAGATGGCCTGGAATCGAGGTGCCGGCATCGATGCCATTGTAGAAAGTCAGGTACCCCGGAAGCCGTCGCGCAAGGGTAACCAGGTCCATGATCAGATCGGCGAGACAAAGCATCTTGCCGCCGCCGCCATTGACCGCCCATCCTTGAGACAGGTGCTCGCGACTGGCGATAACAGAATGTACGGGGGCCAGCGGATAGGGGTTTATCCAGGCGATGTAATCGCGCCCATTCAGTTCGACGTCGTAACCCAGTTGCAACCCGTCCTGCTGCCAGTAGATGTTGCCGGGGCACAGAAAACAACCGTCATGTTCGGCAACTTGCCCGGGGCCAGGTGACGAGTGTCCTCTCCCGTTAAAGCGCTCAGCGCGGCGCGGGTTGAACTGCACCACGAAAGCCTGGTCCGGATCGGCAGGATGGGCGACCGGATAGCGTTCGACCTGGGACAGGTCATCGCAGACAAAGCCGCTTGCGAACTGATGGCGGTAAAGTGCTTCCAGCGCACCACCCAGGTCGCCTTGCTTGTGTTCAAGGCGTCGCAGGTCCTGGTTGAGGATCTGCCAGGCGCGTTGATACTGAGTCTGGTCAGACATCGCTGAGGGTATTACACCGTTTAAATGGCGCGCGATTATACTGCAAGGCCGGATCCGGCAAATTTGCCTTTTACCGCTAACAGCGCCCACATAGCCGCCGGCTATCGGGGCGGATGACACACTGGGAGAAAGCCTGTGCGCGGCGACGCCATCATTGTAGAACAGCACCATCGCCGAGCCGGCCAAGGTGTGACCGACCACATCCTGCCCAAGTTGCGAAAAACGAGCACGCGCTACACTTTATCGGTGGCGGGCGAGTCGGGTAGCGGCAAATCCGAGATAGCCCAGGCCCTAGCTGAGGAACTGGGGAAAGCGGGTATAACGTGCACCATCGTGCAGCAGGATGATTATTTTGTTTATCCGCCGCGGTCCAACGACCAGACCAGACGCCAGGACATTGGCTGGGTGGGGCCTCAGGAGGTTCACCTGGACGTGCTCGACGCCAACCTGCAGGCGTTCCACAACGGTGCAACCAGCCTTGTCAAACCATTAGTTCTCTACGGGCAGGACCAGATCACTGAGGAAACACTGGATATCGCTGGATCGCAGGTATTGATCGCCGAGGGGACCTACACCACACTGCTGAAGAACGTGAACACCCGGACATTCATCGATCGCAACTACATTAATACCCGCACCCATCGAGAAAAGCGTGCCAGACATGAGTCCGAACTCGACCCATTCATCGACCAGGTACTGGCCATAGAACACGGCATCATCTCTGCTCACAAGGCCAGGGCTGATCTCGTCATTGCAGCGGACTACACGGTGCGCGTTCCTGCCTGATGCGCATTGGCTTTCTGAACCCCCAGGGTAATTTCGACCCGACAGATTCACACTGGACCGAGCATCCGGATTTCGGGGGCCAACTGGTGTACGTCAAAGAAGTCGGCCTGGCACTGGCACGCCTCGGGATCGAGGTCGATATCCTGACCCGACGTATTAAGGACCCGGACTGGCCGGAATTCGCTGAACCGGTCACGCATTACGACAGCGAGCGTGAGCGCTTGCGCATTGTCCGCATTCCCTGTGGTGGTGACCTTTTTCTGGCCAAGGAAGCCCTGTGGCCGTATCTCAAGGAGTGGGTGGCTGGAATAGCAAGGTTTTATGACAGCCGACTGCCGGATTTTTTCACTGGCCATTATGCCGATGGTGGCTATGCCGGAGTAGTGCTCAAACAGCAGTACGCTTCCGGCTTTACTTTCACCGGCCACTCGCTCGGCGCCCAGAAGCTGGACAAGCTGGATATGAATCCGGCCAATTCAAAAGCACTGGAGGCGCGTTTTCATTTCTCGCGGCGAATAGCGGCTGAACGGCTCAGTATGCGTGAGGCCTCGCGAATCATCACCTCGACCGGTCAGGAACGCGTGGAGCAGTACGCTCATCCCCTGTATGCGTCCGCCGTAGACAGCGGCAACGATGAACGATTTGCGGTCATCCCCCCCGGCGTTAATACCCGGATCTTCTGTACCGAACCGGGTCCTGCTGACCAGGCCGTGGCAGCCTCTCTCGCCGACCGTCTGCCTGACCTCGAGCGGCCACGTATCGTGATATCGAGCCGGCTGGACGAGAAGAAAAACATTCTCGGCGCGGTGCGCGCCTACTGCGACTCAGCGGTGTTGCGCCAACGGGCCCGGCTGGCCTTGTACCTGCGGGATGTGGATGATCCGTTTGGGCAGATCCAGAACTTGCCACCTGGTGAACGGTCGGTACTCGAGCCTATCCTGCACCTGATCGATGGTTCCGGCGCCCGCGGTGATGTCGACTTTGTCAATGCCACGTCACAGCAGATACTGGCTGCAAGTTACCGTTTCTTCGCCCAACGGGGTTCAGTGTTTGTCCTCAGTTCGCTCTACGAGCCCTTCGGCCTTGCCCCGATCGAGGCAGGGGCATGTGGGCTGGCGGTAGTGGCAACCCGGAACGGCGGGCCAAGCGAGATATTCGCCGACGGCTCCGGGGTGCTGGTTGACCCGGCCAACCCTGCCGCGATTGCCGAGGGCATCGCCCAGGCACTGACGGATCACGCTGGCTATGCCGAACGCATCCACCAACGTGTGTACTCAACCTATACTTGGGAGCGTACCGCAGAGTCTTATCTGGCAGCCATCGAGGCAGGTTGCCGTAGCACCCGCACCATGCGCAGCAATTCCATTGCACTGGATGCATCTGTGCGACTTAAGCGTTATCTCGCCAGGCGCGGGGAATAATTACCGCATTGTCACTGTTGGGCGGTATTCGCGATCCTGGCCGAACATACGCCGGTTCGCCACCACGATCCCATCCCTGGTGCGGTGATAGCGCAGCATGTCACTGTCGGGATCCTCGCCAATCACAGTACCGGCCGGTACTTCACAACCATTGTCCAGAATCACCTTACTGAGCCGGCAATCAGAACCAATGATACAGTTCGGCAGCACCAGGGCCCCTGTCAGCTCACAACCTGATGCGACCTTGACATTTGAAAAAAGCAGAGTACGCGTGAGTTGCGACGAATCGATGACACAGCCGCCACTCACCATTGAGCCGCTGACACGGTGCGTATCCGGCACGCCTGCACCGATGAACTTTGCTGGCGGTAACTGCGCCTGGTATGTCCAGACCGGCCACCGCGGATCGTACAGATCCAGCGCCGGTTCGACACCGGTGAGTTCAATATTGGCCTGGTAGTAGGAATCAATGGTGCCCACGTCACGCCAGTAGCTGTTGTGGTCGATGCTCGCGGCCATGGAGAACGCCTGCACCTGATGGCCGGCTTCGATCGCACGGGGAATGATGTCGTGGCCGAAATCGTGGCTGGAAGCGACATCTTCGGCATCGTGCTGCAATTGGTCCGCCAGGTATTCGAGCGAGAAGACGTAGATTCCCATACTGACGAGCACCTTCGCCGAATCCGTGACCAGCGACTGGGGATAATCGGGTTTCTCCCGAAACGAGACGATCCTGGCGTTGTCGTCGACGCTCATTACACCGAAGTTTGATGCCGACGCCAGGGGCACGGTGTTGCAGGCTACGGTAAGGTCTGCTTTGCTGGCGACATGGGCCGCCAGCATCTCGCCATAGTCCATTTTGTAGACATGATCACCTGGCAGGACCAGGACGTACTCCGGATGGTGGCTGGCGATGATATCGAGGCACTGGTAGACAGCGTCCGCGGTACCCTGATACCAGGCATCCTCCTCGACCCACTGTTGCGCAGGCAGCAGTTCTACAAACTCACCGTACTCACTGCGCAGGTTGTTCCAGCCCTCCATGATGTGCCGAATCAGAGAATGAGACTTGTACTGCGTCAACACGCTGATACGACGGATTCCGGAATTAAGACAGTTCGACAAGGCGAAGTCGACAATCCGGTACTTGCCGCCGAAAGGCACAGCAGGCTTGGCCCGCCAGTCGGTCAGCATCTTCAGGCGGCTGCCGCGCCCCCCGGACAAAACCAAGGCGAGCGTATCCCGCGTGAGGCGACTGACGAACCGGCTGCCGGGCGAGCCGTTCATGATGACTCCATGGGTACGGGCAGACAATTGTAACCAGGAAACGCAGCTAAAGAGTTGATTTGAATCAGACTCCGCCGGAGTCTGACATCAATAAACCAAGAATCAAGATTGTCTGCGCTGGCGCAGATCAGGCCCTGCCCTTGTTCGGAGCAGTAATCAACTAGCAAGATACACTAAAGTATCTGATTTATGGCGTCCCTAAGGGGATTGGATCCCTGTCGCCACCGTAAAGGGTGGTGTCCACCACGCCCGCCACTGCGGGCTCAACATAAGCCCCGTCATCCGTACTGGCCATATTGCCTCCGCCTGGCGCAATAAATGACGGCTGA
>JASLLH010000126.1:0-4888 GCA_030747115.1 Arenicellales bacterium
ACCGTGATGCGAACGATACCCTCAAAGGTCTCTACCGCGCCGAAGAACTCGTCCTGCTTGCTCTTGCCGTGCGGGTAGACCGGTTCACCGATAGCCACTCCCCCGGAGTTGGCGGTGAAGTCGAACTTGTCCCGATACATGTAGTAGCCCGGCGCGATCGTCCAAACGGCCTCGATTGCCGCGGGCGATGCCAGCGTGGCAGAAAAGGCAAACGCCTGCTCGGAGTCGAGCAACTCATCGGCCTGCTGCGCCGTTGCCGGAGTTAATAACAGGCTGAGTGGCAACAGCAGCGGCAGCATTAACTTCATGTGCTGAATTCTGGCAACGGGAGTCGTTAGGAATGGTCTGATAGCGTCTGGCCGCAACGGCCTACAGCCACAGTAGAACCGCGGACCGGAGTTGTAATTGTCGCATGTTCATGGCGCAAAAACTCCCGCCTGACGTTGCAACAGAAAAACCGCGTAGAATCCACGCAATCCGGGCGTTCTGGGCCAAAGTGTGAGTCCGCTTCCGACAGTACCGCGTTGGTTGCTGCTTGAAGACACAGTGGCGCCCGGGAATGTTCGCAATGCCACTGATTCTTTTCGCTTTCTTGCTGGTTCCCGTGCTCGAGATCTATCTCCTGATTGAGATAGGCAGCGCGCTTGGGGCATCCTGGACAGTCACCCTGGTGGTGGCGACAGCGGTGGCTGGCGCGGCGCTGGTGCGGCGGCAGGGCCTCGCTACGCTAGCGCGCTTCCGGGCAGCCGTGGAGCAGGAGGAATTGCCCGCCTTGGCACTGGCCGAGGGGGTGGTACTGCTGGTCGCTGGTGCGTTGTTGCTGACCCCGGGGTTTTTTACCGACGCAGTGGGGTTTGCCTGTCTGGTGCCGCCCCTGCGGCGCCTTGCGATAGCGCAACTGTTGGCGCGGGCCATGGGCCAGAACGGTGGCCGCCCGGACGGGGCGGAGCGAGCGCCCCGTATTGTTGAGGGCGAGTACCGGAGTCTGGACGACTGAGCCGGCGCCAGGGCCCTTGACAGGCCCAGGAAAATCCCTATCATTAGCACTCATGGCAGGTGAGTGCTAACAGACTATGGCACTTGCTGTTTTTTTACTTTGTTAATCAATATCTTAGGAGAATAACTCGATGAAAATTCGACCGCTGCATGATCGTGTTGTTGTGCGCCGCCTGGATGAGGACCGCACCAGCGCCGGTGGAATCGTCATTCCCGATACCGCTGCCGAGAAGCCGATGACCGGCGAGATTCTGGCGGTGGGCAACGGCAAGGTGCAGGACAACGGCGAACAACGGGCGCTCGACGTCAAGGTCGGCGACAAGGTGCTGTTCGGCAAGTACTCGGGCACTGAGGTCAAGGTGGAAGGTGAAGAGGTCCTCGTCATGCGCGAGGACGACATCATGGGCGTAATCGAGGGCTGAGCCCCGGGCGCCACTCTTTCAGACACAACATCACATCAAGGAATACGATAATGTCAGCTAAAGAAGTGCAATTCGGCGAAAAAGCCCGCGGCGCCAAGATGCGCGGCGTGAACATCCTGGCGGATGCCGTCAAGGTGACACTGGGCCCCAAGGGCCGCAATGTCGTTCTCGACAAGTCTTTCGGCGCACCGACAGTAACTAAGGACGGGGTATCGGTCGCCAAAGAAATCGAACTCAAGGACAAGTTTGAGAACATGGGCGCCCAGATGCTCAAGGAAGTCGCCTCCAAGACGTCTGATGTAGCGGGTGATGGCACCACTACGGCCACAGTACTGGCTCAATCCATGCTGCAAGAGGGCCTCAAGTCGGTCGCCGCCGGTATGAATCCGATGGATCTAAAGCGCGGTATCGATAAGGGTGTCGTGGCTGTGGTCGAGGCGCTTAAAGATTTGTCCAAACCCTGCGCTGACCACAAGGAAATCGCCCAGGTCGGCACGGTTTCGGCCAACGAGGACGAATCTGTGGGCAACATTATTGCCGAGGCGATGGAGAAAGTCGGCAAAGAAGGCGTCATTACCGTGGAAGAGGGCAAAAGCCTCGAGAACGAACTGGAAGTCGTCGAAGGCATGCAGTTCGACCGCGGGTACTTGTCGCCTTACTTCATCAACGACCAGGAATCCATGCAGGCGGATCTGGAAAGCCCGCAGATCCTGATACACGATAAGAAGATCTCCAACATCCGCGATCTGTTGCCGGTGCTAGAAGGGGTTGCCAAGGCCGGCCGGCCGCTGCTGGTGATCGCTGAGGACATCGAGGGCGAAGCCCTGGCGACGCTGGTGGTGAACAACATCCGCGGCATCGTCAAGGTTTGTGCGGTCAAGGCTCCGGGCTTTGGCGACCGGCGCAAAGCCATGCTGGAGGATATTGCAATCCTGACTGGCGGCAAGGTGATTTCCGAGGAAGTCGGCATGAGCCTAGAAGCGGCCACCCTGGAAGATCTTGGCCAAGCCAAGCGGGTGCAGATAACCAAGGAGAACACCACCATTATCGATGGCGCGGGTTCTGCCAGTGAAATCGAGGCTCGCGTCAACCAGGTCCGCGTCCAGATCGAGGAAGCCACCTCGGACTACGACAAGGAGAAGATGCAAGAGCGGGTCGCAAAACTGGCCGGCGGTGTGGCAGTTATCAAGGTGGGCGCTGCCACTGAAATCGAGATGAAAGAGAAAAAGGCCAGGGTCGAGGACGCGCTGCATGCGACCCGCGCGGCGGTCGAAGAAGGTGTAGTGGCTGGCGGCGGTGTGGCGCTGGTGCGCTGCATGGGTGCGGCGTCTGCGGTTAAAGGTGCTAACCACGACCAGGACATGGGCGTGAACATCGTCAAGCGCGCTATCGAGGAACCACTGCGTCAGATCGTTGCCAACGCGGGTGAAGAAGGCTCCGTGGTTCTGAACCAGGTGAGCAACGAGGAAGGTAACTACGGCTACAACGCCGGCACCGGCGAGTACGGCGACATGATCGAGATGGGCATCCTGGATCCCACCAAGGTCACCCGCGCTGCGTTGCAAAACGCCGCTTCCATCGCAGGCTTGATGATCACCACCGAAGCCATGGTAGCGGAGATTCCGGAAGACAAGCCGGCGATGCCGATGCCGGGTGGTGACATGGGCGGTATGGGCGGTATGGGCGGTATGATGTAAGCCCCTCCCACGTACAGTGGTCAAAAAGCCCCGCTCCAAGCGGGGCTTTTTTTGCCAGCATTTAGTTTATCGGTCAGGGCGTCTGCCCAAGACCCGCTAACACCAAGGCCTGAAAGGCAGCAAGGTGAGCCTAGTGCGCCTTCAGACAATGGTAATGAGGGCATCAAGCAACGCTTCGGGTCGCTCCAACATGATGGAATGACCGCAGCCCTCGAGTACGCTGATACGGGCGCTGGTTACGGCGTCGATCACCCCTTGTGCCGAGCGTACCGGGGTCATAATGTCGCGCTCACCAAGGACGAACAGCGTTGTGCACTGCACCGCCTGCGCGTGTGCCAGGCCGGCGTCGTACGCCTGACAAGCCGCTAGATCAATGTGGATGACGCCATCCGCGGCGCGTTCCAGCAACCGTAGGGTGTTGCCCGCCATCCACAACCCCGGCGTTTCGCTGCCGCCCAATTGTGCGGCCTTACTGTAACCCCAGTAGGTCAGCATATCGATGGCTGCGTGGTGGTTTTTTTCAGCGTGTTCGAGCAACTTGGGGTGTACGGCCATGGGCGCAGTGCTGCCGATAAGGGCCAGCGCCCGCGTTCGGTCAGGATAGCGGCCAGCAGCTGACAGAGCGACCAGCGAGCCCATAGAGTGGCCAACCAGCGCCGCTTGTTCGATGCCCGCTGCGCTCATGCCCGCAACCACAGCGTCGGCCATGGCGTCTATGGTGGGGGCTGGCGCGCCGCCCGAGCGGCCGTGCCCGGGCAAGTCCGGGGCCAGCACGTTGTAACCATGGCGCGCAAAGTAGCGCGATGGCAATACCCAAACGGTGTGATCCATCCCAGTGCCGTGGATGAAAACAACAGCCTTTTGCCCAGGCCGGTGGACCCGAGCACCCGTATAGCCGAACAGGGCTCCCTGTGGGGTGTTTAGTTCCATGATCCTTGCCCCTTAGCCTTTCTGTGATGCGCGCAGTGCCCGGTCGAGGTCTTCGGTCAGGTCATCCGGATCTTCCAGACCGACGGACAGGCGAATCAGGCCTTCTGAGATGCCCGCGGCTTCCAGTGCTTGTGCGTCCATGCGGTGGTGAGTGGTGCTTGCTGGGTGAATCACCAGCGATTTGGCATCGCCCACGTTAGCAAGGTGTGATAGCAACTCTACCCGGCTGATAAAGCGCTGTCCTGCTGCGCGGCCGCCTTTGACTCCAAAGCTGAACACGGCCCCGCAGCCTTTAGGCAGTAATGCTTTAGCGAGCTCAAAATCCGGGTGCTCGGGCTGCTCGGGGTAACTAACCCAGTCGACCGCATCGTGCTGCGCGAGAAAGTCCACTATGGCCCGGGTATTGTCCACGTGCCGGCACATTCGTAACGGCAGGGTTTCCATGCCCTGCAACACCTGAAAGGCAGTAGTTGGGCTCATGCAGGCGCCGAAATCACGCGCGCCTTCCTTGCGGGCTCGGGTAATAAAGGCCGCGGGGCCAAATTCCTCAACGAAATCCATGTCGTGAAAGCCAGCATAAGGCTCAGTGAGGGTTGGGAATTTGCCCGAGCCCTCCCAGTCGAAGCGGCCGCCGTCAACCACCAGGCCACCAATCACAACGCCATGCCCGCTCAGAAACTTAGTGGCCGAGTGAAAAATGATATCAGCACCCAAATCGAATGGCCGGCACAGGTACGGCGTGGTGAAAGTGGAGTCGATCATCAGTGGCAAGCCGTGACCGTGGGCGACCTCAGCTACTGCCGGTATGTTGAGTACTTCAAGGCCGGGGTTGCCCAGCGTTTC
>JASLLH010000127.1:0-4881 GCA_030747115.1 Arenicellales bacterium
GGCGCTGGCGGCACGGTAACTGGTGACGGGCGGCTGCTGTTCCCGCGTGCACTGGTCGAGGACACGGTTGCCCTTGCCGCCCGGAACATCGTCCTACATGGTCAGGATCCCCGCCACGACATGGAGTTGAGCGGTAGCCGCACCTACTTCGGTACTGCCGGGGCGGCAGTTCACGTGGTCGACACGGCTAACGGCGAATATCGTGATTCCACCATACAGGATCTGTACGCCGCCGCTCGTATCGTCGAGGTAATGGAGCACATCCATTTTTTTCAGCGGCCGATAATCGTGCGCGATATCGAGGACCCGCGCGAGATCGACCTCAATACTTGTTATGCAGCTGTGGCCGGTACCAGCAAGCACGTGGGAACCAGTTTTGTTGAGCCAGCTCACGCTGATGAGGTTATCGACATGCTGGAGTTAATCGCCGGCAGTGAAACCAACTGGCGGGCACGGCCGTTTGTCAGTTGCTCGTGTTGTTTCGTGGTCCCGCCGCTGCGCTTTGCCGAGGATGCATGCCGTGTGCTGGAGACTTGTGTCCGGCGTGGTATGCCTATACTGCTGCTGGCAGCGGGCCAGGCTGGGGCTACCAGCCCGGCGGCACTCGCTGGTGCCGTAGTGCAGGAGATGGCCGAAGTGCTGGCCGGCCTGGTCTACGTCAATCTGATCCAGCCCGGTCACCCGTGCATCCTTGGCCCATGGCCGTTCGTCTCTGACCTGCGCACCGGTGCCATGAGTGGTGGCAGTGGTGAGCAAGCAGAGTTGATGGCGGCCTGCGGGCAAATGGGGCACTTCTACGGGTTGCCTACCGGTATCGGTGCCGGCATGGCTGATGCCAAGTTGCCAGATGCCCAGTCTGGCTACGAGAAGGCCTACACTAACGTGCTGGCCGGCCACAGCGGGGCCAACCTGATCTACGAGTCGGCCGGCATGCAGGCGAGCCTGCTGGGTTGTTGCCTCGAGGGCCTGGTTGTCGACAACGACATGCTGGGTGCCATCAACCGTACCATCCGCGGCATCGAGGTGAACGAGCAGACTCTGTCATTGCAAGCCATGCGAGAGGTGTGTATCGATGGGCCCGGTCATTTCCTCGACCACGATCAGACCATGTCGCTGATGCAGCGTGACTATGTCTATCCCGAGGTGGGCGATCGCTCAAGCCCCAAGGAATGGAACGACAAAGGTCGGCCGAACCTGCTTGAGGTCGCCAGGCAGCGGGTGGCACAGATTCTCGCTGCGCCGCGACCCGAGCATATTGCACCGGCACTGGATGAGTCCATCAGGAGGTGTTTTCCGGTGCGTTTGCCAGTTGAGGTCATGGGCGTTTCGGCACCAACCTAATCTGACGGGGTGGGGGCGACTCGTAAGCGGCCACCCGTTACTACGGCGCCAACCGTTCGATCTGCCACTGGTCGTGGTGATTGCGGCGGTAGAGGAAGCGATCGTGCAGTCGGTCGTGCTGCCCTTGCCAGAACTCGAAGGTTTCGGGCACCAGGCGATAACCACCCCAGAACGAGGGCAGCGGCACGTCGCCCTGCGCAAACTTGTGTTTCATTTCAGCTAACTTAGTCTCGAGCAGGGTGCGCGAGGAGATGACGTTGCTTTGACTAGAGGCCCAGGCGCCGAGTTGGCTGCCGCGGCTGCGGGTGACAAAATACTTGAGCGACTCGGCAGTAGGAATGCGCCTCACCTCGCCACTGATGATTACCTGCCGGCCCAAACGGATCCAGGGAAACAACATTGATGCGCACGGGTTCTCCGCCAATTCCTGCGCCTTGCGGCTGGCGTAGTTGGTGAAAAAGACAAATCCTTTGTGGTCGTAGAGTTTGAGCAGCACAGTGCGTACTGATGGCTGGCCGTTGCTGGCGGCGGTTGCGAGGCTGCAGGCATTGGGTGCGGCCGGGTCCTCGGCGCTAGTCTCGGCCAACCAGCATTCGAATTGCAGGACTGGATCGGGCAGCAGGCTCGCGCGCGCGAGCGGTTCACGCGCGAAATCCTCACGTATCCCTTCGGGTAACTTCATACGACACTCTCCAGGGGTGCGGTCAGTCGATCATCACCGTTTTGCCCGCCCGCGTGACCGGTTGCTCGTAACTCCAAATGTCGACGTCGTAGCCTTGTTCGCGCAGGCGCCGGGCGAAATCAGAGAGGTAACGCTGGAAGCTCGGCTGCAGCTGGTAGGCCTGCTCCAGTACGTAGCGAAAGATACCCTGGGTGTGGAAAGTTTTGAATGCGGCCTCAAGGCGTATCACTTCCCGGCCGCCCGCATCAAAGAAGACTACGGTGGGAGCGAAGTTGATGGCGAGTTCCCGGGCCCAGGCTCGGGCCGTGGTAGCCCGACCGTCCGGTGTGGTCACTGGAGTATCGGACCACAGGTCCAGTTGCACCGCCCGCATTTTTTCGACCTGGGCGCGGACGATGGGCTGGGTCAGCACTTTCTGATGCAGGGTGTCGCACTGGCGGCAGCGAGCCTGCTCGAAAAAAACCGCCAATGGTCGGCCGCTGCGGGTATGCAGGTCGAATGGTGGCGGTGCAAAGAATTTCTCATTGTGCAGCATGCCGCTTTCGGTACCCGCCCCATGTAGGGCTAGGAATTCATTGAAACTCGAGGTCATCTCGGCACGGCTGTAGACGTACTCGAGGGCCGCGCGGAACGCGTCCGGGGGGAGGTAGCCGTTCAGGCGCAGCACGACATTGCGGCCCTCGCCAAAAAAAAGCAGGGTCGGGGTGTATTGTACTTTGAGAGCCGCTGCCAGCGTTTTCTCGGTGAAGGATCGACCTCCGACCTGCCCCACCTCGCGGTCACCCCACATGTTGATGGCGACGAGGTCGAAGTGCTCCTGCATGGTGTCGGCGATGTCCCGCTGGGCGAAGTTGTGTTCGATCAATGCATTGCAGTAGGGGCAGCCGGTCTGCCAGAAATACAGTACCAGGCGCCGGCCCGCAGCCGTGGACTCGGTTATATCTTCCTCAAAGTCGAGGAAGCTCTGCTTAAACCAGTCCGGGTGGCTGGTCTCGATGTCGCCGCGAAACTCCCCCAGCGGTAGTTCGGTGGCAGTGGCTGGGGCGATTGCAACCAGCAACCAGGCGATTGACACGCCAAGCCGCACCGTGAGTGGCTGCCGAGTGCGTGGTTGCATGATTTGCATATCTCTGGCCGTGGCCTTGACTGGCCCGCAGCCGCCAGCCGCCTCAATCCAATGGTACCGGGAAATCCGCTATTATCTTGCGCCAATGCGCAGGCCCCGTCTGATGCACTGACTCGCCGGCACTATCCACCGCCACTGTGACTGGCATATCTTCCACCTCGAACTCGTAGATAGCCTCCATACCCAGGTCCTCGAAAGCAACTACCCGGGCCGACTTGATGGCTTTAGATACCAGGTAGGCGGCGCCGCCCACTGCGACCAGATAAACGCTGGCGTGCCTGCGGATCGCCTCGATCGCGGCGGGGCCGCGTTCGGCCTTGCCAATCATGCCGAGAAGGCCGGTTTTTGCCAGCAGGGTTTCGGTGAACTTGTCCATGCGCGTGGCCGTGGTCGGTCCGGCGGGGCCAACCACCTCATCACCGATGGGATCTACCGGGCCCACGTAGTAAATGAAGCGATCGCTGAAATCTATCCCGTTGGGCAGAGGTTGCCCACTATCGAGCAATTCGACGATGCGCTTATGGGCGGCATCGCGGCCGGTCAGGATGCGGCCCGTCAGTAGCAGGTTCTCGCCGGGCCGCCATGTTTTAATGTCTGCCCGACTGAGCGTATCGAGGTTGACCCGCTGGCCGCTGGCCTCGATGGTGATCCTAGGCCAGTCCTCGATGCGTGGCGGCGTAAGTTGTGCCGGGCCGTTACCATCGAGCGTAAAGTGCAGATGGCGCGTGGCTGCGCAGTTGGGAATCATGGCTACCGGTAGTGAGGCTGCGTGGGTAGGGTAGTCCTTGATCTTTACGTCCAGCACAGTGGTCAGCCCACCGAGGCCCTGGGCGCCTATTCCCAGACGGTTGCTGGCCTCAAAAATCTCTAGACGCAGTGCTTCGATATCGTCACGTGGACCGTGCTCGATGATTTGGTCCATGTCGATGGGGGTCATCAGCGATTCCTTTGCCATCAGCAGGGCCTTCTCTGGTGTGCCGCCGATCCCCAGGCCCAGTATCCCCGGTGGGCACCAGCCCGCACCCATGCTCGGCAGGTTGTCGGTGACCCACTGGATGAGGTCATCGCTTGGGTTAAGCATGGCGAGGCGGGCTTTGTTCTCAGAGCCGCCACCTTTGGCTGCGACCGTGACCTCGAGAGCGTCACCCGGTACCAGCTCTACGTGCACTACGGCCGGAGTGTTGTCGCCAGTATTGCACCGTGCGCCCAGCGGCGGTGCAACCAGCGAGGCGCGCAGGGGGTTGTCAGGATTCAGGTAGGCCCGGCGCACGCCTTGGTCGATCATTTCCTGCAGCGTGTCATTGCCGGCAAAGTGCACGCCCATACCGACTTTGAGAAAGACCACCACCACGCCGGTGTCCTGGCACATTGGCCGGTGACCCTGAGCCGCCATGCGTGAGTTGATCAGAATCTGCCCGATCGCACTTTTTGCAGCCACCGAAGTTTCGCGTTCGTAGGCTCGGGCCATGGCCCGTACGAAGTCCGGCGGATGGTAACAGGCGATGTACTGCAAGGCGTCGGCAACGCTGTCGACGAGATCATCCTGGGAGATGGTGGTCATGCAACCTCCACTGCGGCCCCATCACAGGCGCTGCGCTGGCAACTCGGGCGGGACCATACAAAGAAGCACAAGTGTAGCAAACGCGCCAGCCAGTAGTGCCGCAGACTGCCAATGTCACTGCTGGTCTGGCCGAGGTTTCCCCAGGCGGGCGCAAATTGTTAGCATACGCCG
>JASLLH010000128.1:0-2663 GCA_030747115.1 Arenicellales bacterium
GTCGCTTCTGGCCCGGGCCGCTTGTCACTGCCTGCGGCCAACACCCGGTACGCCAAGCCGCTGGCAGTAGTCTGGACACCGTCCTCTTCCGCAAAGGTTGCCCGGAAAGCCTCGCCCCGAGTTTTGTTCGTCTCTACCATTGCTATCTGCTGCTCCTGCGCCTGTTGTTGCTGTGCGCTTATCGCCGCTGCCATGTCGTCTTCGCTGATTGCAGGTGGCCTAGCCGAGAGAACATCCTCTATAGCCCGCGCGAACTGCCGCGGGTCAAGATCCAGGCGCTCGGCCATGATCTGGGTAGCGATCTGGCTGCCGATTTGATAACCCAGTGCATAGCTTAACTTTTGTTTCTGATCTGATGGCGCGGATTGGTCCGCCGCCAGCGGTGTGGAAAAAGCCAGTCCCGCAAACGCGGTTAGCGCTGCAATATGTATTCGCATCATAATCTTTCCGGTTGGTTAGAGTGAATTCTATATTGTGAGCGATCGTCATCGGCGATACCCTGCACCTCAATGGTAACGTGGGATACCCGCGGGCAGCGCGCGCGCAACTGCACTTCGAGCTCATCGATGATTCGCTCGGTGCGCTCCAAGGTCGCCTGAACAGCCGCGCGGTCGGCTACGTAATTCAGCAGATCCGCATCGTCGCGTTTTCTGTCCGGCACCAAGGCCAACAACCGGGCCTGCTGCTCGTCTATGCTGTCACGTAAACCCGCGAGCATGCTTTCCTCACGGATCTCTACCTCCGCCACCAGCACCGTGTGGTGCTCGTCCAGCACGATACTCCTGAGGTCGTGGTAACGCTCGATCTCCCGGTGGGATACAGCGATCTCAATGAACGCAGCCTCTGCTTCCCGGTCTCTGATATCGGACAAGAAGCGCATGTTAATTCGCCCCAGGATTACCGCCGTAACCCCCAGCATCAGAGCAATGGCGACAGAAAAGCCAACATCCCAGGAAATGTCCCCGGTGAACCGGGCCAGCACGATGCCAGTCGCTGCCAATACTACGCCTATGACGGCAATGGCATCTTCCAGCACCACGGCCAACAAAGTTGGGTCATCGGGTTCGAGCAGTCGCCGCCAGGGCTGAATGCCCTGGGCCCGTGCTCCAGCCGCGAACTCACGCCAGGCAATACGCAGCACCTGGCCCTCAATCAGTAAGGCCGCTGTCAGCACGCTACCCGAGATCCACAGAGAATCTATCGCAACCCCGCCCAGCGCGATATCACCAGCCACGAAACCATCGCCCGAGTTGTGCCAAACATGCCAAGCATGCGCCAGGCCCAGGCCACAGCCAATAGAGAAAAGCCCGATAGCGCTCCACAGGTTCCACAGGTATTTCTTCTGCCCGTGACCAAAGGCATAGAGATGGTCTGCGCTGCGCCCACCTTGGCGCAAACCCATGAGCAAAAAAACCTGATTCAGCGTATCCACCAAGCTATGCACCGCCTCGTTCATCATGGCGGCCGAGTGGGTGACAAGTGCTGCCGTGAACTTGAGCACGGTGAGAACGGCGTTACCGCCAATCGCCGCAAGTACCGCCGTTCTGGAGCCTGAAGCCATAATCGCCTGGTTTGCCTGCTTTGGAGGCCGGCCTCGCTGCTTCTGCGTAGACTGACCGGCGCAGAGTATACTCAGCGCTTCGCAGACCGTCGCTAGCGCACTGCGACTAGGTTAAGCCACCCCATGCCCATTGACAGAAAACTGCTGGAAATCCTGTGCTGCCCAGTCAGCAAGCAGCCAGTCTTTGTTCTTTCCAGCGAGCAGTTAGTTGTTATCAACGCAGCCATTGGTCGGGGCGAAATCACTACTGCCGACGACAGCCCGGTAGCAACGCCGCTCAGCGAAGGCCTGATCACGCAAAACCGCCAGCGGATTTACCGTATCGATGATGACATCCCGGTAATGCTGGAGAACGAAAGCATCCCAGTGGACCAGTTCGAAGGGCTCTGAACTCTTCGAGAGTCTCTGACCGCTTTGCCCGTCCGCTCGTGCCGGTAACAGCATCGGCCCACGAGCCACACCGACATGCCCGAGTTGTTGTTCGACAGTAACCTGACCGGTCAGGCGACCTTCTCTGCCTGGCTGCGGTAGTAATCCCTCAGGATCTGGGCGACCTCGGGCCGGGCGAACTCGCCCGGCAACTCCTCGCCGGCGGCCAGAATTGCCCGCACCCGGGTACCAGAGAGCAGAACGAAATCCTCCTTGGTGTGGTCGGATACATCACACATCATCACCACCTTGTTCAGTTTTCTGGAAAAAGCAGTGTGATCGGCGCGAAAGATCTCGATCTCGAGTGCTCCTGGCAGCACTTCCTCATCGAAGATGGCCTGGGCATCAAAAGCGCCGTAGTACTCACCCACACCCGCATGGTCGCGTCCAACAATGAGGTGGCTACAGCCCGAGTTCTGGCGGAATATTGCGTGCAACACGGCCTCACGGGGCCCGGCGTAAAGCATGTCAAAACCATACCCCGCGATCATGACCGAATTGGGTGGAAAATAGAGTTCTACCATCTTGCGGATCGCGGCATCGCGCACCTCGGCCGGGATGTCACCTGGTTTGAGCTTGCCCAACAGCATGTGAATAAGAACGCCATCGGCGCCGACCGCTTCGCTTGCCATCTTGCACAACTCCTCGTGGGCCCGGTGCATAGGGTTGCGGG
>JASLLH010000128.1:2709-4792 GCA_030747115.1 Arenicellales bacterium
ACGGATCTGGCCGGCTGTGCGAAAGGTCCCGGCAAAGTCCTGCTCGAAGTAGCTGAAGTTCAGCACCCGGATCGGGCCGGACACAACGAACTTGCCGAGTGAGGCGAAGGTGGTGACCCCGGGATGCCGGTGGTCGCTGGTGCGGTATACCTTGGCGGTGATGAAATCGATCTCCTCGTTGGTTAACTCCTCGACTGCAGCCACCTCCTGTATGGCAACCACGGGATCACCTTCGATGTTAGGATCGCGCAAGGCAATACGCGAGCCCGGCATGATGCTGTGGCCATCACTGGTCAAGTTGAGTACTGGCACTGGCCAGAAGAGTCCGCCGGCAGTACGTAAGTCGCCGGCTACGCTTAGCGCATCGGCTTTGCTCATGAAACCCCTTAGCGGGTTGAAATAACCCGCACCCAGCATCACCGCGTTGGCGGCAGCGGCCGAGTTAAGAACAAGGTAGGGCAACTGTTTGGCTTCGACTGTCAGCGCCGTGCGCTGGCCCGGATCCTCGACCAACAGAGGATTAAGAGTGTCCGAGCCGTGTGGCTTGATCATGTGATGGGTCTCCTGAATCCTAAGCGTTGTCGCACCGATTACTTTGCCTACCGCGTAGTAGAGGGAGCTGGTCTAACCAAACAGACCGCCCTGGGCTTACTGATCACGATGCAGACAGTAGCACCGTCAATCGCGTGGCCTAAACAAAATTTTTGATCACTGCATAAATAGCCAGGCTACACACCGGACCTGGCGGCGCCCGTGCTCAGCCAGTCGACTGGTACGCCGGCTTGTTCTGTCCGCGTCGTTCGCTCACGGCATTGGCCAGGCGTTGCAACAGGCCCTCAGTGTCATCCCAACCTATACAGGCATCGGTAATGCTCTGGCCGTAGGTGAGCGGTTGGCCCGGCATTATCTGCTGGTGCCCTGCCGCCAGGTGGCTTTCGATCATGACCCCAATCACCCGGCGTTCGCCGCCGGCAAGTTGGCAGCAGACGTCCTCTGCCACCTGGTACTGCCGGGTAGGGTCTTTACCACTGTTGGCATGGCTGAAATCGATCATCAGGCACGGTGCGAGTCCCGCGGTAGACATCAGATCCGCCGCTCGGCCAACACTTTGCGCGTCGTAATTGGGCTCGGTGCCGCCGCGCAGGATCAGATGACCATCATCGTTGCCGCCGGTCGTGAAGATCGCAGAGTGCCCATTCTTGGTCAGGGTCAGGAAGTGATGCGGATGCTGCGCCGCGCCGACCGCGTCGACCGCGATCTTGAGATTGCCGTCGGTACCATTCTTGAAGCCCACCGGGCAAGACAGGCCCGAGGCCATCTCCCGGTGCAGCTGGCTCTCGGTGGTGCGGGCGCCAATCGCCCCCCAGCCGATGAGATCGGCCAAGTACTGGGGTGTCAGCAAGTCCAGGTACTCGGTGCCGGCCGGCACGCCTTGGCTGTTGATATCGAGTAACAGTTTGCGGGCCCAACGTAAGCCACGATTGATGTCGAACGAACCGTCCAGGCCGGGATCATTGATGAAACCCTTCCAGCCGACCGTGGTCCGGGGTTTCTCGAAATACACGCGCATGACCAGCAGCAGTTGATCGGCATAAGCAGGACGCAGTGCGGCCAGGCGCCCGGCATACTCCAGCGCTGCCTCCGGGTCGTGGATCGAGCAAGGGCCAACAACCACCACCAGGCGATCGTCTTCGCCATGCAGTATCCGGTGAATGTCGTGGCGGGCGGCTAAAACCAGGTCGGCCACCTGGTCGGTGATCGGGAACTCCTCGATGACCGTGGCCGGATTGGCAACGTCCTTGATCTCGACGATCCGAAGATCGTCGGTCTTTTTTCTATGCACCGTTGCGCCTCGCGGGTAAGTTTTCCGGCATCCCTATGCTGGAAATGGGCGCGGAGTATAGCACCGCGCTGCTACCAGCCTGGCTTGGCTTTCACTCTTCTGCCGGTTGCTGAAAGGCCGCGATCAGGCGTTTCTGATCCCCGCCCGGCGCCGGCTCGTAGTCAGCAAATTCCATGGTGTAATGGCCTTCGCCGCCGGTCATGGACTTAACCCGGGACTGGTAATCCCCCATTTCGGCCA
>JASLLH010000129.1:0-4680 GCA_030747115.1 Arenicellales bacterium
CTTTACCCCATGGGTTCACCGCTGTACACCGTGCACGGGGGGGTCAACGCCCGCTCGGGTAAGCAGAGCGCGCTCGAGGTGTACTCCATCATTTGTACCATCGGCCAGTCACGCGCGCATCTTAAGCGTCTACCTACCTACACGCCGCCACTCAACAACGTTACGCTTTTTCGCCGTGACGCTAACTTGTGCTTGTACTGCGGTGGGTGTTTTCGCAACTTGGAGTTGTCGCGTGATCACGTCCGGCCGATCAGCCGCGGCGGCGTCGATAAGTGGCAGAATGTAGTCAGCGCTTGTAGGCGCTGCAACCACCATAAGGGCAACCGGTTGCCGGAAGAGGCTGGCATGCAGTTGCTGGCAGTGCCGTTCGTGCCCACTCACGCCGAGTACATATATCTTTCCGGCAAGCGTATCCTGGCCGACCAGATGGAATTTTTGCTGGCACATTTTCCGCGCAACAGCCTCCTGCACCAGCGGCTCGACGACGCTATCTGAGCGGTTACTGGACCTAGCGGTGCAGCATTAATTCCAATTCAGATGGGGAGAGCTACCGATCAAAGTCACGGGTGCCGAACGCTTGCGGTGCACGCGGGCGAGTCACCTGATCCCCACACCGGAGCTTCAGCGCCGAACATCGTTATGTCGAGTACCTTCGTGGTGGATGAGCCGCTCGGCTTCTCGGCAAAGGGTCTGGCCGAGGATGCACCGTACGTTTACAGCCGCTGGAGTAACCCCACTGTTGCCCAGTTGGAGGAGAAACTCGCCGCGCTCGAGCAGGCTGAGGCCTGCCGCTGCTTTGCCTCCGGTATGGCGGCCACCTCTGCGGTATTGTTCAGCCTCCTGCGGGCCGGGGATCGGCTGTTGATGAGCGATGCCAACTATCCTGGTACGGCCGAGCTGGCGCGGAATACGCTAACCCGACTCGGTATCAAAGTTGCGACTGCTAATTTCTCCGATCTCAACGCAGTAGCACAGGCAGCCACGACAGGTACACGGTTGCTATGGGGTGAGACACCGGCCAACCCCACTACCCGGATCATGGATATAGCCGCTGTGGCCGACATCGCTCATCAGTGTGGCGCGATGCTGGCCGTGGATTCGACCTTTGCCTCGCCTGTTGCTACACGGCCTATCCTGCTTGGTGCAGACTATGTCATTCACTCCCTGACCAAGTACTGTTGTGGCCACGGGGACGCCATGGGTGGCGCGGTGTTGGCAAGCCAGGAGCACATTGGGGCGATCGCCTCGGAAGGCCAGATCCATATCGGTGGCGTGATTAGTCCGTTCAATGCTTGGCTTATCAATCGCGGCCTGGCGACGTTGCCGTTGCGCATGCAGGCCCACCAGGATAATGCTTTGGCAGTAGCCCATTATCTCGAAGAGCACCCTCGAGTTGGCAAGGTGCTGTACCCGGGCCTTGTTAGTCACCCGCATCACCAGCTTGCTCAGCGGCAGATGGATAATTACTCGGGCATGGTTGCGTTCCAGGTGGCTGATGGTGCCGAACTCGCTGCCCGGATGATGCATGAGTTGCAGGTCATCCACTACGCAGTGTCGCTGGGCCATCACCGCAGTCTGATCTATTGGTTGGGCACGGCTGAGTTGATGGAATCGACCTATCAGCTTACCGGTGAGCAGTTGGCGGCTTACCGTGAATTTGCCGGTGATGGGTTGTTTCGCCTGTCAGTCGGGCTGGAGGATCCGCAAGATTTGTGCACCGACCTTGGCCGGGTGCTGGATGACGGATAACCACGACAAACCCAGGACGCGCGCGGTGAACGGGGATGTCCGAACTCATCCGGATCAAGGCCTTGCCTTTGTTGCCCATGTTGCAGCATTGCAGTACGTGTATCGGACCAACACATGTTTAGACTGAATCCTGATCTCCTTTTTGCACCGTTTGCGGTATTGCCGCAGCGGCCGCTTGCGTTTGCGCTTGCCGCAGTGCTAAACCGGGCGCTGGTACGCGAGCGAGCAGCAGGTGAACTGGCATTTCTGCAGGGGCGGGTGTTTGGTGTGGTTCTGCGCGATACGCCGGTGCGGCTGGCGATCAGCCTGCGGCGGGGGCGTTTTGTGGCCGCGCCCGCCGCTCGTCCCGATGCTTGGGTGTCAGCACGGCTCGAGGACTACCTTGCTCTGATCGAGCAACGCCAGGATCCGGATACACTGTTTTTTCAGCGTCGGCTAGTGATGTCTGGTGATACAGATCTCGGGCTCGAGGTTAAGAATCTGCTCGACCGCGTAGACCCCGAGGCGCTGCCGTGGCCACTGCCGGAACTGATGTACCTCGGCCGGCAGTTACGGGCGCTGGCCGCGCGGGGCAAAAGGGCGCTGGCTGGCTAGCCCATGATTTCGCGCCAGATGCTTTCGGTTCGTTGACGCACCTGCGCGGTCATAGCAATCATCCGTCCCCAGGTCCGCGTGGTTTCCGCTGGCCACTTGTTAGTAGCATCTATACCCATCTTCGAGCCAAGCCCGGAGTGGGGACTGGCGAAGTCAAGGTAATCGACTGGCGTGTTCTCGATTAGCAGAGTATCGCGACCCGGGTCTACCCGGGTACTGAGCGCCCACCACACCGCCTGCCAGTTACGCACATCGATATCCTCGTCAGTAACAATCACAAACTTGGTATAGGTGAATTGCCGCAGGTACGACCAGATTCCCATCATGATGCGCCGGGCGTGGCCGGGATACTGTTTACGAATACTCACTACCGCCACTCGGTAGGAACATGCTTCCGGCGGCAGGTAAAAGTCTTCTATCTCCGGGAACTGCTCCTGCAGTAGAGGGACAAAAACCTCGTTCAGTGCCGCAGCCAGGACCGAGGGTTCGTCCTCGGGCGGCCGTCCCATATAGGTGGCATGGTAGATCGGTGCGTGGCGGTGGGTGATCCGCGTGACTCGAAAAACCGGGAAACGTTCGACTGCATTGTAGTAGCCGGTATGATCGCCAAAGGGTCCTTCCTCGGCGCTCTCATCAGGCAATACGAAGCCTTCCAGTACGATCTCGGCGGTCGCAGGTACCTGCAGATCGTGGCTTAGGCACTGGCTCACCTCGGTTGGCCGGCCGCGT
The DNA here is from genome assembly GCA_030747115.1 of Arenicellales bacterium. Lineage (GTDB taxonomy): Bacteria > Pseudomonadota > Gammaproteobacteria > Arenicellales > UBA868 > UBA12578. Next base: position 3,073 of record JASLLH010000129.1, read on the forward strand.
AACAGCCCAGCAAAACGGTACTCTGACAAGGTATCCGGTACTGGAGTGACAGCGGCAAGCAAAGTGGCCGGATCCATGCCGATAACCACTGCTACGGGGAAAGGCCGACCCGGGCGAGCCTTGAGCCAGTCGCGATAATCGGTAGCGCCGCCCCGATGGGGCAGCCAGCGCATGATCAGGCGGTCGCGGCCGATAACCTGTTGGCGATAAATACCGAGATTCTGCCGTTCGCGCTGCGGGCCACGGGTGACCACTGCGCCGATGGTGATCAAAGGTCCAGCATCCTCCGGCCAGCAGGTCTGGATTGGTAAGGTAGCGAGATCGACATCGCCGCCTTCCAGCACCACTTCGCGGCAGGGTGGGTCACGCACCTCGCGTGGGTTAACGTGGCGCAGGCGACTGAAGGCAGGCACCGCCTCCAGCGCTTCACCGAGGCTGGCGGGGACACTGGGTGCACGGAAGAATGCCAGTTCACGTCCCAGGTCCCGCAGTTCCTGAGGGCTGCGGCCGATGGCAAACGCGACTCGTTCACGGGTGCCGAACAAGTTGCCAATCATTTGCAGGGAACTGCCCTTGATGTTTTCGAACAGCAGCGCCGGGCCGTCGGCGCAGATGGCGCGATGACACAGGTCAGTGACTTCGAGCGCCGGGTCAATTTCGGCCTGAACCCGGCGCAACTGCTTATCCCGCTCCAGTGCGACCAGAAATTCTCGCAGGTCGGAAAATATGGCCCGCCGTCGGCTGGCAGGAGCGTCCATCATGAGGGCGCGGCCGGCCGGGCCATGCCAGGCTGGTCCAGCCAGTAACCACAACAGTCACTGTTGCTGTCCGGCACGGAGTCCGGGTGCATGGCAAGTTCAGGGGTTTGGTTGCCGTCAAGGACCCGGCGGGTGAGTGTTACGAGGTCGAGGACTGCTGGGTGATCGGCACTGAGGCGGACCACGTCTATGCCCAAGTCGCTGATCTCGGGCAGCCGGTCGAGCAGATTGAGCCGCTGCCAGGATTGCACCTGGGTGCCATTTAGGCAGAGGAAATCATGGCCCTCGCGGGTTTTGAGGCGCAGTCCATCGGGGTGCTCCAGACAGCGGAATTCGCAGCTGTCTTTGGGCAGGTCGTGGTGCCGGGCGGTGTAACAACGGGCAGACCAGGCCAGCGGCATCCGGCCCCAGACCGGTACCTCGGTTTGTACGTCGTTGGGCCGGGCAGTCTGTAACGCCTTAAGCGCGCTACGGCCGAGTTCAGTAGGCGGCACCCAGCGGGTCATGCCCTGGGCGGCGAACACCTCCAGAGTGCGGCTGTTGTAAATGTTGAGGCTGGCGCCGGCGATGAACGGTACCCCATGGGCGAGCTGCACGGCGGCAACATCGTTAGCCTCAATAGGAAACTCGCCGTTGGCGGCAATGCGTTTCAACTGCCCCAGTTCCGAGCCGGCCTCAAGCAGGGCCAGACTGGAGAACACCACTGATTTACCGGCAGCGCGCAGGCGGCGGCCGAGGTTCAGCCATTGTTCGTGCGTCAATGACCGGCGTTTGGCGCAAACCACCTCGCCCAGGTAAACGATGTCGACTGGGCTGTCGGCAACGTCATCGTAAAAAGCCAGCAATTGCT
>JASLLH010000012.1:0-28165 GCA_030747115.1 Arenicellales bacterium
GGCACCGCCTCGCGCAGGATCAACCAGCCTAACAATGCGGTTATAAACGGCACCGAACTAAGAATAAAAAGCGCGTTCGCGACTGTAGTCAGCAGCAGTGCAAAAACATAAGCGACGATCCCAGTGCCGAGAAACAACGCCAGCAGAATATCTTCCCCGCGCAGGCCTCGAAACTGCGTAAGCAAGCGCCCTTTGCTTTTAACCGCCAGTACGCCAATGAGTAATCCAATCATGAAAAAAGAGCGGTAGAAAAGAATCTGCCAGCCGCTGGCTTGCTCAATAATACGAAAGCCAATACCGGAGGTACTCAAGAAAAGCCCCGAGGCAAGAATCATGATGACCCCACGGGTGTACGTGCTGCTCCACATTGTCAGCTCGTCCGGTTACCGGGCCGAAGAACCGGGTTACTCAATCTCATCACCCAGCGGTTGTTAGCGCTCGCTCACGTGACAACCACAAGCCTATCAATACCAGCGCGAGGGCGCTTGCGTGGTAAAAACGAAAGACCTCACCCAGAATTACTACCGCCAACAGCGCGGCAAATATGGGAGTCAGATTTACGAACATGCCGCAGCGGGCAGGGCCGATCAGGTCGACACTGCGCAGAAAAAAGACCTGGGCCACGAATGACGGAAACAGGGTCACGTAACTGATTATCAACCAGCCCTTGAGCGAGGGCCACACGATGGTGTCCGACCACCACTCGTAGAACACCGCCGGGGTCGAGGCCACCGCCGCCGGCACGCAGAAAAATGTGACCAGCACGATTCCGCTGACTGCTGGCCGGCTCTTGAGGCCCAGGGTATAGCCAGCATAGAACAGACAGGCCGTGGTCATCAGAATATCGCCGCGGTTAAGCGTAATGTCGGCCAACCCTCCGGGTATGCCGCGCAGCGCCACGATGACGACTCCTACCACACCCAGCGCCACGCCCAAAGACTGGATCCAGTTGAGCCGGCTACCGAAAAAGTAGAACGCCCCGACCAGCACGATTATGGGAATCGCTCCCTGCACGATACCAATGTTCACCGCCGTGGTGTGGTGAGCCGAGATGTAAAACAACAGGTTGAACATGGCCAGCCCCACCCCACCCATGAGCACAAGGTAGCGCCAGCGGCTGCGCAACACCGGCCAGCCGGCGCGGACCTCCCGCCAGTATAGAACCGGCAGCAGACTGCCGAGCAGCGCCCAGCGCGAGAAGGCCAGTACTCCGGGTGAAACCTCGCCCACCGCCATCTTGCTGATCACCACATTGCCAGCCCAAAAGGCCGTGGTCAGGACAAGCAGGGCCGCCGGCTGTGACCATAGGAAAACGTTCAGGCGCTTCACGAGTTCCCCCGCAAGGCGGCATCGAATTCGGCCAACTCGACCCAGCGGCCAACTTGTTGCTCAAGCCGAACTTCGAGCTTCGCCAACTCGTCGAGAACGGGTTGCTTTTGTTGATAGGCCTGATCGTAAAAACCTGACCCCAGGGTCTGAGCCTGCAGCTGCTGGATCTCCTGCTCTAGGTGCTCGATTGCATCAGGTAAAGCATTCATTTCTCGTTGCAGTTTATAGGACAACTTATTGGCGCTGCGCGCCGAGCTGCGGTTTTCCCCAGTTGGGTCATGCACCCCCGGTGTTCCTTTGCCGGACTCCTCCACCGATGCCAGTAGGCGACCACGCCGAGCCCAGTCGCTGTAGCCACCAGCGTAGTGGCGGATACGGCCATCCTGCTCAAAGGCCAGGATGCTGGTTACCGTATTGTCCAGGAATGTGCGGTCGTGGCTGACGACGATGAGGGTGCCGGTGTAGGCCGCCAGGCGGCCCTCGAGCACTTCCAGCGTTTCCACATCGAGATCGTTGGTTGGCTCGTCCAACACCAGCAGGTTGGCGGCACGGGTAAAAAGTCGGGCCAGGATGACACGGTTGCGCTCGCCGCCGGACAGCGCCCGCACCGGGGTTAACGCCTGCTCAGCCGAGAACAAAAAACCCTTGAGGTAACCGACCACGTGCCGTGGCTTGCCGTCCAGGATGACGTAGTCGCGACCGTCGCCTACTACCTGGGCCACGGTCTTGCCCAGATCCACCTCGCGCCGGTGCTGATCAAAGTAACCGGTCTCCAGGTTGACCCCCCACTTGATCGATCCCGAATCGGGCTGCAGTTCACCAAGCAACAGTTGCAATAGAGTACTCTTGCCGACCCCGTTATTTCCAACCAGGCCAATGCGGTCACCACGCCGAATGCGCAGTGAGAAGTCGTTGATAAGCCGGGTATCGCCGTAGCCGAAGCACAGGCGGCGAGCCTCTAACACTTTACGCCCGGAACTCTCGGCCTCCTCGATGTGGATTCGCGGCGGAGCTTCAATCTTGGTTCGTCGCGCCCGCGCTTCACGCATACCCTGCAGCGCCCGTACCCGGCCCTCGTTGCGGGTACGTCGCGCTTTTATACCCTCGCGGATCCACGCCTCCTCGCCGGCCAGGATGCGATCAAATTCGGCATTGTGCCGCTGCTCGGTCGCGAGTGCAGCGGCTTTTTCAGTGAGATAGCGGGCATAGTCGCCAGGCCAGCTGCGCAACTGGCCACGGTCAATCTCGACGATACGTGTGGCCAGGCGCTGCAGAAAAGTACGGTCGTGGGTGATGAATAACACCGTTCCGGGAAAGACCTCGATGTGTCGCTCCAACCACTCTATGGCCTCAAAGTCCAAGTGATTGGTTGGCTCATCCAGCAGCAGCAGATCGGGCTTTGAAACCACGGCCCGAGCAAGCGCCGCCCGCCGCTGCCAACCACCGGAAAGCTCAGCCAGACTCCGTGCCGCGGGCAGGCCCATCTCGGTGAGGATCATCTCTACCTGGCGCTCGGGATGCCAACCCCCGTGGGCTTCGATGTGGGCGTGCAGCGTTTCGAGCTCCCTCAGGCCACGGCTGTCCAGCTTCGACTCGGTACGGGCGCGGTAGCGTCCGGCGAGCGCGAGGATGTCCGCCAATCCTGCAGCCACGAACTCCGCCACCGTGCTGCCCTGGTCACGTGGCATCACCTGTGCCAACTGACTGACACATAAATCAGCACCGCGCCGAACTTCACCGTCGTCAGGCTCGGCCTGCCCAGTAATCAGCCCCAGTAGCGAGGTCTTGCCAGCACCGTTACGCCCAACCAGGCATACCCGCTCGCCGGGGTTTACTGCCAGATTAGCTGACAGCAGCAACTTGCGCGCGCCGAAGGCCAGGCTGACGGCGTCGAGACGGACCAGGTACATGAAACAGACCGGGTAAAAGGGCCCAGCACAGAAAAAACCACCAAGACCCCACAAAAAGGTGGTGCGATATTACCTGAACCGAGCCGCCAATTGCCCTGCCGCCAGCGACTCGGAATAACACCCAGAAAAAGAAGTGCGGCCCGTCGACCGCACGAATGACTCAAGGAGGAAAATGAAACTGCCTGTGATCCACCGATTCACCGCCTCGTTTCGCGGAAACCTCACAGTGGACCGCTATTTACTCTAGCAAAACAACCTTCGCCTGCCTTGGTCCAGATCTGGATCATTGATTAACCCAGCCCACCCCGACACCTGGCAGCACTACCGCGATCGAAGAAAAATATTTCTTCTCAGTCAGCACTTCCGAGCGTAGACTTCGCCGCAAATTTTTCCGGGGTGGATTACTGCGTTGCTTTTTGCTCTTTCTATACTACGCAACCTGTCGTCGCTAATGCTGGCGACAGCTTTCCTGATGTTCGGCAATAGCATTTTTGCGACGCTGCTGGCGTTGCGCGCCAATATCGAGGGCTATCCAAACGAACTTATCGGGCTGATGGCGTCGGCCTACTTTCTGGGCTTCGCCCTGGGCACCTTCCGCTCGGGCCCACTGATCAATCGGATTGGCCATATCCGTGCCTTTGCTACGCTCTCGGCGCTGGCCTCGGCTTGCGCTCTGCTGGTACTGCTCATCCCCAATCCGTGGGTCTGGATCGCCCTGCGGGCCACCATGGGCGCCGCGGTTGCCGGCCTGTTTATAGTGGTTGAAAGCTGGCTCAACAATCGCGCCGCCAATCACAGCCGGGGCCTGCTCCTGTCGATTTACATCATGATCGGCTACCTCGCCTCTACCTTGGGCCAACAAGCCCTGAAACTGGGCGATCCGGCAGGTTATGAACTGTTCCTCATTGTCGGTGTAGTGCTAGCGCTATCATTGGTCCCGGTTACCCTTACCCGCGCCACTCACCCCGACCCGGTAGCAACACCCCACCTAAACCTGCGGCGGCTATTCGACGTTTCCCCCACCTCAGTGATCGCCTGCCTAGGGGCCGGTCTCATCGGCAGTGCCTGGTGGGGCCTGGGCCCAGTGTACGCCCTTGAAATTGGCTTCACGATCAACGACATCGCCGGCTACATGGCTGCCGGACTGGTAGGAGGGATGTTGCTGCAATTACCCATTGGCAAACTGTCGGACCACCTGGACCGGCGCACCGTGCTGGCGGGGGTAGCGGTCGCCCTGGTACTGCCGTCGGCGGCGCTGATCTTCGGCGCCAACCTGCCAGTTTGGGTGGTATTGGGGTCGGTGGCGCTCTTTTACGGCCTTGCATCGACGCTCTACCCGCTTGCCATTGCCTACGCCAACGACTACCTCGATCCAAGTGAAGTGGTCGCGGCCAGCGGTGGCTTCATACTGGCCTACGGAGTCGGTGCAGTGATTGGCCCGCTGGCCAGCTCGGTAGCAATGCGGCTACTGGGGCCAGGCGGGATGTTCGTGTACATCATCGCCATGGCTGTGGCGCTGGTCGTATTCATCGGCTGGCGCATGCGCATCCGGCAATGGGTACCGGTAGTTGAGAAAGAACCCTATGTACTGCAGCCCGATGTCCAGGCACCCGGCATCGTCAGCGACCTCGACCCACGGGCCGAAGTCGATGCGGGTTACGACCAGGGTCCGGATATTCTCGAACCACCGGCAGCGTGGAGCGATGACGGAGGTCCGTTCTCCTTCTGGCTGGGCCAGTCCCAGGTCGCTGACGATGACATTGGTGGAACTACCCCGACACCGGCTGATGCTGCAGCGGCAACGGGCCACGATACCGGCAACGTTGCGAAAGAATCAGACCGTTAGGGGGTGTGCCCACGCCGGTATCTCAGCCGGCCGCATCTGCCCCTGATTCGTAGCGAACCGTGAGAACCTCGTAGCGGCGGGCGCCGCCAGGCGCATTGAACTCAACCTCATCGCCCTCACACTTGCCGATCAGGGCCTGGGCGATGGGTGAACTGTGGGAGATCATCCCCTGCGCGATATCCGCCTCGAGCTCGCCGACAATCTGATAGGCCACCTCGCGATCACCTTCTTCCTCCCACAAGTGTACCCAGGCACCAAAAACAACTTTACCTCCCGCGTTAAGGCGTCCCGGATCAATGACCTCGGCACGGGCCAATTTACTCTCAAGTTCCAAGATCCGGCCCTCAATGAAACCTTGCTGCTCGCGCGCGGCGTGATACTCGGCATTTTCCGATAAGTCACCGTGGCTGCGGGCCTCCGCAATCGCCTCGATGATCCTCGGGCGGTCGATGCGCTTGAGCCGCTGCAACTCTTCCTGAAGCCGCTTTGCGCCCGGGGTAGTCAACAATACTCGATTCATATCGGCAGTTCCTCGTGCAGCGACTGTAGCCGGTTTACTGTCATGTCGCCACCGCAGCGGTGGGCCTCGCAGGCTGCCCGCGCTGCGGCCAGGGTAGTGAAGTAGGTTACCTTATGGGTCAGCGCCTGACGGCGGATGGTTTCTGAGTCCCTGCGGCTGTGCCGGCTGGCAGTAGTATTAACGATGAGGTTGAATTCGCCATTCTTGATACTGTCGACGACGTGCGGCCTGCCTTCGCTGACCTTGTTCACCAGTTGTACGCTCATGCCGGCCTCGGCTAACGCCCGGGCCGTTCCCTCGGTCGCGACCAGCGCAAAACCATTATCGGTCAGGTATTGGGCAATTTCGATGACCGCGGCCTGGTCTGCCGTACGCACGCTGATGAGCGCACAACCGCCCGATGGAATAAGTGTGCCGGCGGCACTTTGCGCCTTGTGGTAGGCCTCGCCGAAAGTTGCGCCTATGCCCATGACCTCTCCAGTGCTTTTCATCTCGGGGCCAAGCACTGGATCGACCCCGGGAAACTTGATAAATGGAAACACAGCCTCCTTGACCGAGAAAAACTCCGGCACCACCTGGCCACTGACCCCCTGCTGCGCCAAGCTCTGGCCAGCCATACAGCGGGCGGCAACCTTGGCCAGTGGCCGGGCGGTGGCCTTGGAGACAAAAGGCACTGTGCGTGAAGCCCGCGGGTTCACCTCGAGCACAAAGATGTCACCGTTCTTGACCGCGAACTGCACATTCATTAACCCCACCACGTCCAGGGCCAGGGCCATTTCACGAGCCTGCCGGGCAAGCTCTGCCTGGGTCTCCGCCGACAGGCTGTACGGCGGCAACGCACAAGCCGAGTCCCCCGAGTGCACCCCGGCCTCCTCGATGTGTTCCATGATTCCACCGATCATCACTTCGCTGCCGTCGCAGACCACATCCACGTCGACTTCTATGGCATCGTCGAGGAAGTGATCCAACAGGATGGGTGATTCGTTGGAGACTTGGAAGGCGTCACGCAGGTAGCGCTTGAGTTCTTTGCGCCCGTACACGATCTCCATGGCCCGCCCACCCAAGACGTAGGAAGGTCGCACCACCAACGGGTAGCCGATTTCCTCGGCCCGGGCAAGGGCTTGTGCTTCGCTCGCCGCAGTGCGGTTCGGCGGCTGCAGTAAATTAAGGTCGTGCAACAGACCCTGGAAATGTTCGCGATCCTCGGCCCGATGAATGGACTCGGGCGAGGTGCCGATGATCGGTGCCCCGGCTGCGGCGAGATCGCGGGCAAGTTTAAGTGGCGTCTGACCGCCATACTGGACGATCACACCCCACGGTTGCTCGAGCGCAACGATCTCGAGCACATCTTCGAGGGTGAGCGGCTCAAAGTACAACCGATCGGAGGTGTCATAGTCAGTGGAGACAGTCTCAGGATTACAGTTGACCATGATGGCCTGGTAGCCAGCTTCGCGCATGGCCATCGCCGCGTGTACGCAGCAATAGTCAAACTCGATCCCCTGACCGATGCGGTTGGGCCCGCCCCCCAGCACGATGATTTTGTCGCGGCCCTCGGGCGCGGATTCGCACTCCTCCTCGTAAGTCGAGTACATGTAGGCGGTCGGGGTTGCAAACTCGCCGGCACATGAATCCACTCGCTTGTAGACCGGTCGCACGCCGAGATCATGGCGCAGTGCCCGGAATACATCCTCCTCAGTACCCAACAAACTGGCTAGGCGTACATCGGAAAAGCCCTGGCGCTTCCAGTCACGTAGCATTGCCGCATCCAGTGCTGTGAGGTCGGTCGCTGCGATCCGTGCCTCCAAAGTGATCAGTTCCTCCAGTTGTGCCAGGAACCAGAGGTCGATACCGGTCAATGCCTGGATCTCAGCCAGACTCATACCATGGCGAAACGCATCGGCGATGTGCCAGACGCGTCGCGCGCCGGGATTACGTAGCGCGCTCGCCAACTGTTCGCGCAGCTCTTGTGGGCCAAGCCCTGGCACAGCCAGGGACTCCAGTCCATGGCTGCCGATCTCGAGGCTACGTAAGGCCTTGTGCAAGGATTCCTTGAAGGTGCGGCCAATGGACATCACCTCACCGACCGATTTCATCTGTGTGGTCAAGGTCGAGTCCGCCTGCGGAAATTTCTCGAAATCGAAGCGCGGTATCTTGGTGACCACGTAGTCGATGGTGGGTTCAAACGAAGCCGGAGTAGCGCCACCAGTGATGTCATTGGCGAGCTCATCCAGAGTGAAGCCCACTGCCAGTTTGGCGGCGACCTTGGCAATGGGAAATCCGGTTGCTTTGGAGGCCAACGCCGAGGAACGTGACACCCGCGGGTTCATTTCGATGATAACCATGCGCCCACTCGCTGGGTCGATGGCAAACTGTACGTTGGAACCGCCGGTATCGACCCCGATTTCGCGCAATACTGCGATGCTGGCATTGCGCATAATCTGATATTCCTTATCAGTCAGGGTTTGTGCCGGCGCTACCGTGATGGAATCCCCGGTATGCACCCCCATCGCATCGAAGTTCTCGATCGAACAGACGATAATGCAGTTATCACGGGTATCTCGCACCACCTCCATCTCGAATTCCTTCCAGCCCAGAATACACTCTTCGATGAGGAGTTCGCCGGTGGGTGAAGCATCCAGCCCGCGCGCGCAAATCGCCTGATACTCCTCGAGGTTATAGGCAATACCACCGCCGCTGCCACCGAGGGTGAAGGATGGGCGGACAATGACCGGAAACCCGATCCTTTCCAGCACCATCAGGGCGTCCTCCAGCGAGTGGGCCAACTCACCACGCACGGTCTCGAGCCCAATTACCCCCATCGCGTCACGAAAACGCTCGCGATCCTCGGCCTTGTCGATAGCCTGGCGACTGGCACCGATCATCTCGACCCCGTACTGCTCCAGCACCCCGTGGCGTACCAGGTCGAGCGCACAGTTAAGGCCAGTCTGACCGCCCATGGTGGGCAGCAGCGCGTCCGGGCGTTCTTTCTCTATGATCAGAGCCAGGGCTTCCCAGGTGATCGGCTCGATGTAGGTGGCATCGGCAAACTCGGGGTCGGTCATGATGGTGGCCGGGTTCGAGTTAACCAGCACCACCCGGAAACCCTCCTCGCGCAGCGCCTTGCAGGCCTGCACACCCGAGTAGTCAAACTCACAGGCCTGACCAATGATGATCGGCCCCGCTCCGATGATCAGAATCGACTCGATGTCCGTGCGTTTAGGCATCGCGGGCCTCTTCCGGATGGGTCATCATGGCGACAAACCGGTCAAACAACTCAACGATGTCCTGCGGCCCGGGGCTCGCCTCGGGGTGGCCCTGGAAGGAAAAGGCCGGTCGATCGGTTAACTCGAGACCCTGGATGGACTGGTCGAACAAGGAGCGGTGAGTCACCGTCACGTTGGCCGGCAGCGAATCTGGGTCGACGGCAAAACCGTGGTTCTGACTGGTGATCAGGACCCGCTTACTGGCCAGATCGATTACCGGATGGTTGGCACCATGATGACCGAACTTCATCTTCAGCGTGCGTGCGCCGGCCGCCAGCGCCAGTAACTGGTGTCCCAAGCAAATGCCGAAAACCGGTGTGCGAGTAGCGAGAATCTCACCGATAGCATTGATTGCGTAGTCACATGGTTGTGGGTCACCGGGGCCATTGGACAGGAACACCCCGTCCGGGGCACTCGCGAGCACTTGTGCTGCCGGGGTCTGCGCCGGCACCACCTGCACCTCACAGCCACGCTCGACCAACAGCCGCAAAATATTGTGCTTGACCCCGAAATCGTACGCCGTCACCTTGCAGCGCGCCTGCGGGCCCGGCCGATATCCCTGACCAAGACACCAACTACCCTCGTTCCAACTATAAGCCGAGGCAGCCGTGACCTCGCGAGCGAGATCCATGCCCTTGAGCCCGGGAAAGCCCTGCGCCAGCGCCAATGCAGCAACCTCGTTGACCTCACCAGCCTGCAGGCAGGCGTTCTGGGCACCCTTCTCACGCAGCAGTCGGGTCAGGCGACGGGTGTCGATATCACTGATGCCGACCACGCCGTAACCGCTCAGGTAATCGGTCAACGATTCGCGGGAACGAAAGTTGCTGAGTTGTGTGGGCAAGTCACGAATCACCAGTCCCGCAGCAAAGACCCGGCCCGATTCGGCGTCCTCTGGGTTGGTGCCTACATTGCCAATGTGGGGGTAGGTCAGCGTGATTATCTGACGGGCATAGGATGGATCCGAGAGAATCTCCTGATAGCCTGTCATGGACGTGTTGAAGACTACCTCGCCGACAGACTGACCCACGGCACCAATAGCGCGCCCGTGGAGCACAGTGCCATCAGCCAAGGCAAGAATTGCCGGTATCACCAACTAAGTCCCGAAACTAGGCAAAAAAAAGGAGAAACCAGTGGGGTTTCTCCTTTTTCTGGCCCGAAATGTACGCTCATCTCAGGGCGGTGATTCTATCGGGTCGGGGCCTGCGCATCAATCACTATCATTAGTTGTTAAAGCCTAATACGTCCTGCATGTCAAAAAGGCCAACTGATTTCTCAATCAGCCAGCGGGCGGCCCGCAAGGCCCCGGCCGCGTAGATCGCACGGCTACTGGCCTTGTGGGTGATCTCGACTCGCTCACCGGTACCGGCAAAAAACACGCTGTGCTCACCGACTATGTCGCCGGCCCGCACGGTAGCAAAACCAATGGATTTGCGCTCCCTGGCCCCAGTGTGGCCGTGTCGAACAAAGACCCCTTCGCTGTCGAGGTCCCGGTCTAGCGCCTTTGCCACCACCTCGCCCATGCGCAGGGCGGTGCCCGAGGGCGCGTCGACTTTATTTCGATGGTGCGCCTCTAGCACTTCGATGTCGACCTCGTCGCCAAAGGCAGTGGCCGCCACCTGCAACAGTTTGAAACAGACGTTAACACCAATGCTCATATTGGGTGCCAGTACGATGCCAATATCGCCGGCAGCCTGGGCAATGGCCGCTTTCTGCTGCGCATCAAAGCCGGTGGTGCCGATAACGATTCTATGGCCGGTTTCACGGCACCAGGCAAGATTATTAAGACTGGCAGTTGGCGTAGTAAAGTCGATCAGTACATCGAACTCGGGGCCCGCAATCGCGTCGCTGATCTCAACCCCAGCCCGTCCCACGCCAACGATCTCACCGGCATCCTGTCCCACTGCATCACTGCCCGGATGCTCGAATGCGTGGCTGAGAGTGACGCCGTCCGTGGCAAGGCTGGCCGTCAGCAAGGCTTGACCCATACGCCCAGCAGCACCGGCGACAGCAACGCGGATCATGGCGCAATTCTCTGCATGGCGTATCTCACGGTAAGCCCGACTCAGAGCAAGTCGCGAATGCCGTCCCGCTCCTGTCGCAACTCATCCTCGGTCAGGCGCATACGTTCACTGCTGAACTCATTGATTGAAAGGTCCGGCACAATCGTATAGTCGCCACCGGCACAGGTCACCGGATAGGAATAGACCAGGCCTTCCTCGATGCCGTAATCGCCGCTCGAGGGTATCGCCATGCTGACCCAGTCCCCGTCGGCGGTGCCGTGGGTCCAGTTGCGCATGTGTTCAATCGCGGCTGATGCAGCCGAGGCGGCGCTGGATGCGCCGCGGGCCTGAATGATGGCAGCACCGCGCTGCTGTACCGTGGGAATGAACTCCTCAACCACCCAGTCCTGCTCTATAAGATCGGTAGCTGCAGTGCCAGCCACCATGGCGTGATGCAGGTCGGGGTACTGGGTGGCAGAATGGTTGCCCCAGATCGTCATCCTGCGAACTGCGGTCGCAGGGTTCCCGGTTCGTGCGGCCAACTGGCTGATCGCTCGATTGTGATCCAGCCGAGTCATAGCAGTGAACTGACCATCGGGGATATCTGGTGCATTGGCGGCTGCGATCAACGCATTGGTATTGGCTGGATTACCTACCACCAACACCTTCACACTCCGGCTGGCGCTGTCGTTCAGGGCCTTGCCCTGAGCGGAGAAAATACGGGCGTTCTCGGTGAGCAGATCTTTGCGCTCCATGCCCGGGCCACGGGGACGGGCGCCGACCAGTAGCGCAAAATCAGCATCGGTGAAAGTGCTATGAGCATCATCTGAGACCGCAACCTCTGCCAGTAGTGGGAAAGCGCAGTCGTTGAGCTCCATTACTACCCCCTGCAGGGCATCCAGCGCCGGGGTAATTTCAAGCAACTGCAGTATGACGGGCTGATCCGCGCCCAACATGTCACCGGCGGCGATCCGAAACAGCAGCGCGTAGCTGATCTGGCCGGCAGCGCCCGTAACAACGACCCGGACTGGCTGTTTCATCTAGTGTTCTCCCTCGTCATTATGCACTTGGCCAGCGGCAGAGCTGCTCACCACGCCCATCACACCATTGATGCGCCGCAGCATTGTACCCGCAAGCCGACCAGCGCCCAAGCGAGCCAGGTGCCCAACGGGCTTGCACGACAACGCCGTAAGATAGGTAGGTGAGATCATCCCCACCCGAACGCCAGTTGTTCTGCGACCCTAGAAACGCCCTATCAGTGACACATCAATACCGGACAGGTGGCGTGGTTGAAAATTTCGCTGGTGGCGCCACCGAATATCAACTGGCGCAGGCGGCTGTGGGTGAAAGCCCCCTTGACGATGAGATCGGCGTCGAAGGCGGCGGCTTCAGAGAGGATCACCTGGCCAACCGTGGTAGCCGCAGCCTCTATAGTCTTGAATTGCGCCGGGATGCCGCTCGCGCACAGGTGAGCACAAATCTGTTCCGCATCCGGGCCCGACACGGTGCCGCCTGCCACGGTAACAACCAGTACCGCTTCGCTCCCTGCCAGCAAAGGCATGGCGGCAGTTAACGCCCGCGCTGTTTCCGTGCTGCCATTCCACGCCACCAATACCCGTCGACCGAGAACTTCCGGCAATTGGGTACTGACTAAAAGCAGCGGCCTGCCACTTTCGAATAACAGTGTCTCGGCCGTGCTCTTCCAGTCCTGGCCACCATCGCTCAGACTACGCGCCAGTACACTGACGCTAAAAGTACGGGCATACTCACCGATACCCTCGGGCCCGGTGCCGATCATCTCGGTCCAACCCGCACGGATACCTAAACCATCCAAGCTGCCCAGGGGGATGTGTCGCTCTGCCAGCAGGTCCTCGAATGCAACTCGTGCCGCATCGGCCTGTTGCTTGCCCTCCTCTTCGAACTCCGCAAGATAATCCCCGGGCAAGGTTATGCCTTCCCCGGCGATAACTGGCAAAACCTGGCGACAATAAGCGCCCTCAATGTAAGCACCGGCGGGCTCGGCCAGCAGGCGTGCGGCATCCACTGCAGTAGCAGTGGGCTGGGTATTGTTAAATGGCACAAGGATAGTTCGCATCGTGTTCATTTTTTGGCCTGCGTGATCTACTTGGCAATTGGCCGTAATAATTCTAACAATTCCTAGAGATTGTTTCTGCCTCAGCCAGGGCAAGTAACTCAGCCCCGGCAAAACGCTCCCGCCAGCCACGGAGCAACGGCAAATTCCGATCACCGATGGCGAGTTGCCTGATATCGTCGCGCCGGGCCACACTGGCCGTGGGCAAGTCACCCTGTTCGCACAACACCTGCAAGCACTGCCACAGCCGATTACCCAGCGCTTTTTCCTGTGCATCCGGCCGCTGCGGCGGTGGCAGCGGCACATAGTTGTCTGCTTCACGCTGCCCACGCTGCACTGCAGCCAAGATCTCCTGGCTCCAGCGCCTGGCGTTGCCTTCGGATAAACCACTGAGCAGGCAAATGTGGTGATGCGAGGCCGGCCGCTCCTGTGCAATCTGTAAGATAGCCTCGAGTGGCAAAACCCATTCCCGTGGCCGGTCGTCTCGGCGCGCCGTTTCCTCTCGCCAGCGCGCCAAAACATGGGCTACGCTCTGGCCAGTCCGGTCGAAGCGCCGGCTAGCTGCCTGCACCTTGCGCACCGCTATGGTGGCGCCACTCTCTATAGACCGACCAGAGGCAAGCTCCTGAAAATCCTCCTCGGCCCAATCAAGCCGACCTCGCTGGCCTAACTTTTGGTGGAGTTGCCGGTAGAGTTCACCGAGGTAACGGACATCGTCAATAGCGTAGCGTATTTCACCATCACTCAGCGGCCGCCGGGACCACTTGGCGCGGGTATACTGCTTGGACAAACTGACTCCGCACAACGACTTAACCAACTGCGCGTAACTGACCTGTTCACCGTGACCGCAAAGCGCAGCCGCGATCTGGGTATCGAACAACGGCTTGGGTAAAATCCCGAGTCCATGGTGCAGTACCTCGATATCCTGCCGCGCAGCGTGCAATATCTTCATCGGGCCCGTTGACGATAGCACCTGTACTAACCCCACCAAGTCCGTCTTCGCCAGTGGGTCAATACACGCTACCTGATCCGGAGTTGCAATCTGGATCAGGCATAGCCGTGGAAAAAACGTCCGCACGCGCTCGAACTCGGTATCTAACGCAACCCAGGGTGACTGCTCCATGTCCCGGCACAGCCGGTCGAGTTCGGCAGAGGTTGTAATCAGTTTGGTCACTAGACCCTGGGGCGGAAAATATGCTGGCTGTCAACAAGATTGGGCTGGGCGAAAGCGACTAGCGCCAAGGATGATGATATCATCCGCCACCACGGTGGTTGTTGCCGTCTTTTTCTTCGTGCGATGTCGCAATATCTTAAGTTATTTATCAACCTGTGCCTGTTCCGGGGCCAAGCTGCGAGTGTTCCACGGTCAGAGACACTATTGGTACTGACCGCACTTGCGGCCACCATAACCGCTGCGATCAGCGCAGACCCCAACCATGGCCTCTTTCGCGGCCCGCTGATGGCAATCGGCCACGTGCTGTCATTTGCCCTGATCATCTACCTGGCACTTCGGTTACGCGGCTATCGTGAACGAGTAGTGCAAACGCTCACGGCTATGTTCGGTGCAACCACACTGCTGCAGTTACTGGTGCTGCCCTTTGCCGGCTGGCACGAGCGTCTGCTACCAGCTGGGGAACCCCAACTGATACTCACTATTCCCTTGCTGTTCGTACTGGTCATTGGTCTGTGGTCACTGACCGTGATGATATCGATCCTGCGCCAAGCGATGGAATCCAGTGCCGGCGCGGCGGCAATTATTATTGTCGGATACCAGATCTTTCTTTTTTTCTTGCTCGCCACGCTGGCAACCATAGGCTCACCCGTACCCTGATTCCGTGCGCGTCCATATCCTCGGCATCTGTGGCACCTTTATGGGCGGCCTCGCCTTGATGGCCCGCAGCATGGGATACCAGGTCAGCGGTTCAGATACCGACATTTACCCGCCGATGAGCTCCCTGTTGCAAGAACAAGGAGTGCACATCCAGCCCGGTTATGCTGCCTTGCAACTGAATCCCCGGCCAGACCTGGTGGTCGTGGGCAACGCGTTGTCGCGGGGCAATCCGGCGGTCGAGGAAATGCTGCGCCAGCGCATCCCCTATACCTCGGGCCCCCACTGGCTGATGAATGAACTTATCCCGGAGAAAAAAGTGCTGGCTATTGCCGGCACCCATGGTAAGACGACCACCAGCGCCATGGTCGCATTCATACTCGATACCCTGGGCCTTGATCCGGGTTTTCTTATCGGGGGCGTACCCGGCAATTTCCCGGTTTCCGCGCGGTGTGGCAAGGGTCAGTGGTTCGTCATAGAGGCAGACGAATACGACACTGCCTTTTTCGATAAGCGCTCGAAATTTGTCCACTACCACCCGGAGATCGCGGTGCTGGGCAACCTCGAGTTCGACCATGCCGACATATTCGATTCGATACAAGACATCGAACGTCAGTTTCATCACCTGGTGCGCACGGTACCACCTGATGGAACGGTGCTGATCAATGCCGATGAGCCGCGCCTGCAGAGGCTGCTAGAGCAGGGCTGCTGGTCCCAGGTGCAGTGTTACAGCACGAGAGGCAGTGCGGCAGCAACTTGGCAGGCACAAACGCTGGCCGAAGACTGTAGCGCTTTCGAGGTTACCCGGGACGGCCATCATTGCGGCACTGTTCAGTGGCATTTGTTCGGCCGGCCCAACATGAGCAATGCGTTGGCGGCAATTGCTGCAGCGGTTACCGCCGGCGTATCCTCAGCCAAGGCCTGCGCCACACTGGCCGGCTTCAGGTCGCCGCGGCGGCGCCTGGAACTGATCAGCACGGCCAGAGGAATCTCGCTTTTCGATGATTTCGCTCATCATCCAACAGCGGTGCGTACCACTCTCGCCGCACTCAGGAGCCGCAGCCAGACCGGCCGGGTGATCGCAGTACTCGAACTTCGTTCCAATACCATGAGAGGCGGCCACCAGCGCCACGAATTAGCCGATGCACTAACTCTTGCCGATATCGCGATCGTCCGGTGGCATCCGGATCTCGAGTGGGATCCGCAGGACCTTGCGCCAAGTTCCGACCGAACTACACTACAGGTTTATGATCACATTGCCGAGATCGTCGACGCAATCCTGACCCAGGTCCGCCCTGCGGATCAGGTGGTATTGATGAGCAACGGCAACTTTGGCGACCTCCGGAACAAACTCATCGACCAACTGAGCCAATTACACTGATACGACTACCGCCCTGGAACATTATTCATGCCCGAGGATTCGACCCATGCGTAAAACACTCATCTTTATACTGACAACACTTTTCGTTGCCAGCCCTGCTCTCGGGCAGGAGTATGAACAGGATGTGCACTACTTTCAGATGACCAAACCGCAGCCGGTGCATACGGGTGAAAACATCGAAGTGCTGGAGCTATTCTGGTACCGCTGCCCACACTGCTACACCCTTGAACCTTACTTGAAGCAATGGGAGAAGAGTAAACCGGACTTTGTCGAATACGTGCGCATGCCGGCAATTCTCAACCAACCGTGGGCCTTTGATGCCCGGGTTTTCTATACCTTTCTAGCACTGGGGCTGGTAGACAAACTGCACGAGGCCTACTTTGACGCCATCCACAAGGAACGAAAACGCTTCGTCACAGTAGAGCAACTGGCGGACTGGGCAGCCGACCAAGACGTCGATCCCCAGGATATCCTCAACACTTTCAACTCCTTCGGCGTCAATTCAATGGTTGCCCATGCCGCCGACATGTCGGCTCGTTACCAGACTGACGGGGTGCCGACGATTATCATCGACGGCAAGTATCGGACCAAGGTCTCCCTGGCCGGCGGACACAACGAACTCATCGACTTGATGAACCATCTGGCGCTGCGGGCAAGAAGTGAACGGAGCGATTAGCAGCCGTTATTGCTCGGTTCCGCATTGTGGGTCGGAACAAGAGCGACTACCAGGTCTATTCCCATGTTGGCTTGGGCAAGGCTGCGATGGTGAGCACACGGACGGTGGTGTGCCAGAATTTGGAAGCAAGACAGCTCAGGAAAAAGAACCGATACCTTCCTTCTCCAGGTCAGCAATGGTGCACTCTATCCCTTGGCGCAGCATACGGATCATGTCATCGATCTGCTCGGTGCTTATGAGAATCGGCGGCGACATAACACACATGTTGATCAGCGGCCGCACCAACAGGCCCAGCCGCTGGCAATGGGCATCGATACGGCTGCCAACTTCGTAGTCCAAGTCGAGGGGTTGGCGTGACTCCTTGCTGACAACACACTCCAGGCACCCCATCAAGCCCAGCCCACGGATGTCGCCAATGATGGGGAGATCAGCTAGGGTGTGCAACTGCTGCTGCAGATAAGGGCCAACCTCGCGGGCATGCTGCAACAGTCCTTCACCCTCGATGATGTCCATGTTGGCGATTGCCGCGGCACAAGCGACCGGATGGCCGGAGTAGGTGTAGCCGTTGGAAAACACGGCCCCACGTTCGCTATCGCCACCCACTTGTGAGATCAGCCGGTCTGAGATAAGTACCGCTCCCAGCGGCACGTAGCCGGAGGTGATGCCCTTGGCACAGGTGATAATGTCCGGCGTGATGTCAAAGACCGACTCAGAGGCAAACCAGTGACCCAGTCGACCAAAGCCAGTGACTACTTCGTCTGAGATATAAATCACATCGTAGCGCCGGCAGAGGGCAAGGCAAGCCGCGTGATAACCGGCAGGGGGCACGATGACACCACCCGAGGCAAGGATCGGCTCGGCGATGAACGCGCCGACCCGCTCGGCACCGATTTCGAGGATTTTGTTCTCAAGCTCCGCTACCAGTTGCCGGCAGAAGGACTGCTCGTCCATGCCTGCGGGCCGCCGGTACGGATTGGGCGACGAGATAAAGTGTACCTGCTCAAGGTCGGTGTCCAGCCAGTTCTTATCGCGCGTTTTTCCTGAGACAGCGGCAGAGAGGTAGGTACTGCCGTGGTAGGCGTCATGCCGGGAAATAATGTGTTTTTTCTGCGGGCGACCCAGCACATTGTTGTAGAACATGACGAAGCGCAGCGCCGAGTCGACCGCAGTCGAGCCGCCGGTGGTGTAGAACACATGGTCGAGATCACCGGGTGCTACAGCAGCCAGTCGCTCGGCCAGGCGGGCGGCTGGCGCTGTGGGATGGCTCCAGGGGCTGATGTAGGACAACTGTGCACCCTGTGCCGCCATGGCGTTGGCGATCTCGCGCCGGCCATGGCCGGCGTTGACACACCACATACCGCCCGGGCCATCGAGCAGGCGGTTGCCTTCACCGTCGTAGACGTAGATTCCGGCCCCGGCATCGACGATAGTGCGGGCCTCTGGCTGGTCAAAAGACTCCCATGGGTGGATGACATGCTCATCCATGCGCCGAATGGCCGGAATATCAGGCTTAGCTTCGGAGTATGCTTTCATGGGCAGTGACGATAATAGCCTAAATTACTTGGTACTCAATTCTTTAAGCAGCAGAAGCCTGGCTGATAATGGCAATACACATGAGCAAGCCAACCCGCACCAGGGTCGGCGACAACAGCAGATACCCTTGCGGACCCGGCCAGCACCGCAGCATGACGCGTAAACTGCTGGCAAAGCCGGACGGAAGCTCGCTCAGTTGCCGCATCTCAGGCCGGCGCCACCCAACGGCCACTCCCCGGTTGCATAGCGCTTTGCGGTATGTGAATGGGGAAAAGTTCCCGGATCTGGCGGTCAGTGTCAGCGGCAATGTACTGCGGATAATGGCTGGAGAGTATCTGCTGGACCCGCGCCCTGGCGCGCTCACGGATATCGGGTGAACCTGCGGCCTCCCAATCCTCAATAGAGGAACGATCTGCAACCTCTGGATACAGGTACTCACTCTGCATCAGCCCCAGGGTCTGCTGGTGCGAAAGAAAATGTCCCGGTCCGCCCAGGACCACGTCGCGGATTACCTCGAACGACAAAGTCTCGTCGGTCACCTCGATACCGCGCAAGGCCCGCTGGATACAACCGATCATGTCGTTGTCGATAACGATGGACTCGAACGAGCAGCCCATCAAACTGCCCATCATGCCGGCTGCCTCGCTGACCGAGTTAGCACCTGCAAGCGCGGCCAAGGTGACATTGATACCTTTTTCGTAGCCCGCCTGGTTGTCCGGCAGCTTGGCGTCGGTCATGCCGCCGCTGACACTGCTGGGCAAGTCGTAGAAATTGGCAATCTGCGCCGCGGCTGCGTTGAGGATACCCTCCTCACCACCGCCCCCAGAAAACGCGCCGGTGCGAAGGTCCGAGACAAACGGCCACGGGCCCAGCGTCACCGGGTAGCCGGGCACCACCAGAGAGACCAGCAACACTCCGGCCAGAGCCTCGGCTACCGACTGTGCCAAAGTGCCTGCCAAAGCAGCCGGCGCAGTTGCGCCAGCCTGCGGCGCCACCACGATCCAGACCGGTGAACCAAAAGCGGTGGAGGCGATACAGACCTCGCTGTTCTCTGCTCCGTAAGCAAGCGGTGAAACCACGCAGCAGCCCCCACCACTGCAAAACGGTCGCTCAGAAAATGCCCGCTCACCGCCGGCGATCAATTGCGCCATTTGCAACACGGGCTCGACATTAGCGGCGCTGGCAAAACTCAGCGAGATATTCTTGCTGGTTCCGGCAAAACACGCGTAGGCGGCATTGATATCCGCTTGCCGCGGATCGCCTATATCTGTTGCGATCATCCAGTGGGAGTGATCGTGAATGTGCTCCAGTGCATCCACCAGGCGGCCGCAGTCGTAGATATCCAGCAGGGTCGAGGGCCGGTAACAGCCGTTTTCTACATCCAGTATCTGCACTGCCTCACCGCAACCGCCATAATGAACACGCGACCCCTGGTACTCGAGGTCGTGGCGCGGCTCGCGACCGCAGAACACGATCTCCCGAGGCACCCGGGCGATGGTGTCCTCGACCAACGCCCGAGGGAAACACAACCGCTCGTGATCATTCATCCGGCAGCCGGCCTGTAGTGCCTTTTCCCGCAGCAGCGGGATCGGGTTGGCCATGCCTACCTCAGCCAGTAGCGCCAGTGCCGTATCGTGGATGCGCTCGACGTCACGATCGCTGAGCGGCTTGAAGCGGCCGCTGCGCATACCGGCTCTGACCACCTGCCCGGTGGCCTGCCGAGCCGCCTGCCGACGCGCACTTGCTCTGCCTCTTCTCATCTTTAATCGGATCCGCTATCAGAACATCAAGACGCCGCCCCGACTGCAGGCCGGGAGCATCGCTGGCCGAAAAGCATGGCAGCACCGTGGGCGCCACGCCCATAGACTATTCCATTGTCGACCTCACCACCGCAGGGATCGTGCGCCCGGTTTTCCGGCACCATCAGTTCCTGCTGGTTAAGGTCAATAAAATTTGGTAGTTTCCATTCCCGATCGTTAAGCACCTGGTAATTCTCCTAGCGCGCCGTCACAGCATATCAGAAACTTGAGCGTGCTCACCAAGAAATGCAACAGTTGCATTTGCGCCGACCTGGCCTATGCGTACATCGATTAACGGTGACAATGTATCGCGGATTCCGTGTCAATACCGTTCAAAACAGATGTGCAAAGTTGTCAAAGCGATGAGCAACAACCAACTGCCGCAAGCCGTCCATAGCCTTCGGTTTCGAACTATGCAACTGTGGCGGTAGAATCCAGACCTAAATGCGCATACCCCACCCAGAGATCTTCAAGGCCTACGATATCCGCGGTATCGTCGGTCAGTCACTGACTGAAAGCGTGGTCGAAGCGATCGGCCGTGCGATCGGCTCCGAGGCGCTCGCCGCAGGCGACAGTGCGGTGGTAGTAGGCCGAGATGGCCGCTTGTCCGGCCCCGCCATTGCCGGGGCGCTGATCGAGGGCATCGTCGCCAGTGGCTGTGATGCCGTCGACATCGGCGTGGTCCCAACCCCGCTCACCTATTTTGCGACCCACCACCTCGCCATCGGCTCGGCCGTGTCGGTCACCGGCAGCCACAATCCACCCGAGTACAACGGCCTGAAAATCATGCTGGCCGGCACTACCCTGGCCGCCGAGCGCATCCAGGAGTTGCGTCACCGGGTCGAGGCAGGTGACCTTAATAGTGGTGCCGGACAATCGCGCAAAGCCGATGTGGTCTCCGCTTACCTGGCCCGGGTGAGCGAGGACATTCACCTTGAACGATCGCTGAAGGTGGTGGCCGATTGTGGCAACGGCGTGGCCGGCATGGTCGCACCAAAACTGCTGCGCTTGATCGGCTGCGAGGTGATCGATCTTTTTGCTGAGGTTGATGGCAATTTCCCGAACCATCACCCCGACCCCAGTCAGGTCCAGAACCTTAAGGACCTGATTGACACAGTGCAGCGCGAAGGAGCCGACCTCGGACTCGCCTTCGACGGTGACGGTGACCGCCTCGGTGTAACCACTGCCAGGGGCCAAGTCATCTGGCCGGACCGGCAAATGATTCTGTTCGCCGAGGATATTCTGGGCCGTTCGCCAGGCGCCGAGATAGTCTACGACGTCAAGTGCTCGCGGCTGCTGCCGGCGGCCATCGAGCAGGCGGGTGGCAAAGCAACCATGTGGAAGACTGGGCACTCATTTATCAAAGGTAAGCTCAAGGAGTCCGGGGCAGCCCTTGGCGGCGAGATGAGTGGGCACATTTTCTTCAAGGAGCGCTGGTACGGCTTCGATGATGCGATCTATGCGGCGGCGCGCCTGTGCGAACTGCTCTCCGGGCGGGCGCAGACGCCGACCGAAGTCTTTGCCGCGATTCCTGACACCGTCAACACCCCTGAGCTGCGCCTGGAGATGAGCGAAGGTGAGCACCATCAGTTAATCAGTGAGCTCATCGCCAACGCTAGCTTTCCCGATGGTGAGATCTGTCACATCGACGGCATCCGGGTCGACTTTACCGATGGCTTTGGCCTCGCCCGTGCCTCCAATACCACCCCGACCGTAATCCTGCGCTTTGAGGCCGACACCCAGGAGGGGCTTACCCGCATCATGGACAGTTTCCGCGCGCGGATACTGGCCCTGCGGCCCGGCCTCGATCTGCCATTCTGACCGGGCTTACTGCCGTCAGCGACAGCTCAGGCTGCATGTGACCGGTCAGACTGGCCTGGATGCGCTATGGTAAATCTTTGTCTGCGCTTGCCGGCACCCACCGGCGCCTCTATCCTCTTTTCGACAAACGTGATTTCCCAGGCCCACCAACACCACCGGTAAATTCTGATGCCCGCATCAGCCCTGTCACCAGACGTTGACCCCATCCGGGTCTCGTTACTGCAACGACGACTGAAAGCCATCACTGAAGAAATGGGGCTGGTGCTGCTGCGTACGTCCCGTTCGCCGATTCTGAACGAAGCTCGGGATTTCGTCACCGGCCTGTACGACGCCAGCGGCCAGATGCTGGAACAAACAGAATACATACCAGTGCTGGCCTTTGCCCTGCAACCAGTTTGTGAACGAATTCTCACCTACTTCGGTGATGAGATCTATCCGGGCGACATTTTCTTGCACAACGATGTTTTCTCGGAGGGCAACCAGAACAACGATGTAGCGGTCTTCAAGCCGATCTTTGTCGACAAACAACTGGTTGCCTGGGCGGCATGCAAGGGACACCAGGCAGACATCGGCGGCAGCGTGGCGGGTGGCTACAACCCTGAAGCCCGGGAAGTCTGGCAGGAAGCATTTCGAATCCCGCCGCTGAAGATCTACGAGGAAGGCCAACGGCGCGATGATGTCTGGAACCTGATATTCGCCAACATCAGGCTCAAGGTTGTCGAAGAAGATATCACCGCCCAGATCGGCAGTTGCGTGGTCGCAGAGCGGGCAGTGCAAAAACTGATCCAGCGCAACGGCCTCAACAGCTTCCACGCCCACACCAGTGCACTTTTCGCCGCCACCGAGCGCATGGTGCGTGCCGAAATTGCCGTCATTCCTAATGGCGTCTACCGCGCTAGCAGCAGGGCATTTTTCGATGGCGTAACCGATGGCTCAACCATGGAGATAAAACTCACCGTGACGGTGAACGATGACCAGATTTGTTTCGATTTTTCCGGGTCGTCGCCACAGACCCCCGGCTTCGTCAATGCGCCGCGCACGGCAACAGCATCGGCCGTCATCCTGACCTTCCTGATGCTCATCAACCCCGAAATTCCTCATAACAAGGGATTATTACAACCGATTCAAATCATCAACCCCGCGGGGTCGTTTCTCAATGCTGCCTATCCTGCAGCCACGACCTTTGGCAATTCCCTGACCGGGCCGACCTCAGACGCCATTTTGCGGGCGCTGGCCCAGGCCATACCAGAGCGCGTTTCGGCTGGTTGGAACCGTATGCTCGGAGTCACGATAACGGGCGAAGACCCGACCAACGAGGGGCAACGTTTTGTCGATATCATGTTTCTTGCCCTCAAGGGGGGGTCTGGGGCCACCTTTGATACCGACGGTTACGACCATATCGGGCTGATCAATTGTGCCGGCGGCATTCTGGCGCAGGATTACGAGATGCTGGAGTTGCAGTCACCACATCTACTGCAAAAGCACGAATACCTGACTGATTCAGCTGGCGCAGGTCGTCAGCGCGGCGGCCTGGGCGTGCAAACAGAAATCGTTCTGGGCGGGGACAACTTGACGGCGGTGGTATTCGGCGATGGTACGGAACTGGAGGCCCGTGCGTTTGGCCTCGACGGGGGAACTGCGGGCGCGCACAATCAATTGGCCTTCGAACAGCCGGATGGGTATCAATTGTGTCCAAAAACCAAAGAGATCATCCGTAACCTGCCGGCCGGTACTGTTTACCGGCAGAGTGCAGGTGGTGGTGGTGGTTATGGCTCGCCGCTGGAGCGTACGCCTGAAATCGTGCTCGAGGAAGTAATGAACGGCGTGATCAGCCCACAAGCGGCCTGCATGGACTACGGGGTGGCATGTGATGCGAACCAGCAGTCGATCGACTATGACGGCACCGGCCGCTGGCGCCGGCCCGGCAAGCATGTCTAAAACTATTGATCACATCGGCATTATTGTCTCCGACCTGGAGGCAGCTATGGCGTGCTATGAGTCCTTGTTCGGCACTGTTGCCAAGGTAACAGAACTGCCTGCAGCAGGAGTCCGGGTTGCCAGCTTCAAAGCCGCCAACATCGAGATAGAGTTGATTGCCTACCTCTCGGACGAGCCCTCACTGGGCCGTACAGCCATGGGGGCACAGAGCGGGCTTAACCACCTCTCGATCCGGGTACCGGACATGGCTGCTGCCATCGACGAACTGACCGCGGCGGGGTGGGTGCTGCAGCGGGGTTTCCCCACCCGCGGTGCAGGTGGGACGGTGGCTTTTTTCGAACGTGACCCGACCAGTGGGCTGCTGCTCGAGATCTGTCAGCCCCAGCAGCAGGGCAACGCGTGAGCCGGCTCTGGAACAAAGCCGTTGAAGCCATGCCGCACGCACAGTTGCGCGACCTGCAGCTGACCCGGCTTCGCGCACAGGTCGCCTACAACTTTGCCAACTCGCCGTTTTTCAAGGACAAGTTCGCCACTGCTGGCCTGCGGCCAGATGATGTAACTTCATTTGCTGATTTCGCCCGGTTGCCGCTGATGACCAAGGCAGAACTGCGAGCCGCCCAGGCCGAGTCACTCGAGCGCTTTGGCAACCCTTATGCCTTGCTGGCCTGTGCGCCACCTGAAAAGATCGTGCGGATCAACGCCACCTCCGGCACCACGGGGACACCGACTTTGTACACCCTTACCGCCAAGGATGTTGCGACAGTGAACGAGATGCACGCGCGCAAATACTGGCGGGCAG
Organism: Arenicellales bacterium; assembly: GCA_030747115.1. Lineage (GTDB taxonomy): Bacteria > Pseudomonadota > Gammaproteobacteria > Arenicellales > UBA868 > UBA12578. The sequence goes on from JASLLH010000012.1 coordinate 24,736, forward strand.
GCATTCGACCGGGCAATGTCCTGCTCCAGGCCTTGTCGCTCAGTATGTTCACCGGCGGTTTGCCGCTATCCCAGGGCATACAGCACATGGGCGCCTGCGTAGTGCCCGTCGGGATCGAAGGCGGCATCCAGCGCGTTCTCGATTTCATCCACCTTAGCCGCCCCCAAGCACTGATCGCGACCCCCTCTTTCGGCCAGTACTTGATCGAAGAATGTCCGAAGATCAGCGGGCGAGAAGTTGCAGATCTGGGCCTGGCCTGGTTCTTCTGTGCCGGCGAACCCGGCGGCAGTGATCCAGCCATACGCGCTGCCCTGGCAAATGGCTTCGGCGCCAGGGTCTTCGACCACACCGGTGGCGGCCATGCTTTTCACGGCATCTCGTGTGAAGCAGACGATGAACCACTGGCCATGCATATGACTTCAGAAGACCATTGCCTGCTCGAGATCGTCGACCCTGTCACCCGGGAACCGCTGACCGTCAACGATGGCGCCGTCGGTGAAATGGTCTGGACTTTCCTGGACTGGGAGGGCGGGCCGTTGATGCGATTTGCGACCGGCGACGTGGCCAGGGTCTGGCTCTCGCCGTGCAGTTGCGAGATGCCTGGCTTGCGTTTTCAGATTATCGGTCGAACTGACGACATGCTGATCGTACGCGGAGTCAATGTCTATCCTGCAGCAGTCAATGCTGTCATCGCCCGTTTCATGCCCCGTGTTACCGGGCATTTTCGCATCGTCCTGCCGAAACCGGGTCCGCTGGTGGAAGGTGACCTGGTCATCAGGATCGAGCATGGCAAGGGCCTGACTGAAAACGAAGTCGCTGCCCTGGAGGCCGATCTGCGCCGGAGTTTCAGGAGTGAGACACGGATCAACCCTGCCTTCAGGTGGGAACCCCCTTTCAGTCTGCCCCGAGTCACCATGAAAGCCCACCTGGTGGAGGTCGCATCGTAGATCAAGCTATGGCGGTGCCCGAACTGCCACGTATCAGCGACTATCCGTTCAACGCGGCCCAGCGTTGGCCCAGCCGCACGGCAATGGAGTTTGCCGGCCGCTACTGGAATTACGCGGAACTTGCCCACCAGGTCGACCGCTGCGCCAAAGCGCTACTGGCGCTCAAGGTGGAACCCGGTGACCGGGTCGCCATGCTCACTACACCACGACCCGAGTTCCTCTTGGTCTTTCTGGCCACGGTTCGTATCGGCGCAATCTGGACTGGCCTCAACCCCAGGTACACGATGCGGGAACGGGCGACTATTCTCGCTAACACAGCACCGGTGGTGCTGTTTAGCCTGGCAGAGCCTGACAACAACGGTTTGCTGACAGGCGCCGCATACCCGGGGCTGGCAGCCGACAGGATCATCACAATAGCCAGCGCTGGTGACAGTAGTGGCGCGTTGTCCTATGAAGAATTTACCAGCTTGGCCGATCAGGTTTCGGATGCAAAGTACCACGCGGCCGAACGCGCAGTCATGCCAGACGACCCCGCCGTAATCGTTTATACCTCCGGCACCACTGGCACGCCCAAAGGGGCCGTAATCAGCCACCAGGCACTGGTCCTGGGCAATCGCGTCCGCCACCAGCGTTGGCCAACACAGATACCCCGGATAGTTGCCAACCTGCCAGTGAATCATATCGGAGGACTGGGTGACATAGTCTGCTTTGCCCTGGTCGGTGCCGGCACCATCTATTTCATGGAGGGCTTCGATGCCGGGGCTACGCTCGAAACTGTTCAGCGGGAAAAAATCAACCTCTGGCTACAGGTTCCAACCATGTACCACAAAGTATCAGAACTGTCCCACTTCAAGGCCGCGACAACCCCGGAACTCGAGTGGCTGATCTGGTCCGGTGGGCCGATGCCGCCCGACCTGTTGCGCAAACTTGAGCGGCTGGGTACCCGCGTTGCAACCGCGTACGGGCTGACCGAATCATCTGGCTCTTTGACCGGAACCAGCGCACTGAGCCTGGCGGACGTCCCGCCCACTACAGCCGGGTTTCCTCACCCAGGGTGTGAGATACGCATTGCCGATGATACGGGCAGGCCACTCGCGCATGGCCAGAGCGGAGAGATACAGGCTCGTGCGCCCTGGATCATGTCCGGTTATTTTGGCCTACCAGAGGCTACTGCCGCGGCGATCACTGCTGACGGCTGGCTGCGTACCGGGGACGTCGGCACCCTGCATACCGATGGCTCACTGCACCTGGCCGGGCGACTTACTGAGATGTTCATCTCTGGCGGTTACAACGTCTACCCGCGGGAAATCGAAGCCGTGCTCGAACAGCACCCGGCAGTGGCCATGGCCATTGTAGTTGCGGTACCCGATCCTGCTTACCAGGAAACCGGCGCAGCTTATATTAAATTGCTTGACCGGGTATCGAGCCAGACCCGGGCCGACAAGTCGATTGATTTTGCCACCTGGTGCCGGCAGCGATTAGCCGGTTACAAGGTACCCAGGCATTTTCTGGTGACCGCCGATCTGCCCCTGCTACCCAATGGGAAAGTTGACCGGCTGGCGCTAAGCGCCGGCAGACACCAGCCAGCAGCCCGGGAGTCCTCAGTGTAGCCACCGACTCGGCCCGGGCAGGCCAGCCCGAGTGTTTACCCGGGGCAAGTGATTTTCCGCACGATTTGTGGCATTGTTCTATAAGTGGTCAGCGGACGCCTCGGGGGACAGGCCTGACAGTTCATTCACCTGGTAATCCGCGCCACTCGTAGCAATAACCGGAAAATGTTGAACGCCTGTTCAACGCTGAGCAAAGGAGGAAAAATGTTGCAATGAAAGATAAAGTGCGATCTTTATTCTGACTACGGCAATCGCTGTGTTCGGGTTTTCAATGAGCCCAGCCTATGCAGCTGAAGTGACGCTCTCTGGAGCCTGTTGTTTTCCCATTGGCAGCCCTCCAGGCAAACCCTTTGAGGTATTGGTCGAAGCCGTTAATGCCCGTGGCAAGGGCATTGTGCCAATTGGACTCAAGGGCGGTGCCCCGGCAGCTGACCCCAAGGTACGCGCCAGTTGGTTGAGTTTGGCGCTGCGCGGGGCCTTGACCTGGATCAAGTTTGCGAGAACCGGATCGTGCTACTAGGACTTGAATTCACGAAGATCAACAACACTAGGGAGAGTTAATAATGAAACTGTTCATGAAGACATTCGCCGCCGGTGTGGCCGCGATCATGATGACGGGGTTGACAACTCCGGCGTCGTCCGCCGAAAGGACGATTAACGGCGCGGGCTGTTTTCCGGTCGGACACCCGGTCTCCAAGCCTTGGGAAGCTTTCATTAATGCCGTGAACGAGCAGGGCAAAGGCATAATCCAGATTAAATTGGTCGGCGGCGCCCCTGCTATTGGCAGTCCTTTCACCTTGGTTCAGAAAATGTCCAAAGGTGCGTACGACATCGTCGGCTGTACCGAAGGGTATTTTGGCAACGTTCTGATTG
>JASLLH010000130.1:0-4662 GCA_030747115.1 Arenicellales bacterium
GCGCGAGATCGTCAAGAAAAAGGCCAGAACGGCACTTACCTCTGGCGGCCTGGAGCCGGTCATGGACTCAGGCGGTGGCAATCACTCGGCTTTTGCCCATGCTTTTATCTCGCTGTTAGAAGACAACGACGGGGTGCTCGATGCCGCGCAACTATTCAGCGAGTTAAGGCCCAAGGTAATGGTCAACTCCACCCAGACCCCGCAATACGGGAAGATTCATCTAGCTGGTGATGACGGCGGGGATTTCCTGTTTGTACGGCAGTAAACCCTAAGTTACCCGCAGGACCATGCCGTTGTCACCCGGAACAAAACAGTATCAGTTGCCGCTGGTATGGTGGATGTGCAGCGGGCGTCGATCGCTGAAGGCCTGGTTGAGGGTGTTGGCGTCCATGTATTCGAGCTCGCCGCCGGCCGGTACGCCGCGTGCTAGGCGGCTCACGCTCACAGCGTGCTCTTCTAGCAGATCCGAGAGATAGTCGGCGGTCGCTTCTCCTTCCACCGTCAGGTTGGTGGCAAGGATCACCTCTTTAACCGGGTGCTCACCCACTATTTGCAGTAAACGCTCCACACCCAGTTGGTCCGGGCCGATACCGTCCAGCGGTGACAGGTGACCCATGAGCACAAAGTAGTAGCCGCCGTAGGCTCCAGCCTGCTCTATGGTGTCTAGGTCTGCAGGGGTTTCGAGCACGCACAACAAGCCCGGGTCGCGCTTGCCCGAAGTGCATATTGCGCACAGCTCTTCCTCGCTGAAGTTGTTGCAGCGCCGGCAGTGGTTGATGCTGGCAACCGCTTCGGTTAATGCATCGGCCAGTATCCGTCCACCCTCACGGTCGCGCTCAAGCAGGTGAAAAGCCATGCGCTGGGCCGTCTTCGGCCCCACGCCGGGCAGTCGCCGCAGCGCCTGCTTGAGTCGCTCGATTGCCTGGCCGTCAGCCATCGCTCACAGCGGCAGGTTGAGGCCGGGAATATTCATGCCGGTCGCAAGACCTCCCATTTTTTCCTGCGTGGTCTTCTCTACCCGCCGCACCGCGTCGTTGACCGCCGCGGCAACAAGATCTTCCAGCACCTCTTTGTCGTCCCCAACCAGGCTGTCGTCGATGCTGAGCCGGCGCACGTCGTAACGGCAGGTCATTACTACCTCGACCAAGCCGCCACCGGCACCGCCGGTCACCTCGATGGTGGCCAGCTCCTGCTGGGCTTCCTTCAGTTTCTCCTGCATGGCCTGGGCCTGCTTCATGATGTTTCCCAGTGGTCCTTTCATCTGCTATTTCCTTTCCTGTTTGCCGGGCCGGACCGAGTCCGGTACCACCGTTGCGTCGAAACGCTCCATGATGTCCTTGACGACCGGATCATCCATCAGCGTCTGGTAAGCCTTGGCCTTGGCTTCCTCGGCGTGTCGCTGCTGATTCTGGGCCGGGGTCTCGGGTGCATCCTCGGCACCGTCTACCACCTGCAGACGCACCGCTGTCGCGGCAAAGTTCGCGAGCACCTTCTCAATGGTCTTTTGCCGCGGCTTGCTGTGCAGGTGTGCCAAGCTCGGTTTGAGTGCCACCGTCAAAACATTGCCGCTGAAGGTCTCGGGCGCGAGATTCATGGCGAGTTCGCGGCTCACTCCCTTAAGGCCTGACTTACCGACGAGTTCAGCCCAGATATCGGGGTCAGCCAGGTTCTCGGCAACAGCCGCGTTTGCCTCCTCGGCCGGTAGCGTGTCCGGAGTACTGCTCTTGTCGGGCGCCGAGCTACCGGTCTCGCGAGCGGCGCTAGGCGCCTCGGCGGTACGCCCTGCCCTGTTGTCGGGTTGTGGCGCTGCACGCGCCACGGCCGGAGTGTTGTTCGGCCCATCGGACTCGGGCGAGAACGTCAGCATGCGTAGCAGGGTCATTTCGAAGCCCGAAGCTGCATCGGGCGCAAGCGGTAGATCACGTTTACCGAGAAGGCCAATCTGATAATAAAGTTGCACATCTTCCTCAGGCATGGCGCCGGCCAGTTCAACCACCAGCTCTGTATCGGCCTCCTTGGCACGGGCCGCATCAGGTGCCACCTGGTACAGCGACACATCGTGCAGTACCAGCAGCAGGTCATCCAACGCCGCCATGTAGTCCAGTGCCCGCTGTGCCATATCGGCGATGGTCTCGATCACGGTCACCGCATCCTTCGCTGCTAATGCCCGCAACAGAATCTCGACGTGGCGCCGCTCGATCATGCCGAGCATGTCACGCACCTCGTCGGCCGTAACCCGGCCGTTACCAAAAGCGATGCCCTGGTCCAGCAGGCTGAGGGCATCGCGCATACTGCCCGCCGCCGCCCGGGCCAGGGTCGCTAGGCCCTGCTCATCGAACTCCAGACCCTCGGCCTGCAGGATTTTTTCCAGCTGGCCGCTGATCTCATCAACCTGCAGTGCCCGCAGGTTGAACTGCAGGCAGCGCGAGAGGATGGTCGGCGGCAACTTCTGCGGGTCGGTCGTCGCCAGCAGAAACTTGACATGCGGTGGCGGCTCTTCCAGGGTTTTCAGCAGTGCGTTAAAACTGTGTCCCGAGAGCATGTGTACCTCGTCTATGAGGTAGACCTTGTAGCGACCCTGGGTGGGGGCGTACTGAACGTTGTCCAGTATCTCGCGGGTATCGTCAACCCGGGTGCGGGAGGCTGCATCTACCTCCAGCAGGTCGATGAACCGACCCTCGTCGACGGCGCTACAGACCGAGCACTCACCGCAGGGCTCGGCTGTGGGATCTGGGCCAGCCTGGCAATTCAGCGCCTTGGCCAGTAGCCGCGCCAGCGTGGTTTTACCTACGCCCCGGGTGCCGGTAAAAAGAAACGCGTGGTGGACCCGGTTTTGATCCAGCGCGCTGGTCAGTGCCGAAACTACATGATCCTGGCCGACCACATCGGCAAAGTGCCGCGGCCGCCACTTGCGCGCGAGTGCCTGGTAACTCATAAGTAAATCAGTTGGGACCCTGGAACATTTCACCGCCGGCCGCTGGTGCGCCAGCGGCAAAAATGGAGACGGCGCCAGCCAGCCCGGCCCCGGCACCCGAGTTGGCTGCTACGGCTGCTTCCTTCCGGACCTGACCGGGTTCACAACCTATCGCCACCGGGGAGGCCGACCGCCGCCGCCATAATTTTTCTGCCCGGGCAGCAACCACCTGGGCAGTAGATGATTCTATCACTGGCGCACCGGGGTAGCCGCGCTGTCGCGCCTATAGTTTGCGCAACAGGCAGCAACGGGCCGCAGCAACTTGGCCCCGAAAAAAGGGGCGCTCGAAAATACGATCAAGCGCAATAGTGCCGCCAGCGGACAGCTGGTCAAACCGCGTAGCGAAACCAGCCTCGTGCCAGATGTCCCGGTGGATGGTGCAAGCGAATACCCCGCCGGGCTTGAGCAGCCGCAGGATTTCATCGAGCGCCCCTGCGCCGACGTGGCCGTGGGTGAAGGTGCCACAGGAGATTGCCGCATCGTAGACCTGGTCGGGCAGATCAAGGTCGCCATTCAGGTTGGCCTCGATCAACTCTCGGTAGAGCGCCTTTTGTGCGGCTACCGCCAGCATCTGCGGCGAGAAGTCCAGTCCGTCGATGGCGCTGAATCCGTGTGCAGCCAGATACTCGCCCACCAGGCCGGTGCCGCAGCCGACATCCAGCACCAGCGCAGTGCGATCCGCCAGGGCCTCGGCCAGCAGCCCGGCAATCTCTGCCGGTCCGATGTATTGCAAGCCCTCTTCCAGATGCTTATCGTAAGTGGTGGCCCAGTCGTGATAGAGCGCCAGTGCCTGGCGCGGGCTTTTGAGCGTGTAGGCCCGCTCGAGCAACTGTGCTGAGTTGCAGGAATCGAGGTCCTTGTGTTCAATCATTGCCGCACCGTTTAGTTATGCCTGCCCCAGCGGAACATCCAGGTCAGATAAAGACGATTAGTGGCAGCAGCGCTTCGCTGATGTAGAAGATGGTCTGGAAGATCGGCACGTTGCCGAGCACTGCCAGCATAATCAACCCAAGCAATACAAAGTTGCCATAGCGGCCGTTGTAGTAACGGTAGGCCTGGGACAGGCGGCGCGGCAGAAAATACGGCAGGATGTAATGACCATCCAGGGCACCGATCGGCAGCAGATTGAACACCATCAGCAGCAGATTAATCTGGGCCAGGTAACCGAAAAACAACCGCGGGCCGAGGTCTGCTGACCCAATCAAACCGGTTTTCAGCGCCAATAGATAGACATTGATGCTGACTACGGCCAGCAGCAGATTCATACCCGGCCCGGCCGCAGCCACCAGCAGGTCGGCGTAGCGCGAGGTGAAGCGCCGTGGATCTGTTGGCACCGGGCGAGCGTAACCAAAGCCGACAATAACCACCATTAATAGTCCCATGGGGTCGATATGGACCAGCGGGTTGAGAGTCAGGCGCCCGGCCCGCTCAGCCGTGTCGTCACCGAAACGCTTCGCCACCCAGGCATGGCCGTACTCGTGGAACGAAAGGGAGATCACAATGGCTGCCATGATCACGCAAAAAAGCAGCCACTGTCCCTGGTATATCAGATTTATCAAAAAATTAACTCAAACAAAAAAATAGCTCCGGTAAAGGTTGCCCGGATATGGCCCTGTGCTAAAAGTCAAGCGGCGAATACCTCTGGTCAGCGCGGTATTTTACGCTGGTTTTCCCAGCAGGCGCATGCG
>JASLLH010000131.1:0-4609 GCA_030747115.1 Arenicellales bacterium
TATACAATATACCAAAAAAATAGTAACGCGCAAGCATTTCCAACCGATTTCCGGGCACACTTGGGGCCCGGGCACTCCCGCCTGCCCGCGCCTGCACCGTGTCGTATCGACCAGGGCTCCCGCTGCCCGTCTGGCCTTCCCAGCACGCGCAACGGCAAACCAACACAGAGACTCGCTGATGAAAGCCTACAAAAACCCAGATTTTCTCGACAGCCCCGATGCTCGCCTGCTCCGAATCGTCTCCGAGTACGTCGAGCCTGCCAGCCGTTTCGCCCAGCACGACATTGAGGACACCATCGTTTTTATGGGCTCGGCCCGCATCGCTGGCGGTGAAGATGCACTCGATTCCGGCCAGTCACTCGCCAGCGGCGACCCGGAGGCCACACATCAGCGTAAGATGGCCATGTACTACGATGCCTGCCGGGAATTGGCTTTTCGCCTGACCCAGTGGTCAAAGGATCTGCCGCAGGATCACCGCCGTTTCGTAGTCTGTTCCGGTGGTGGACCCGGCATTATGGAAGCAGCTAACCGCGGCGCCTCCGATGCCGCCGGCATCAATGTTGGCCTGGGTATCTCGTTGCCCAACGAACAGGAGAACAACCCCTATATCACCCGGGAACTGTCACTGGAGTTCCACTACTTCTTTATGCGCAAGTTCTGGTTTGCTTATCTGGCCAAAGCCGTGATCCTGTTTCCCGGGGGTTTTGGCACGCTGGACGAGCTGTTTGAAATACTCACACTGGTGCAGACTGGCAAGGTTCGAAAACACCTGCCGTTGGTACTGTTTGGCAGTGATTACTGGAACCGCGTGATCAATTTTGAAGCACTGATCGACTACGGCACCATCTCCAGAAAAGATCTCGACCTCTTCCTGCTGACCGACTCGGTCGACGAGGCGTTCACTTACCTGACCGCGCAACTGTCACGCTACGGAGTCAAGGAGCCCGGCGCCACACTGTGAGGGGTGATTCCCAGCCCACAGACAATACTTTTCAGGCCCAGAACTATTAGGTCTGCATCCCCCGGGGGGGAAGAGGCAGGCCACCGGTCGCACTACAGGTCACTGGCATGAGTAGTTGCGGAGCGATCCTCGGTAATGGGAGCGATGGGACAGGTTGGTTATAGTCCCCACATGCACTCACCCTTTGACCCTGACAGCCTGCGGCCCCGGCCGAAAAAAAGGCTGGTTGCATGACGCTTCACCCAGAAACACAGACGCGTAAGGGCGGCCGCTCGGCCCGCCGGGCAGCCCGGATGAACGCGCCCATCATTCATCGGCCACCCCTGGTGTCGAATGTTCCGGTCTACGAAGTTGCCAACGCTGAAGGCATCGAACAGATTCATGACCTCGCTATGCGCATTGTCGAAGAGATCGGCGTCGATTTCCGCGATGCCGAATCACTCGAGATCTGGAAAAAAACCGATGCCCAGATTAAAGACCAGCGGGTCCGGGTCAGCCGCGATAAGCTGATGGCGCTGGTCGACCAAGCGCCCTCGGAGTACGTGCACCACGCCCGCAACCCAGAGCGCACGGTGACCGTCGGTGGCCGTTCGATGGTGGTGTCGCCGACTTATGGCCCCGCTTATATCTATGATCTGGAGGGAAAACGCCGGCTGGCCCAACTAGAAGACCTGCACAATCTACAAAAACTCAACCACATGGCCGCCAGCGTGCATATCGCCGGTGGACCGATCGTCGAGCCGATGGATATCCCCGTGCCCCACCGGCACCTGTATATGACCTACAGCGGGTTTAAGTACTCGGACAAACCGATCATCGGCAACGTTACTGCCCGCGAATGCGCCGAGGATACGATCGAGCTGTGCAAGATCGTTTTTGGCGAGGACTTTGCCACCAATAACTGCTGTACGACGTCGCTGATCAACGCCAATTCACCGCTGGTGTGGGATGCCACCATGCTCGACGCACTCAAGGTTTATGCCGCGAATAACCAGGCTGTCATGTGTTCGCCTTTTTCCATGGCCGGGGCGTCGACACCGGCCAGCAATGTCGGCACCATGGCGGTGGTTACCGCTGAAGCCTTGATGGCAATCGCTTTCGCGCAACTGGTGCGGCCCGGCTCCCCGGTACTTTTTGGCGTACCAGCCATGACGGTTGCACTCAACTCCGGTGCACCGGTACACGGCAGCCCGGATTCGGCCATCGTCCAGTTTCTGGCCGGGCAGATGGCGCGGCGTTACGGCATACCCCACCGGGCGATCGCCAATTGTGCCTCGTCCAAGTCAGCCGACATGCAGGCGGCTTATGACTCGATGTGGGGCCTGTTTCCCGCTTTTCTGGCCGGTGCCCAGTGGATCACCATGGCTGGCGGGATGATGGAAGGCACTCTTGGGGTGGGCTATGCGAAAACCGTTATCGACTTCGAGCAACTCGATGCGTTTTATCATTTCTGTCAGGGCTGTCGATTTGATGATCTCGATGAAATTTTCGAAACCGTGAAGGAAGTCGGACCCGGTGGGCACTTCCTGGGCGCAGCACACACCCGCAAGGCGGACCTGTTTATTTTCCCGTCCCAGAATAACGTGACCTACGAACAATGGGATGTTGAAGGCCGCAAAGACAGCGAGCAGACCGGGCTGGACAAGGCAAAGCAATGGCTTGAGCGCTATCAAACTCCGGCAATCGATCCGGTGCTCGATGCAGCACTGCTCGGGTTTATTGCCGAACGCGAGTCGGCAATCCCACAAGAGATCCGCTGACTGTCAGCTGATTACCGAAGTCCAAGCCGCTGACTGTAAGAACATCCGCCACCACTCTCGAGAGTAGTTTTGCAGGCGCTTTATGCTGAGTCAGCCCGCTAACATTACGTGCGGGCGGTTGCCGCGGCTTGCAAGAGCGGAACCGGTAGCGCCTTTTGTCGAAGCTGGAAATGATTTGGCGGAGAGGGAGGGATTCGAACCCTCGATACGCTATTAACGTATACACACTTTCCAGGCGTGCGCCTTCAGCCGCTCGGCCACCTCTCCGGGGCAGGCAAGGTTAAACGAGTTGTGAGCGACGCGCAAACGGGCAACTTGCTCGGGCGCTAGAATAGTTTCAGCAAACCCTTAACCAGCCCGCCGGTTTGCGGATATGATTATCTATAACCCCTGGGATACGAACAGGTAGTGATGCTAAAGCTGTCGGAGAAGATGAACTGGCTCGGGACGGAGACCGCCTTCGAGGTTTTGGCCCGTGCCGAGGTGCTGGCCCGTGAAGGTCGCGACATCATCAACCTCGGTATCGGTCAGCCGGATTTCAAGACGCCACCGCATGTCGTGGAGGCAGCAATCAGAGCGTTGCGGGACGGCCATCATGGCTACACGCCTGCGCCAGGGGTGCTGCCTTTGCGCGAGGCGGTTGCCCGCGACCTCTTTCGGTGGCGTGGGGCCGAAGTCAGTCCAGAACGGATATTGGTCGTGCCGGGCGGCAAAGTGACGATGTTCTTTGCCATACTGATGTTCGGTGAACCGGGTGTCGAGATCATGTACCCCAATCCGGGTTTTCCTATCTATCAATCAGTCATCGAATTTTCCGGTGCAACTGCTGTGCCAGTGCCGCTGCTGGAGGAATGCGATTTCTCGTTCGACGCCGATGATGTGCTCGGGCAGATCACCGCCAACACTCGCCTGCTAATTCTCAATTCACCAGCCAATCCTACTGGCGGTGCCGTACCAAAGCATGAAATTGACAGGCTCGTCGCAGGCCTTGCCGAACATCCTCATGTGGCGGTGCTAAGCGATGAAATCTACTCGCGGATCACCTACGAAGGCCACCAGCACGTCTCGTTGCTGAACTACCCCGAACTTGCCGACCGACTGATCCTGCTCGATGGTTGGAGCAAGACCTACGCCATGACTGGCTGGCGGATGGGCTACGCAGTCTGGCCCGAAGCACTGGTCGAAGGCGCCACCCGGCTGGCAGTAAACTGCCACTCCTGCGTCAACGCAGCGGCCCAGTACGCCGGCATCTCGGCTCTTGAGGGCCCCCAGGAGCCCGTCACTACAATGGTCGATGCGTTCGACGAAAGGCGGCGAGCTATCGTTGATGGCCTCAACGCACTTCCCGGGTTTCGTTGCCGGATGCCCGGTGGCGCGTTCTATGCATTCCCGAACATCGCTGGCACGGGCCTGGACGCCCGGGCGCTGCAGAGCCGGTTACTGGAAGAGGCTGGTGTGGCGACGGTTGCGGGCACCAGTTTCGGCAGGCTGGGGGAAGGGTTTATCCGTTTCTCCTATGCCAACAATATAGAAAACATCCAGGCCGCGCTGGAACGGATTGGCGCGCTGCTTGGGTGAGGCTTGATCGGGCGCTGAGCGCAATTCTCAGTGACAAATTGACTGATATGGCCCGGCAACCGCAATCCCAGCAAAGTCAGGCCCGACCAACCCGCGCAGCCTGGCCATCGCCCCGGGCGGCAAACCGTAATGCACCCCGCCTGGTCTCGTGAGAGGGTGCCGGGAAGGGCCTGTGTAAGGTCAGCTATGGTCGGGGCAAAGGGTATATGAACTGAAGCCCTTAGGCCGGCTGCCCGACTTTGTTCATCCTCAGCTATTTCTGTCGCGCCGTGGCGAACTAGAGGGCTCGGAACTCGCCCCCATGGCTCTG
>JASLLH010000132.1:0-4570 GCA_030747115.1 Arenicellales bacterium
GACGACGTCGACCGCCTGTTCAAATACCTTGGCAAAGTAATTTGATGGCCGTTGCCACCGCCGCATCTCGGGACATTGATTCAATTAATGCCTGCCTGCCGCAGACCCAGTGTACCCGCTGTGGGTACTCCACCTGTCGCGATTACGCCAGCGCCATCCACTTGCACAGTGTGCCAGTCAACCGCTGCCCGCCCGGTGGTACCCAGGCACTGGTCGAACTGGCCGAACTAACGGGCCAACCGTGCCTGCCACTGGATTCTGCCTACGGAACGCTGAAGCATCCAACCGTTGTCGTCATCGATGAGTCATCGTGTATAGGCTGTACGCTCTGCATCCAGGCCTGTCCTGTAGATGCTGTGGTCGGCGGGCCAAAGTTGATGCACACCATATTAGCCAGCGAATGCAGCGGCTGCGACCTGTGCCTGCCAGCCTGTCCCGTGGACTGCATCAATATCGAGTTCCCTGCAATCACTGGCCCTGCATCAGACACGCCCTGGAGCGGTTTCACCCGCACGCAGGCCCGGCACTTTCAATATCGTTTTGCTCAGCGCACCGAACGCCTCGGCGCCGGCGCCCGTAGCCTGCGAAATTCGGCCGGTAACGACCTGGCAGGTCTCAAGCGGCATATTGCTGAAAGCGTGGCAAGAGTTCGGTCCCGGCGAAACCGGGCCAGCGGCGCAGATCCGGCAACAGGCAAGTGAACGCCAACAAACGCGCCGAGCTCTACGGCCGGTTGCACAAGATCACCCCAACGCCGACCACCGAACTTACCTATCACTCCCACTTTGAACTACTGATCGCAGTCATACTCTCGGCCCAGGCCACCGACGTCTCAGTTAACAAGGCGACCAAACAACTATTCGCTGCCGCCAACACACCGCAACAGATTCTTGACCTAGGGCTCCGCCAGCTAAAGGGCTATATCCGAACTATCGGTTTATATAACACCAAGGCCAAGAACATCAGGCAAACCTGTCGGCAGCTGCTGCGTGAACACGGTGGGGGCGTGCCGGCCGAACGTGCATCACTACAGGCTCTGCCGGGAGTAGGGCGAAAAACCGCCAACGTGATCCTTAATACCGCATTTGGCCAACCGACCATTGCTGTGGATACGCACATATTCCGGGTATCGAACCGCACCGGCCTTGCTCCGGGCACTACGGTGCTGCAGGTCGAGCAAAAGCTACTCAAATTCACGCCAGCTCGATACCGCAAGGACGCGCATCATCTACTCATCCTGCACGGCCGTTATACCTGCACTGCACGACGCCCACGCTGCCCCGCGTGCCCGTTAGCAGACCTATGTGAATACCGCGCCAAGACAGCGGCTGGTGGCTGAGGCCAGGCGCTTGGTCAGGTTCCAGCGGAACAGGTACTACTTCGCTGGCGCCGAGCTTCGAATAGCGCAACACCGGCGACAACGGCAACATTGAGGCTTCTCTGGGCAGCAACAGTAGGTATCCTAACCAGCACATCACAATGCTTGCGGGTAAGTGGCCGCAACCCGGATGCCTCGGACCCCAGTACCAGAGCAAGCGGCCGGTCAAGGTCGAAACCATGCAACTCGTCCACCGCATTCTCATCGGTCCCGACCAACCAGATACCGAAGTCGCGAATCTCGTCCAGCGTTCGCGCCCAGTTACTGACTTCAAACATGGCCAGGTGATTGACGCCCCCCGCCGCAACTCGAAGCGCCGCGGGCGTAAGGCCACAGCCTTCCCGTCGCGGCAGGATTACCGCGTCCACTGCCGTGGCAGCCGCTACCCGCAAACAGGCCCCGAGATTGCGAGGGTCCTGCAACGCATCTAGGACCAATAACATCGGTACAGTCGCGACTTGCCGAATCCACTGCCGCAGCTCGCGGTTATCACCGGCCGGTATGCGCGCCAGCACTGCGACTACCCCCTGATGGCGCGCACCGCCGCTGATTCGGTCCAGGACCTCGCGGCTTGCCGCCCGCACCGTCACTTCCGCTTGCCTAGCCTGCGTAAGCAAACGGGTAAGGCGTTGATCGCGACGGCCGGCAACATGCAGCACTTCTCCAAGGGGCTGCCCGGCCCGCAATGCGCCCTCAATGGCGTGAAAGCCGCACAGCGCTGTCACCTTGTGCTTCACCGGGCACCCTGGCGTTTCTTGGCTCGACGCTTGCCAGCACCGGCACCCCGAGTGCCGGGCTTTGCGCAGTCATTACCCTTCGCCAGTACCGCCGACTTACGGCTCTTGCGACCCGCTCTCAGACCACGGTCTCCGGCCTGGCGCCCAACTGGCTGGAAATCAATCTGGCCAATGTCAGCACGAACGCCCGCCACCCGTACCCGCAACGGATCGCCAAGCGCTATTCGCTGCCCACTTCGCTCGCCCGTTAATTGAAGTCGCTCCGGGTCGAAGTGGAAATAGTCATCGCCCAACTCCGAGATATGTACCAGCCCATCGACCAGAAACTGCGGCAGCTGGACGAATACCCCGAATGCTGTTACCCCGGAAACGAGCCCGTCGAATTCCTCGCCTATATAGCGACGCATAAACTGCGCCTTGAGCAGCCCGAGCACTTCACGTGTTGCCTCCTCCGCACGCCGGTCGGTCACCGAGCAGTGGTCGGCAACTTCCGCACAGGTGCCTGGCTTCTCGCAACCCGTGGGCCCAGTAGACAATCCGATAACGACCTTTAGCAGTCTATGGACCATCAGGTCAGGGTAGCGCCGGATAGGAGAGGTGAAATGCGTGTAGTGTGCGAAACCGAGCGCAAAATGTGGCTGCGGCTGCGCGGCATAACGGGCCTGTTTCATGGCGCGCAACATCAGCACCTGCAGAGTATCGGTAACTTGAGCGCGGGTCTTGGCTTGTGCCTGAGACACCACTCCGGCAAAATCCGCGGCTGTCGGCGCGCTGCCACCTCGAAGCTTGAGCCCAAAACCGCTCAGTATCCGGCGCAGGTCAGTCACATCCTCCAAAGCCGGCGCTTCGTGAATACGGTAGATCGCTTCACTGAGGTGTTCGTTGAGGGTGCGTGCAGCACAGACATTGGCGACCAACATGCATTCCTCTATCAATCGGGTAGCCTCGTTGCGCGGCTCCACGGACAGCGCCTCTATCGTACCGTCATCCGTATACTTGATCCGCGCCTGCGGAAACTCGAAATTTACGCCGCCATGGCATTTGCGCGCGACCGCGAGCAACTGGTAAATCTCGATCAGCGTGTCGAGACTTTGCCGCACCGCCACCGGCCAACCCGCGCTGGAGGCGGAGCCCGCGTTATCGATGTAGGCACCCACCGCAGCATAGGTAAGTCGCAACTTCGAACAGATCACACTCTCGGTGAATCTCCATGAAATCACGCCGCCACGGTCATCGAGTACCATTTCACAAACCACAGCCAGGCGGCGTTTATGGGGACGCAGTGAGCAAAGATCAGTGGACAAAACCTCGGGCAACATCGGAATCACGCGATCAGGAAAATAGGCCGAATTACCCCGTTCTACCGCACACCGATCGAGTACGCTGCCGGGTTTCACAAAGTGGCTCACATCCGCGATTGCAACAAATAGCCGGTAACCGCCCTCTTTGCGTTGCGCAAACACTGCGTCATCGAAGTCACGGGCGTCACTGCCATCTATAGTCACAAAAGGTAAGTCGCTAAGGTCGGCGTGCGCCTGGCCCGCGGCTTCCGCCCCCTGTGCTGCAATCTGAGCCAATTCTTCAGCAACTGCGTCCGGCCACTGCCAAGGCAGTTGGTGCTTGCGAATCGCGATCTCGGTGGCGAGTCCCGGCCCACTCTGTGCACCCAGGATCTCGGTAATTCTGGCAAACACATGCCGGCCAGAAAAAGGATGGTCAGTCAGCTCGGCAACCACCAGTTGGCCGTTGGAAGCTCCTCCCTTATCCCCCGCCTTGACATGGATTTCCTGAGCTATTCGCTCGTCTTGCGGCGTCACAAACCCCCCTGCACCGTCAGACTGAAAATACCCGAGTATTGTCGAAGTAGAGCACCCCAGGAGATCCACGATCACTCCCTCCCGTCGGCCCTGGCCATCAATTCGGCGAACCCGCGCCAGTACCCGGTCGTCGTGCAGCACCCGGCGCATCTGCCTGGGCGAAAGATAAAGGTCAGTCGAGCCGTCATCAGGCAAGACAAAACCATAACCATCAACGTGAGCGTCTACCCTACCGATAATCAGGTCAAGATCACGGGTGCGACCGTAGCGTTGCCCACGCAACGCGGCCAAAATCCCGGACTCGCACAACCCTTGCAGTCGCTTGCGGACCATTGTGCTGTCGAAGCCACCACCGGCCGCCGCTGTTTCAAGCTCCGATAAACTGAGCGGCTGGTGCGCAGCAATCACTGTTTCAAGCAGTAGCGTGCGCAGTGGATCTCGGTCAACGCTGCCCGTCATAGCTTGCCAATATTAAGGTAAGGCGTGGCCAAGTATAGTGGGTGTATCGTCAACATAATTGGTTCGGTTCAGATAACTGGGGAAATCAAAAAAACTCCGGTAACAAAAGTGTATATAAGCAGGCAGCAACAACCTAAAGAGCACAGCGGTGTTTGACAAGCAACAATGCAAACGCTAAT
>JASLLH010000133.1:0-4529 GCA_030747115.1 Arenicellales bacterium
CACCGCTTTGGCCCGATCTGACTCGGCCGGCAAACCTGGCAGATTACCGATCAATTGGCCGAGGTGCGTGAAAGAAGAATCGCCCATGATAAAATCCGCTGTCGGCGTCACCTGCTGACACCGATCCTGTTCAGGTTGTCATAGTAGCCTCCTGCAGCCCGCGGTGACAGGGGCAGGCGTAGACCTGAAGCACGATTCTCCGATAGAGGGCCCAGGCCCGGTATACCCACAGCCAATGTTCAGCAAGGCAGCTACCAAAGTATTCGGCAGTCGTAACCAGCGCCTATTGCGCAAGATGCGCAAGACGGTTCGGGAGATCAATGCCCTGGAATCGGGTATCGAAAGCCTCTCCGACGAGCTGCTCGTGGCCAAGACTCACGAATTTCGTGAGCGCGCGAGCGGCGGGGAAAGCGCCGACTCCCTGTTGCCCGAGACCTTCGCCGTGGTGCGCGAGGCCTCGAAGCGCACCTTGAAAGAGCGCCATTTCGATGTCCAGTTGATCGGCGGCATGGTCTTAAACGAGGGCAAGATTGCGGAGATGCGCACTGGCGAGGGCAAGACTCTGGTCGCGACGTTGCCCGCCTATCTCAATACTGTTTGTGGCAACACGGTGCATGTGGTTACCGTGAATGACTACCTGGCTCAGCGTGACTCCGAGTGGATGGGCAAGATCTACCGTTTCCTCGGGCTCACGGTCGGGGTGGTGGTGTCGGGGCAGGAGCCGCAGGTCAAGCGCGAGGCCTATGCCTGCGACATCGTCTACGGCACCAACAACGAGTTCGGCTTTGATTACCTGCGCGACAACATGGCATTTAGCATTGAAGAAAAAGTGCAACGTTCGTTGGATTTCGCGGTAGTCGACGAGGTCGACTCTATCCTCATAGACGAAGCGCGAACACCGCTCATCATTTCTGGGCCCACGGATGACAGCAGTGAACTGTATACGCAGATCGACCGCATCATTCCCTCGCTCACGCGCCAAGCCGAGGAGGAAGGGCCTGGGGATTTCTCAGTGGATGAGAAAGCACGGCAAGTTTTCTTGACCGAGCAGGGTCACGAGACCGCTGAAAACCTGTTGGCCGAGGCGGGTTTGTTGGACCAAGATTCCAGCCTCTACGACGTTGCCAACATAAGCCTAATGCATCATTTGTATGCCGCGTTGCGAGCCCACACGCTGTTCCAGCGCGACGTCGACTATATCGTGCGTGACAATCAGATCGTTATTATTGACGAGTTTACTGGCCGCATGATGGCGGGTCGGCGTTGGTCCGAGGGGCTGCATCAGGCGGTCGAGGCAAAAGAAAAGGTGGCTATCCAGCAGGAAAACCAGACGCTGGCATCGATCACCTTCCAAAACCTGTTCCGCCTGTACGACAAACTTGCGGGCATGACCGGTACGGCAGATACCGAGGCGGTCGAGTTCCAGCAGATTTACGGACTCGAGGTGGTGGTGATCCCCACCAACCAGCCGATGATCCGTGATGACCTTGCGGACCTGGTCTACCGCACCCAGGAAGAGAAGTTCGGGGCGATCATCGACGATATCAAAGCATGCCAGTTACGCCAGCAACCGGTCCTGGTGGGGACCGCCTCTATCGAAACCTCGGAATACCTCGCTGGCCTGCTGCGTAAGGAAAACATCGACCACGAGGTGTTGAACGCCAAACACCATGAGCGCGAGGCTCACATCATTGCCCAGGCCGGGCAGCCGGGTGCCGTGACCATTGCCACCAACATGGCAGGCCGCGGTACCGATATCGTGCTCGGCGGTAACCTCGAGATGGAACTCGCCGACCTTACTGAGGTGGATGACACACAGCGCCAGCAAGTCGAAAGCGATTGGCAGCGCCGCCATGACCAGGTGGTTGCGGCCAACGGTCTCTACGTGCTCGGCACCGAGCGCAACGAATCCCGCCGGGTGGACAACCAGTTGCGCGGTCGCTGCGGACGCCAGGGTGACCCCGGCACGAGTCATTTCTACCTGTCGATGGAGGACAATCTGCTACGCATCTTCGGCTCGGCACGGGTCTCCGGCCTGATGGAAAAACTTGGCATGGAAGAGGGCGAGGCCATCGAACACAGCTGGGTGACTCGCGCCATCGAGAATTCGCAGAAAAAGGTCGAAGGGCGCAACTTCGACATCCGCAAGCAATTACTGGAATATGATGACGTGGCTAATGAGCAGCGCAAGGTGGTGTATGACCAGCGCAGCACCCTGATGGCGATAGATGACATCTCCGAAACCGTGAATGCCACCCGGCTGGAGGTCATCAACGAGATTATTAGTCGCCATATTCCGCCGCAGAGTCTGGATGAACAGTGGGACGTCCCGGGTTTGGAGACGGATCTGGAGTCAGAGTTTGCACTTGCGCTGCCGGTCGCACAGTGGTTGGACCAGGACGACGAACTGCACGAGGAGAACCTACGCGAGCGGATTGAAAACGAGATCAACGGTGCCTACGAATCGAAGGTCGAGTCGGTGGGCGAGCCAATCATGCGCCACCTGGAGAAAGCGGTGATGCTGAAGGTGTTGGACGAACAGTGGAAGGAGCACCTTGCGCACATGGACCACCTGCGCCAGGGTATTGGCCTGCGAGGCTATGCGCAGAAGAACCCCAAGCAGGAGTACAAACGCGAAGCATTCGAGATGTTCACCGAGATGCTCGAGCGGGTAAAGCACGAGGTGGTGACGCTGCTGGCCAAGATCCAGGTTCAAACCGAGGCACAGGTCGAGGACATGGAGATGGCGCGCCGCCGGCAGGACCAGCAGGATCGCCAGTTCCTGCATCCGCAGGCGCTGGCAGAAGAAGCGCCGCTACCGGTCGCGGCCCAGGCTGGCGGGCCGGTAGCGGGGCCACTGGCCGCACCACCGGCGGGGCCAGATTCAGCAGCACAGCCTTTCGTGCGCGCCGCCCCCAAGGTCGGGCGCAATGAACCCTGTCCCTGCGGTTCTGGCAAGAAGTACAAGCATTGCCACGGCAAATTCTAGCTGTTTACCGCGCAGCTCCCAGTGCCCGATCTCAAGCGTTCTCCTCTCGCCCCAACGCGGTTTCCGCATATGCCGGCAGTCGCCGGTGTGCGCCTGGCAATGGCACGAGCCGGCATCAAGTACCGTGGTCGTGACGATTTGCTGCTGGCCGCGTTGGACCCCGGCACTACGGTGGCCGGCGTGTTCACCCGTTCTGGCACGGCAGCAGCGCCGGTACTCTGGAGCCGCAAAGTGGCGAGCCGGGGGCGCGCCCGCGCTTTCTTGATCAATAGTGGCAATGCCAATGCTTTTACCGGTACCCAGGGTATGCGCGATGTGCGTACCACGGCTGTGCAGGCAGCGAAGGCGGTGGGCTGCCGGCCAGGTGAAGTGTTGCTCGCCTCGACCGGGGTCATCGGTGAGCCGCTGCCGGTCGAGCGCATTGTCCGGGCACTACCCGGGATGAAGCGTCGATTGAAACCCGGTCCATGGCAAGCTGCTGCCCGCGCGATCTGTACCACCGATACTTATCCCAAGGGCTGCATGGGCCAGGCATTGATTGGTAACACGCCGGTCACGATAGTCGGTATTGCCAAAGGCTCGGGCATGATTGCGCCGGATATGGCCACCATGCTGGCATTTATTTTCACCGATGCATGTGTTCCGGCGGCGATACTGCAGCTACTGCTGGCAGCGGGTACGGCAAGGTCCTTCAATTCCATCACCGTGGATAGCGACACCTCGACCAGTGACAGCGTGTTGTTCGCGGCCACCGGCAAAGCGTGCAACCAACGACCCCGTTCTGCGAATGATCCCGCCCTCAAAGCCTTTCGGCTTGCACTGAACGAGGTTCTGCTTGATCTCGCCATCCAAGTCGTCGGTGACGGTGAGGGGGCGAGTAAGCTCATCACCGTGACAGTGCGCGGGGCGAGCTCCTCTCAGGCGGCGCGCAAGGCGGCGTTTGCGGTCGCCAATTCACCGCTCGTCAAGACAGCCATTGCCGGTGAGGATGCCAACTGGGGGCGGGTGGTGATGGCTGTGGGCAAATCCGGCGCCAGGCTTGACCAGCACAAGCTCTCGGTAGCGATGGGTGGCGTGGTGATTGCCGACAAGGGCGAGCGGGTCGTGCAATATGACGAGGCCCTAGTGACAGAACACCTTAAAGGGGCCGATGTCTCTATAGAGTTGGACCTGGGTGTAGGCAAAGCTAAGGCAAGGGTCTGGACGTGTGACCTCACGCACGACTACATCCGCATCAATGCCGACTACCGCACCTGAGGGATACCTGGTCGTAGCAGTCGGCATCGCAGCGGATGCCAGCGGCCGCCTGCTGGTTGGTCAGCGCCCCCAGGGTAAGGACTATGCCGGCCAATGGGAGTTTCCCGGTGGCAAGCTAGAACCGGGCGAGACTGTGTTCAGCGCGCTGGTGCGCGAATTTCGCGAAGAGCTCGGCCTACTGGTCAGGGTTGCCGAGCCACTTTTTACGGCGCGGCATAGCTACTCGGACCGGCAGGTGGAACTGCACCTATGGTTGGTGACTGACTTTCATGGCGAGGCGAAA
>JASLLH010000134.1:0-4473 GCA_030747115.1 Arenicellales bacterium
ACTCGACACCGGCAACAGTGTGGAGGTCGTCCATGTCACGTGCCAGAGTATCGTAATGCTTAGGGCGGGATGCACCACGAAATCGACCAGCCTCTCGGTAATGACACTGGATATCTTCGGCAGCAATAATGGTTTTGATGTATGAAAGTGCCGATATGCCTTCCCGTAACAAGGCCTGGGCTTGGTCCTTGCCATACAACTCGATGAGTCGAGCGACTGTAAAACGTTGATTGCCACTACCCACTTGACCGCCATTGCGACAGCTGGCGCCATAGCCAACCGTGTCCGCCTCCAAAACAACTACATCGCGACCCGCACGGGCCAGTGTCAGTGCGGCGACTAGGCCGGTAAACCCGGAACCCACAATGGCAATTTCTGCACGTTTGGGTAGGTGCTCCTTCGTTCGAGTTTCAGGTGGTGCCCACTCCCACCACCACGGGGTGAATCTGGTATCACGAAACGGATCGATGTTCATTATTGATCCCTTGGCTGCACAGAATCAGCTCAGGGGTGATTGTCACAGCGCAGCATAGGTCACTTTGTTCTTGAGCAGGCGGTTTACGGTGGAGTGATCAATCTTCACCGAGCGGGACTATATTTTTTATACTCCTTAACCGTTTATTCCAGATATGAGATTTCCTCAACCCCTATATTATTAGGCTCTCTGTTGAGCTAGAGGTTATAGGTAACGATTCTCACTGATCCGGCATCACTGTAGCCTATTTGCTGTTGTCAGGCACCATCACCAGTTGGGATACCACCGCGTGGGCCGGCTGCTCGAGCACAAACAGTACGCTACGGGCGATGTCGTCAGCCTCTAGGCACAGGCCATAGTTTTCATAGTACTGGTCACCCCGTTCGCTGCTCGCAAAACGGGTTGCGGCAAATTCGGTTTTCACCATGCCCGGGAGTACTTCAGAAACGCGAATACCGGTACCAGCGTAATCAGTGCGGAGTGACTCACTGAAACCGTGCACCGCGTACTTACTGGCTACACAAGCACTGCAGCCTGAGACAGGGGCTAGGCCTGCAATAGAACCAATGTTGACGATATGGCCGCCGCCGCGCTCAGCCGCCGTACGGTACTCTGCCCGATACCGGCACTGGCCCCCGTGACCAGCGCGGTCTTCCCTTTTAATAGCGCCATGTTTGCTCCTCCTCGGTTATTCCCGGCAACAGTTTGCAACACCCGCGCCAGTATAATGTCCGCGTGGCCTCAACCTTCCCGCCAGCGATCTAGGAAAACCGCTATGCCAGAACAAACTCTGCGCGACCTGATCGGTCAACTGCGCACCGAGATCGACCAACTACCGCCAGCCGATGAGGCCGCCCGCGACCGTCTGACACAGTTGATTGCAGATCTCGAGGCGCGCCTCAGCGAACCCGCGGAGGCGGCAGACCACGACAACCTGGTCGGCAGCGTACAGGAGTCCATCCGCCAGCTAGAAGTTGAGCACCCCCGTACTACCGGTGTACTCAATCACATCATGATGACGCTCAGCAATATGGGAATCTGAGTACAAGCGATCTCGTGGCCGCGCGGAAACGTCCAGTAACGAGTTTCCCGCACTCCCTGCCATACCAAAGTTGCCCGTGTTCTGACCACGGCTGGCGCCTCGCTTTGTTGGCGCCAGGATCCCGCGCCGGCTGGTGCGATCCGCATTGCAGTCAACTTAAGGATTAATCAGAACATATCCTCAAATTGACAATTGACTAAAATCTCGGCGACCACCGCGTTGTTCGGCAAAGCTAAAGCGGTATGGATTAACTGGGCTAAATCTTCCGGCTGGATCATTTCTGCAGGGTCGACCTTGGTTTCCGCCGCAGTCATGTCGGTGCGAACGAAGCCGGGGCAGATGGCCGTTGCCCGAATACCTTGCTCCCAGCCCTCACGGCGGGTGGCATGGGTTAGGGCGATGAGCGCAAACTTGGTCATCGCGTATCCCAGGTTGTCGCTTTTTACCCGTTTGCCTGACAACGAGGCCACGTTAACCACCCGACCACAACCGCTTTTCGCCAGGTGGGGCATAGCCAGGCGGGTCAGACGGGTAGGCCCTTTGACGTTGACTGTCCACAGGTTATCGAGCATTGCCTCATCCTCGTCCATCAAGGTCATGGCTGGCTGAGCCATGCCGGCATTGTTGACCAGGCCATCCAACTGTCCAAACCGGCGCAACGTGCCCGTGACCCAGTCCCGGGCAGAGAGTAGATCTTCAGCGTGGTAGGGGAAAAAAGCCACATTAGGGTGTTCGCTGGATTGAAGGGCATTTTTGCCCGCGTCAATGTCGCGAACCCCCAGGCTTAATCGAGCACCCTCATGCAACAATCGGCTGGCGCTTGCCAAGCCGATGCCTCGAGTGGCGCCAGAAATCATGATCACCCGGTCGTTGAGTGGCATCATTGGGATTCTCCTGTGGCAATTAATGCTTTAAAGCTTAGCCGGCTGAGGTTCTGGTAGAACGCTGTTATCACAGCACTGGCAGCAAGTCGATGCGCATCTTGTTTCCTCGCACCATCAGTCGATGCCCAGTTCCTTTAGTTTGCGGGTCAGGGTATTGCGGCCCCAGCCCAGCCAGCGGGCTGCCTCCTGCTTGCGCCCGCCGGTAAAACTAAGTGCGGTGCGCAACAGTGTTCTTTCGAATTGGGGGCCTACTTCCGCCAGGATGTCATGCTGACCACGCTCCAAGCGTGTCGTCACCGCTTGCACTAGCAATTGCTGCCAATCGTTGGCTACGGTGCCGGTAACCGCCGCGCCTTGGCCGCGAACTTCTGTCGGCAAGTCAGCCGTGGTGATAATCCGTCCCGGCGCCATGACCGTCAGGCGCCGGCACAAATTCTCCAGTTGGCGCACGTTGCCGGGCCAGTCACAGGCAACCAGCATCGCCAGTGCTGCCTCGTCCAACTGTTTTGGTTCGACTTCCAATTCTCCTGCGGCGCGGGTGAGAAACGCCTTGGCAAGTGCCGGTACATCCTCACGCCGTTCGCGCAGAGCCGGCAACCGAATCGCGATCACATTGAGGCGATGATAGAGGTCCTCGCGGAACCTCTGGTCGCGCACCCTTCCTTCGAGATCCTGGTTGGTCGCCGCGATCACGCGCACATCCACGGCCAACTGCTTATGCCCACCCACCCGATAGAAAGTGTTATCCGCCAGTACCCGCAGCAGGCGAGTTTGCAATTCGAAAGGCATGGCGCCAATCTCGTCCAGAAACAAGGTACCGTGGTCGGCCTGCTCGAAACGGCCCTGGCGCTGTTCCTGCGCCCCGGTGAAAGCCCCTTTTTCATGCCCGAACAATTCCGACTCCAGCAGTTCAGCCGGGATCGCGGCCGTGTTGATGGCAACCAACGGCTGCTCGGCGCGCGGGCTGTTACGGTAGATAGCCCGCGCCGCCAGTTCTTTGCCGGTGCCGGATTCGCCGGAGATAAGTACGTTCATGTGCGACTTGGACAGGCGCCCGATCACACGAAAGACCTCCTGCATGGCCGGCGCCTCACCGATCATCCCCGCCGGTTGCGCGCGGTCGGCTGATCGATCCACCGACTGCGCAGTCTTTTTTTGCAAGGCCCGGCCAACCAACGCCACTGCCTCTTCCAGGTCGAACGGCTTGGGCAGGTACTCGAATGCACCGCCACGATAGGCGGACACCGCGCTGTCGAGATCTGAGTGAGCAGTCATCACGATTACCGGCAGCTGCGGCAGTTGCTCACCCAGCGCTTTAAGCAAATCGAGACCGCTGGTTCCGGGCATACGGATATCGGTGATGATGACGTCGGGCGGCGTGCGCCGAACTCGGGCGAGTACGTCGTCAGCGTTGTCAAAAACTGTGGCCGCAAAGCCCGCACTGCCAAGTGCTTTATCGAGCACCCAACGGATCGACGCATCATCATCGACCACCCAAACCCTGGTTCGTTTGTTCATGCATCCCCCTCCACGGGCAGGTACAACGTAAAGCGTGTTTTTCCAGGCCGGCTGACACATTCGATGGTGCCGCCATGACGGTTGACGGCCTCCTGGGCAATTGAAAGGCCCAGGCCAGTGCCGTCGGCACGCCCGGTCACCATCGGGAAAAACACTTTCTCGACCATCGCCGGATCGATGCCCGGACCGTCATCGGTAATCCACACTTCTACCGCCAGCCGATGACGGCGGTTGTGC
This sequence comes from Arenicellales bacterium, assembly GCA_030747115.1. Classification (GTDB taxonomy): domain Bacteria; phylum Pseudomonadota; class Gammaproteobacteria; order Arenicellales; family UBA868; genus UBA12578. Next base: position 4,157 of record JASLLH010000134.1, read on the forward strand.
AGGGTGAACTGGTGCCGCACCCGGGTGCGCAGAGCGATAACGCCGTGCCCCGCCATTGCCTGCACAGCATTACGCACGATATTGAGCACTGCCTGCACCATCTGTTCGCGATCGCCAGTGAGCTCTGGAATACTTGGGTCGTAATCACGCTCGAAAACCAGGCCCTCGGGTATCTCGACCAGGGTGAGTTTACGCACGTGTTCGAGCACTGCGTGCAGGTTGAACGGCTCGCGACCCAGCATTCGGAAGCCGCCCGTCATCCGGTCTACCAGGCCACCGAGGCGATCGGCTTCGTGGGTAATGATCCGGGTATATTC
>JASLLH010000135.1:0-4465 GCA_030747115.1 Arenicellales bacterium
CGTAGGCGGCGTACGCCTCAGCACCCGTGACATCCCGCCCATCAGGGTATGCCGCGTTTTCCCTGAAGCGGACCAGATTGAGCATATGGATGGGACCTTCGCGGTCGTTTTCCCGAAACGCGGCAAAGGTTTCCTTGGTAGGGTCGACATATTGCATCATCAAAGCAGCCTTTTATTGAATTGAACGGTGGGGAGTGGATTTATCAGGATTGGGGTGCGTCCCGGCAAGCCCGGCGCAGTTGCTGTACATCACGACCCGCAGCTTCGCGCAACAGGAGCGTATCCGCACCGGAGAGCACCAGATGGTGACCGTTCCGGTAGAGACGCTCACAGTCCCAATCCGCAAAAGGAATGGCGCCGAGATACTTGCCGGCATCAAGGACCGCCTGTTCAATCGTTTCGAAGGCCTGGATAAATTCTGCACTGTCGAATTGCCCCAGTGCGCCCAGGGAGGCCGACAGATCGATAGGCCCAATGAACAGCATATCAATACCGTCAACAGCGGCGATGGCCTCGATGTCGACCACGGGTTCTTTGGATTCGATCTGGATAATCAGCAGAAACTCCTCGGCCATCCAGCGCTGGTAATCTGCGACGTGTTCGCCATAGCCGGTAGCGCGCAGCAAAGCAGGTGCTGCACCGCGAAATCCTTCAGGTCCATATCGGCACGCCGCAACAACATCGCGGGCTTCTTCGGCACTTCGCACGTTTGGCACCATCATGCCGAGCGGTCCGATATCGAGTACCCGCTTGATCACAGCAGGGTCAGCGCTTGTCGCCCTGATCAGGGGAGCGCAACGGTAGCAGTTCAACGCCTGCATCATCGCCACGGCCTCCGTAAAGGAGCCTGGCCCGTGCTCAAGATCAATCATCGCGGTGTCATAACCGCTCATTGCCATGATCTCTGCGGCAATCGGGCTGAAGGTCTCGATCCAGCAACCGTTAAGTCGTGCACCTGATCGGAGCTGCTGTTTTATCGATGGGCCTGTCATGGGATGATCGTCAACGTGGTGTAACGCCGAATGAGTCTACCACCTGTCATAACAGTTCATAATTGCAAGGCGGGGAGGTCCGGTCGCACCATCATTGCCCGAAGATGAGTATGTCGTGCACCATACAGAGGGGGTCGGTTTTCTCCGGGATTGCCGGGGCAGGGTCTCCGGAGGCGCATGTCGTCATAGAGTAGATTCCAATGGGATAAAGTGATGAAAAACCTTTTCGATGTTTTCGCTGATAAAAATATCACTCAGCGTCATCGGCCACTCCGGAGACAACACATGAACGAGCACAACCCTCTGCAGGACCGCGACACGAAGTTTGTCGAGGAGTGTCTGGCACATCGGCCTGAAACAGAATCGGTTGCCGGTTTTCTGCCGGGAGAAGGTATCTACAAGCTCGAGTTGAAGTTTGACATCAAGCGACTGCGCCAGGCACTGGAAACATGTGTAACACGCACGGGCGATCTTGGCAGCGAGTGGAAGCAGCACGGCTTCGGTATATTGCCCCTGACACACAGGGCCGGGCAGAACAGCCTCAGCGCAAATGATTTGTCGGGCCGCTACTGGATGCGAAAGGATGAGCGCTACGTGGAAGAGGCATTCGAAGACTACGTCGACGAATCCGCCTATAGTGAGTTCGATTCCCGCTTTGCCGGGACATATTTCCAGGAGGTACACCGGGAATTGTCACAGCGGTTTCCCATCGGGCGGATGCGGATTCTGTCCAAGGATGCCTATAACTGCAACTCGTGGCACCGGGATCCGGAGCCGCGGCTTCACGTGCCGGTCATGAGCAACCCCGGGTCACTCTTTATCGTCAATCACCACGTAACGCATTTGCCGGCCGATGGTTCTGTGTACTTTACGGATACCCGTGGATATCACACAGCCGTTAATGGCGGGCTTGATCAGCGCGTGCACCTGGTCGCTGCTCTGGCTTATCCTCCCTTGACCGGCTAGTTGGAGCCGATCTGTGACAGACCCAGATACCCCGCAAAACAGGCACTCCGGTGCCGATCGACTGGTGGATTCCGACTACATCGGAGAGGGCTGGACACCGGTTGAGCCCGGGGCGAATCCGGTGCTGTACGGCCACGCCCAGATCAGCCCGCAGGGCCGTTTTGAAGTCCGAAGCTATCAGACCTTTGCCCTGACCTACACCGTGGGTCGTTTCGGACTGGATGATACCGGGGCTATTCGGGTGGTATTCCGGGCGATGGGCGACACCGGCAGGCTGCAGACCAGCGATCCGGCCGGTGATAACTATGTTACGGCTACTGCCAGCAACGGCGTCACTTTATCGGTGCACTATGCGGGACGCGGCATGAGTGCCCGGCCCCGCTGGAAATCCCTGACGGTAAATGTTTCGAACGGGTACATGCGGGAGGGAGATACCATCACCATTGTCTTTGGGGATACCCGCTATGGCTCGAACGGACTCAAACTGCAGACCATGGTCGAGACGGATTTTGAGTTCAAGGTGCTGGCAGATGTATGTGCGGTTGGCCATTTTGTTCCGATCCCCGATACGCCCACCATCGATATTGTCCCCGGGAGCCCCGTGGTCTGGCGGGCTGTGCTTCCAAGCCTGCGCCGGCCGGGGGAACGGTTCCATTTCGGCTTGAAGGCTGAGGATAAGTGGGGAAATCCAACACCGCTTGCGCAGGAACCCTTTCAGTTTCAGTCCACGTTGCCCGTCGAGGGTCTGCCCGATACTTTCGATTACCCCCTCGGAGAGCGGGCGGTCAGTTTCGATGACCTGCGGGTCAGTGAAGAAGGTGAACTGCGGATTGCCGTAGTGCAGCGGGATACCGGCGATATCGTCGCGCAATCCCATCCGATGCTGATTCGTGAGGGTCAGCACAGTGGCTACTGGGGTGATCTGCACGGACAATCGGGCGAATCCATCGGGATCGGCACGGCACGAAGCTATTTCACCTTTGCCCGCGATTGCGCATTTCTCGATCTGACGTCGCATCAGGCGAATGATTTTCAGGTCAACAACAAGTTCTGGTCTTATCTCAACGAACTCTCGCTTGAGTTTCTGGAAGAGGGCCGCTTTGTGACCTTTCCGGGGTACGAGTGGTCCGGCAACACGGCGGTTGGCGGCGATCGCAACGTGTATTTCCGAACGGAGGGGCGCCAGATCCACCGCTCATCCCATGCCTTGCTGCCCGAGCGTGATGATATCGATACCGATGCACCCAATGCGAATCTGCTGTTCGAGGCACTTTCCGATGAAGACTGCGTGGTCTACGCCCACGTGGGTGGCCGATATGCGGATATCGCTTACGCGCATGATCCGCGGTTGGAGCGCTCGATGGAGATTCATTCTGCGTGGGGTACTTTCGAGTGGATGCTGACGGACGGCTTTGCGCTGGGTCATCGCAGCGGGGTGGTCTGTAATAGTGACGGACACAAAGGCCGGCCCGGCGCGAGTTACCCAGGGGCCTCGATGTTCGGTGCGTATGGGGGCCTGACCTGTTTTCTCGCCGAAGCCCTTACCCGTGACGCCATCTTTGAATGCCTGCGCCGACGCCATCACTACGGAACGACGGGTACACGGCTGTGTCTTGATGTGCGCGCTGAACTGCCCACCGGTGGCAGGCGCTTCGACGAAGACCCCAATGTCTTTCCCGATACAAACTTCGATGCTGTCTCGCAGGTCATGATGGGCGACATCGTGCAGACGGAAGATCATGATGTGACGCTTAAAGTCGAAGTCTCGGCACAGGGTCCGATCGAGCGTATCGAGATCCGCAATGGGCTCGAGGTCGTGGAAACCATCCGCGGGTTTTCGCAAGATGACCTGGGTGATCGCATCCGGGTGGTCTGGAGTGGCGCGGAATATCGGGGGCGCGGACGTGAAACCAACTGGAAGGGCCGGGTGCGTTTTGATGGGGCGTCAATCCGGAGGATGGACAAGATCAATGCCTGGAACCACGAGCGAAAACTCGAACAGCACGGCAGTGACGCGATCATCTTCGATGCCATTACCACCGGCAACTTCGGTGGCTTTGACGTCGGGCTCGACAATGCAGCTGATGCCGAACTCAGTGTTGAGACCAGCCTCGGCTCCCTTAATGCGCCCCTTTCAGAGATTGGTATCGAAGATGTTGTGATGGATGCGGGAGGCCTGGACCGGAAGATTCGTGCCTTTCGTTTACCTGAGAGCAATCCCCACCGCGCCATTAGCGCCCGGGTCAAAGTTCCTTTGAAGACCGGCGCCGACAACCCACTGTGGGTATGCGTGACAACCGAAGACGGGTTCCAGGCCTGGAGCAGCCCGATCTACGTGTTCCGGTAATTTCCGGTTTTGGGCGCGAGGCAGCACCGGCAGATATATGAATGAAGATTTTTCGGCGGACGTTGAAAGTCATCGGCGTAATGGCCCTCCTTTCTGTTCTGGGCCTGCTTGCTGTGGGTGATTACGTTTATCGCACCGGCACGAAGGTATTCTGTGGCAT
>JASLLH010000136.1:0-4338 GCA_030747115.1 Arenicellales bacterium
CAGCACCGCGCCGTGGTGGTCGCAAGTCTCGCGCAATGTCTCGAGGAACCCGGGTACCGGTGGCACGCAATTCATGTTACCGGCGACCGGCTCGACAATGACTGCGGCTATAGTGGCGCCCGCCTCAGCGAATACCTGTTTCACCTGCTCGGCGTTGTTGAATTCCAGGGTCAGCGTGTGCTCGGCCATAGCCGTGGGCACCCCGGGAGAGGTCGGCACACCCAGGGTCAGAGCCCCGGAACCTGCCTTAACCAGCAAGCCATCGGCATGGCCATGGTAGCAGCCCTCGAACTTGATCACTTTGTCGCGGCCGCTATAGCCGCGGGCCAAGCGGATTGCGCTCATGCTCGCCTCGGTGCCGGAGTTGACCATGCGCACCTGCTCGATCGATGGCACCGCAGTACAAACCAGTTGCGCCAGTTCGGTCTCTAGGCTGGTCGGTGCGCCGTAACTCAATCCCCGGTCAGCAGCCGCACACACCGCGGCCACCACGTCAGGGTCGGCGTGGCCAAGGATCATCGGCCCCCACGAACCCACATAGTCGATATAGGCGCGGCCGTCCGAGCCGTAGAGTAGCGGCCCATGCGCCCGTTCGATGAATACCGGTGTGCCACCGACCGCCTTGAACGCGCGGACCGGGGAATTGACGCCGCCGGGTATGACACGGGCTGCCGCGGCAAATAGTTCTGAATTTTTCATCCTCATGGGTGCTCCGCTTGCTGGCCGGCGCCAAGGGGTTTCGCGGGCCGGGCTTGGTGTGTTTGGCAGGCTTTTGGTTCCGTACTATGGGTAAGAATACGTTGTTCTGATCGATCCGATAGGCCCTCGATCAATATCTTAACGGGCCTTTGATCGGCATTATCTGTCGCTTGGTCCTCCGCCGAAGGGCTTGCCCTAAGAGAATATCGTGCCAGACGCTTGCTGGAAAGGCGCCCCCAGCCGGCGCCTGCGCCGGGCCGGGCAGCACGTGGGCTACAAGCCACTCACCAGCGATACTGCTGGAGTTCCTGCGCCCCCAGCAGGAACACCACCGACTCACCGTTGCGGGAGGTAAGCCAGGTGAACGGCACCTGCGGCCAGGCAGCCTCCACCGCCGCTTTGGCACTGCCGGCTTCCACCACCAGCGTCCCCTCATCGGTGAGGTGTGTGCGGGCTTCACGCAGCAGGGAATCGATGAAGTCGAGACCCTCGCTACCGCCGGCAAACGCAAGCGCTGGCTCATAGCTGTACTCGTCTGGCAATTCACCCATGATGGCGTCGCTGACGTAAGGGGGATTACAAACGATGAGATCGTAACGCTGCCCGGCGAGCCCCGTGAACAGGTTCGAGCGCAGCAGCCGCACACGATCGACAATGTCGTGGCGGCGTGTATTGATCGCAGCCACTGCCAGCGCGTCGCTCGACAGGTCGCTCGCATCCACTCGTGCCGCCGGGAAGGCGTGCGCCAGCGCTACTGCAATGCAACCGCTGCCGGTCCCGAGATCCAGGATCGATGCTATCGGCCGGCCGGCCAGCCATGGTGCAAAACATCCGACAATCCACTCCCCCAGGTGAGAACGCGGCACAATGACGCGCTCATCGACAAAAAACTCGTGGCCCGCAAACCACGCCTGGTTGATCAGGTAAGCCAATGGCCGACGGGTGCGGATACGTTTAGCGAGCAGCGCCTCAACCTGTGCCTGCTCAGTGTCGGTCAGTGTTTTTTGCCAGGGAATCTGGTCAGCCCCGGCATCCAACCCGATCGCTGCCAGCGCCAGCCATACTGCCTCGTCGAAGGCGTTGTCGGTGCCATGGCCGAAGTACAGCCCGCCATCGGCCAGACGTCGCTCGACCTGCGCCACACATATTTCGAGTCTCATTGTCGTGAATACACTCAACTGGCCAACACTGCACGCACCGCTTTGATCATCTCCCCAACGCTTATGCTGTGCTGGACCAGGCCTTTGACCTTACCGTCACGGCCGATCAGGTAGGTGCTTGCCGAATGGTCGATGGTGTAGCCAAGCGCCGTGTTGTCGCCCTCCACCTGCTGGTAGAGCACGTAGTATTTTTTTGCCACTGCCGCGATCTCATCCGCGGAACCGGTTACGCCAACGATCCGCTGGTGGAAAAACGCCGCGTAGTCACTGACCTGGCGCGGCGTATCACGCTCGGTATCGACACTGACGAACAGGCCCACGACCTGGGCGGACTCCTCGCTGGTAAGCCCATCCAAGACTGCGCTCATGCGGGCGAGGCCGGTAGGACACACGTCTGGGCATTGGGTGTAGCCAAAAAACAGCATCACCACCTGGTCGCGGTAATCGGCCAGTGACACCGGCCCAGTGCCCGCGGCCAGGGTGAAGTCACCACCCAAACTCGCATAGGGGTCAACCGCCTGGTTGCTGCGCTGCTGCATCCACAACCCACCGCCCAAACCAAGTACTGCCGCACCCAGCAAAAGCAGCGTAAGCACCCACCATTGTCTTGTCATGGTCGTTGTCTATTCACTTGGTACCACGGTGGGCGCGGCCGGGGCCGCGCCCACCACTCAGCGTCAGTCGCTGTGCTTGCTGTGATCGACCTCGTGATTCATGCCCTCAGGCATTTGCACCGGCGCTGCGACTATCAGGCGCTGGCCGTCGGCAAACTCCAGCTCAATAGTAACCCGCTCACCTACCTCCAGGTTGTGATTAAGCCCGATCAGCATGAGATGTAACCCACCTGGTTTGAGTTCAACCTGGCCGTGGCCTGGTACCACGACTTGCTCGACGCGGCGCATCTTCATCATGCCCTCTGCCATGATGTGGTTGTGTAGCTCGACCGCAGTCGCGACGTTCGAGCGCGCGCCTACCAGCACCTGTTCGTTGCTGTCGTGGTTATTGAGGATCATGAAGGCGACACTGTTGGGCTGGCCTGGCGGCATGGCCCGCACCATCGGTGCTTGGACCTCGACCTGGGCCCAGGCGAACACGGTAAAGGTGCCAAGAATTACGGCGAGCAGGAAAATAATCTCCTTGTGCATGTTTGGTCTCCACTTCAAGGGTAACCACTCACCACTTGGCGAACGGCAGCAGTCAGGCCCGCCACGGGAAGAGCAGGGGTAAGAGGAGCCTAAAGTAGTGGTGCGGCTGGCGCCAAGCCACTGCCCCAACAACGCACAGGCAGCGAGCCAGGGAGTTAAGCGCAAAAGGAAACCTTTCATCAGGAGCCGGAGTGTCGTCGCTTGCCGGTGACCTGGCAGTGCGCCAGGCTGCGAACTGTGGCCGTGGGCTGGTGTAACACTGACTCAGGTCAAAGCCGGGTCAATCTGCCGGACACAGCCGCCGTGGGTCGACGCCGCAGCGTTCAAGCATGAAGGGGTGACTGATGACGAGCACGCTGCGGGATTTCCTTTTCCCTACCCAGCCTCGCACGGTCACCGCCGCCTGGTCAAGCGCCCGCGGGAGATAGTTAAAATGATCTTGCCAGTCCGTGCGACGCACCAGGATAACAAATTGCCTGCTCAGCGAAAACGCAAACCACTTTTCGCCCATCTCGATAAGTGACGCCCTGCCATGGACGAACTGGTAACCGCCGCGGGCGCCATCCGGCGGGCGTGGTGCATAGTATGGCAGGGCCCAAATTCCGCGCCCGGCGCGGCGGGCCGCATCCTCGGCGGCACTGTACTCGCGAAGATACGCATCGTTGGGTGATATAGCCACCGCACTGGCGAGGCCCTGACGCAGTAGAGCGGCCTGGATACTGGTACCGTTCGGCGTAAACAAGTAAGCCAGGGTGCGGCCATGCCGGTCCCTTGGCTCGACAGCATCCTCAACCTGAGCCGCAATACCCCCGACCAATGTTTGCAACGCGGCGCGCGCTGCCTGTGCCAGCGGTTCGGCCAGGCGTCCCTCGTGACCAAGCTCCGGAGTATTGATTCCGGCCAGGCGGATGACCTCACCCGAGACAAGCACCAGCGTGTCACCGTCAATAACCCGATCGAGGGCCTCGCTGCGAAGCCCGGTTGCCGAGGTGGAAGTATTGCTCAGCCAGAGAAAAACAAAAAAGGCGACCTGTGTCGCCTGGCTGATTTTACCGGTACGGCTGCCCACGGTAGGGGGTTGCCGGGTCATACGCCAGCGCGGCGCGCAGGTGTCAGGCCGAACGGCCGAATTTTTTCTGGAACCGGCCCACTCGGCCAGCGGTATCGATAATTTTTTGCTGGCCGGTGTAAAACGGGTGGCAAGCCGAGCAGATCTCTACGTGCAGTTCACTGTTCAGGGTCGAACGGGTCTCGAAACTATTGCCGCAGGCACAGACCACCTTGATGGTCTGGTATGCAGGATGGGTATCGGGCTTCATGGCTGGAGGCTTTGT
>JASLLH010000137.1:0-4321 GCA_030747115.1 Arenicellales bacterium
GACGTGCTGCAGGTCCCTCACCACGGATCAAATACCTCCTCGACGACCGAATTCCTTGCAGCGACATCACCGTCACTGGCTTTACTGAGTCGCGGTAGCGAAAACCGCTATGGCCACCCAGCGGCCGATGTCATCAAACGTTTCGAGCGAGCCGGCGTCAAGATGATGGACACCGCTTTAACTGGGCAGTTGAACCTTGCCTCAACCGCGCAAGGCTGGATGATTGAGACTTGGGCCGATGCCGGCCGGCGCTTCTGGCACCGCTGATTCAACGACCCCAGTACCGCGCTCCAGAAACGGCGGTTAGAATTAGCCGTCCATGTCAGATGTAGCCCCATATCCGGTTACTGGGCGCCCCTTTGCGACAAGTCTAGAGCATGTTTGAAATCATCACGAGTGGCGGCTGGTTAATGCTGCCCATCCTGGCCTGCTCGGTGCTTTCTTTGGCGATCATCCTGGAGCGCTCATGGGTGCTGAAACGTAGCACCGTGGCGCCGCCCGGCTTGGCGCAGGAAACCGAGCGACTGCTGCGGGAGGGACAACTGACGGCCGCCCGGATTGCCAATATCCGACGCGGTTCATCACTGGGGCAGGTCTTGGCGGCCGGACTGGCATGTACGGAAACGGACCCTCGCGCCATCCGCGATGCTATCGAGGAGTCCGGCCGGCACGCAGCCCACGAACTGGAGCGTTACCTAAACGCACTGGGCACTATTGCCGCGACCACGCCGCTGCTAGGCCTGCTTGGAACTGTGATCGGCATGATCAAGGTGTTTGCCGCGATAACCACGGTTGGCGTCGGCAACCCCCAAATCCTCGCGGGTGGCATCTCCGAGGCCCTGATTACAACTGCAGCGGGACTCTCGGTAGGTATTCCAAGTCTCATGTTCCACCGGTTTTTTCGGGGTCGTATCAATGAACTCACTATCAGTATGGAACAACAGGCGCTGTGGTTAGTCGATTTGCTGCGCCAACGCCAGCACACATGAAGTTCGTCAGCAGCAAGACTGAAGAGGTGTCGATCAATCTGACACCCCTTATAGATGTCGTTTTTTTGTTACTTATTTTCTTCATGGTCTCTACCACGTTTACGCGGGAGGCCCAACTCGAGATCCGCCTGCCTGAAACCGAGAACACTCCCCAGAAACAACTGCAGCCATCGACTATCACCGTAACAATTGGCGCCGCTGCTGGGTACAGCGTGTCAGTCGCAGGCTCAGCGGTCACAACAGCGCAGGCCACTGCTGACGTCGCCACACTTACTGAGGCTTTGCAACTGGCTGCGCAAGGTCTTAGGCAGCCGCTTATCATTATCCGCGCTGATGCCAAAACCCCCCACGAGCGGGTTATGACAGCACTTGAGGCAGCCCGCCACGGTGGCTTCAGTCGAATTGCGTTTGCCACCCGGGTTGCGCCGGAGTAATGGAGACCCTGAACGTTTGAACACCACTGGCCTGTACCGGCGATTACTTGGTTACGTCTTGCCGTATCGCCGGGTGTTTGCCCTTAGCATCGTTGGCATGGTGGTCGTCGCTGCGGCCGAAACCATATTTGCCGCGCTGCTCAAGCCGATCATGGACGGTGGGTTCATTGAGCGGGACTCGGAAATTATTCAGTCCACACCGTTTCTGCTGATCGGCGTTTTTGCCGCCCGGGCGCTCGGCGCGTTCGCAGATCAGTACAGTATTGCCTGGGTGGGTCGACAGATGGTATTCGACTTGCGGCAGGCGTTGTTCGACCAAATGATCAGGTTACCAGTGACCTACTACGATCGTCACCCCTCTGCTGAACTCATCTCGAAACTGATCTACGATCTTGAACAGGTCGCTGAAGCAAGTACCACATCGGTCAGGGTATTGGTCAAGGACAGCCTACTCTGCACTGGCTTGATCTTGTGGATGTTCCTGCTCAGTTGGCAGTTGACGTTGATATTTTTACTGATTACACCGTTTGTCGCGATCGTGGTGGGCAAGGCCGGGCGGCGATTCCGTAGCTCCAGTGAAGGCATCCAGGCATCTATGGGCGGCATCACCCATGTTGCCAAGGAAGCTTTTCAAGGGCATAAAGTGATCAAAGCTTATGCTGGGTACCAGTATGAGAACCAGATTTTCCAGGCAGCTAATCAAGCCAATCGTCGCCAGTCACTGCGCAAGGCGCTGGTAGCATCTATCAGCGTGCCATTGTTGATTCTTTTGGCCGGAACCGCGGTAGCGGCCATCATCTATATTGCCATGACCGACACCATCACCACATTTGTCAGCCCGGGAACCTTTATTTCGTACATCGGCACGATTTTGCTTTTGATGGGCCCGATCAAACGCCTTGCCCGGGTCAACGAGTTCTTGCAGGCCGGATTAGCTGCCGCCCACAGTATTTTTTCAGTCCTCGACTTGCCACCTGAAGGGCAAGGCGGGAGCATGACTTCCCAGACTATCCGCGGTGAGGTGGAATTTCGTAACGTGACCTTTACCTATCCAGATACCGAAGAGCCCGCTCTGGATCAGGTGTCATTCATGGTGCCGGCCGGCAGCACCGTTGCTCTGGTTGGTGCGTCTGGCAGCGGTAAATCCACTGCCGCGGCTTTGCTGCTCGGTTTTTATCCACCCCAGCGCGGCTCGGTCTTGATCGATGGTGTCCCGGTGGATGAGTACCAGCTCACCGAACTGCGCAAGGCAGTTGCACTTGTGCCGCAAGAAGCAATCCTTTTCCAAGGTGCGGTACAGGACAACATCACCTATGGCCAGGCTCAAGTCGACAATAATCGACTTGATGCCGTTGCAGCCGCCACCGGTGTTAGCCGTTTTGCAACCCTGGGCAATGGACCCGGCGCAACCACGATGGGCGAGCTCGGTGCCCGCCTTTCCGGAGGCGAGCGCCAGCGGGTTTCGCTGGCACGTGCACTTTACCGGCAAGCGGCAATTTTGGTGCTTGACGAGGCCACTTCCGCCCTGGATCCAGTCTCGGAACGCGAACTCAAGGGCGAGATTGCACAGCTCGCCAGCGATCAGTCGTTGATCCTTATCGCCCACCGGTTAAGCCTTGTCACTAACGCTGACTGTATTTACGTGCTGGACCAAGGGCGCATAGTTGAGTCGGGGACCCACCACGCCTTGCTGGCCGAAGTGGGACACTACGCCGCACTGTGGCGGAGCCAGGAGGCACAACAGCCTGTAGCCGGTACGACTGACAGGTGAGACCGTGAAGTTCGCCAGGTACCTGGAAAAGTGCTGGCACCAAACTAGCGTGTTGTCTCTCGCGTTGACTCCGGTGAGCATGGTTTATGGGCTTGCGGTGTGGCTGCGAAGAAGTCTTTTCCGCCTTGGCTTGTTGCGGGTGCGGCGCTGGAACGTTCCGGTGGTCGTCATCGGCAACTTGACGGTTGGGGGCACTGGCAAGACCCCACTGGTGATTGCGACCGTTAGAGCACTGCGCAACATCGGTTATTACCCGGGGGTAGTCAGCCGGGGTTACCGACGGCAGTCGCAGTGCACGGTTAGAGCAACAGTGGACAGCGACCCAGACGAGGTAGGTGACGAACCGGCACTGATCGCCCGTCTGGCCGGGGTGCCGGTGGCCGTGGACAGCAACCGACCGCGAGCGGTCGATATACTCTTGAACGATACCTCCGTCGACGTTATCGTTTCTGATGATGGCTTGCAGCATTTGCGCATGGGTCGCAGCGTGGAAATAGCCGTGATCGATGACAAACGTCGATTCGGCAACGGTCGTTTATTGCCGGCAGGCCCCTTACGCGAACCCAAGAGCCGCCTTGACAGTGTCGACATGGTGGTTAGAAATGGCGGTATTGCATCATCTGAAGAGTTCTCGATGAGGCTCACTCTGGCCTCGGCCCGTAACCTGATCAGTGACGAAGAACGGCCGCTCAGTGACTTCTCGGGGTCGTCGGCCACAGCACTTGCCGGGATCGCTGACCCGGATAACTTTTTCAGGCAATTGCGCGAGCGCGAGATCGACATCACCGGCTTACCGTTTCCCGATCATCATCGTTACAGTATGTCCGAGCTTGAGCCACTACGGGGAATCACTGTGCTAATGACAGCAAAAGATGCGGTAAAGTGTCGCAGGGCTGCCGACTCGGATTGGTGGGAAGTCGGTCAGGCTATCGATATTGAACCGGCTTTTATCGAGCAACTGCAGAAATTAGTCAACGGGGCGACGCTTGAGCATTGAGTTTACCGTAGTGATTCCGGCGCGCTTTGCCTCCCAGCGTCTGCCGGGTAAGCCGTTGCGGGACGTGGACGGCAAACCGCTGATTCAGCGCACTTTTGAAGCAGCCGCCCAGAGCGGTGCCAGCGCAATC